>DASWTK010000113.1:0-11245 GCA_036402175.1 Chitinophagaceae bacterium | reverse complement strand
GGAATGGTGAATTGACCAGGTTGATTGACTTCTCCGATAAGTGTAATTCGATAATTGGCTAACCTTATGATAAAGTAAGGATTCTGAAGTTTGTCCTGGAGCTTCGACATCAGCAACTGATAAACCTGGTCCTTGGTAAGTCCTGCAACCTGCAACGAACCTAAGCCGGGGAATTGAATATTTCCCGCGCCGTCGACCAGGTAAACAGACCCCGTGTTAACCGGTGCCGTTGTACCAGTACCGGGAACCATTGTAGTTTGCTGCACCGGCAGATTATAATAAGCCGACGCGATCGGGTTGTCGCTGTACACAGTAATATTGATGAGGTCATTTTTCTGAACCACAACTTCAGGATATTTCACCTGGCTCAACTTCGCCGTATCAAATTGTCCCTGCATATATTGAAGGTGCCTTACATTTCCGCACGACCACCAACAGGGAATGCAGGCAGATAATAATAAAATATAAAGCAACCGTTTAAAAGATTGTTTGCTGATCATGTTATGCTGGCTGTTTCTATACGGGAATGATATTGCTCTTGTCAAGGTTGGCTACCAATGTATATCCAAGACTTTCTATGACTACTTCTACCTTGTTGTTCATCAGTCGGCGGATGCGCCCTGTGTTGTTCATGAGTAATCCGCGACGTATCATCACTTCCTGGTCGGCTACCAGATTAAAAGGTTTTGCTTCCACCTCATCGTATTCATTCAGGAATTTCCGGATGGTGTCGATCTCCTTTTCTTTTACGATCGCAGGGCGCCCGTTCCAGTAAACAAAATTCAAAACACCGGTGATCATCCGCACACGCAAATGCTCTTCTTCACCTACCCGCACAAACACGTACGATTTGAACAGTGGCTCTTCCACCAATTTGATCCTGTCACTCCAACGCTTGCGAACCTTGTTTAACGGACAATAGCATACCAGCCCGTTCTCCTGGAAAAGACTGTATACTTTCTTTTCCCACCTCGGCCTGGTATATACCACATACCATTTTTTCTGTCCTGACGCCACTTGATGTATTTAATAAGTTCACAAGTTACTGATAAGCATGGCTTCGCCACCTCAGTCACAATACAAATTCGTAAAGTGCTGATAATTAAAGAAATGTAAAATTCAAAATGTAAAATTCAAAATAGGTCGTCCATATGCGATCTCTATTTTACATTTTACATTTTTCATTTTGCATTTTTAATCCATTTTCAAATTCTACTCCCTCTACTATGCGAAAAGGGTATAAGTGGAGAATTCATTCGAATTACACCTATACCCTGGACATATCTTTATAATAAATTACTCTCCAGTTTCTTCTTCACAGGTATTTGCATGGTTTAGGGAACGTTAGGAAGTTGGCACAGGTCGTCCATCGCATCAGGTTACTTTTTACCCTTCCAAATGTGTAACCCAGTAATAGCCCGCAATTTAAGACCATTATGGAGTTGCGCTGCAAATATAGGAGATTTTATGTCCAATTAGCTGATTACACCCCTCCTCATATCAGCTAATTCAGGCCATGATTTTCACTATACATCAATCGGCTATTCCTGTAATTATTATCTTAGCTGAAACCCCCACTTTGTGAACCAACGCTATTACTCACTCGATGTGTTTCGCGGAGCAACAGTCGCCCTCATGATCCTGGTGAACAATCCCGGCTCATGGTCACATATGTTCGATCCGCTCGCGCACGCTAAATGGAATGGTTGTACGCCAACCGACCTCGTCTTTCCCTTCTTCCTCTTCGCGGTTGGGAATGCCCTGGGGTTCGTTATGCCACGACTTGAAACCGCACCCCGATCTACCGTTTTAGGCAAGATCTTCAAGCGAACGCTGCTGATCTTTGCCATCGGCATCTTTCTCAATTGGGCGCCATTCGTGCGGTGGCAGGGCGAAGAACTGGTAAGTCGACCGTTTGAAACCCTTCGGTTCATGGGTGTTTTGCAACGCATTGCCCTTTCCTATTGCTTCGCCGCCCTGATCGTCTACTTCTTTAAAGTTCGCGGCGCTTTCGTTATCAGCGGGCTCATCCTGCTTGGCTACTGGTTCCTATGCCTCGCTTTCGGAAACCCTGCTGATCCATACAGCCTGGAAGGTTTTTTTGGAACCGGACTCGACCGCCGGTTGTTAGGAGAAAATCATCTTTACAAAGGTGAAGGCGTGCCGTTTGATCCGGAAGGTCTGGCAAGTACACTGCCCGCCATCGTCCAGGTGATATTTGGATATTTTGTGGGAAGATATATCCAGACTAAAGGGAAAAACTTTGAAATGCTCAGCAACCTCTTCGTTGCAGGATGTGTTCTGATCTTTACAGGATTTTGCTGGGATCTGGTCTTCCCTATCAACAAAAAAATATGGACCAGTTCCTACGTTTGTTATACCACCGGCCTTGCAATGATGGTAATTGGTGTAATGATCTACCTGATTGAATTCAGAGAATACAAAGGCGCCTGGAGCAAATTTTTCGCGGTTTTCGGAATGAACCCTCTCTTCATTTTCGTGCTCAGCGGATTCCTTCCACGTGTTCAGGGTCTTATTCGTTGGGTTGACCACATCGGCGCAAATGGCAAACCGGTTTACACTTCTCCTTTCTCCTGGTTCTATGAACATATTTGTAAGCCCGTGTCGCCCAAACTGGAAACCGGATCGTTTCTGTATGCATTATGCATGATCGTGTTTTACTGGCTGATCGTTTGGTGGATGGATAAAAGGAAAATCTATATCAAAGTGTGAGTTTGCTTCAATTAACAGCAATTCTAAGAGCTATACTGACAAAATGTTCGTTCTACATAGATTCTATATAGATTTTACATTCCTTCTATTAAGCTTCTTTATAGAATTTTCTGAGTTATTGACAAACTGGCGGTTTCGGGTTTTGGGTTCGTCTTATGCGGAAAGAGGTTTGTACTTCGGAGCAAATTTGCTTCCTATCCAGAATAACAGGCAAATGAAGAGGAAGATCATGGTGAGAATAATAATGGAAAACTTCGCTACCGCCATATCATAGGCAAGCGTAACGTTCAATGCAGTAAGATGGCCCGACAAGCTTCTGTACATGGCCACATTTTCAATAATATCACAAATGGCGGCAATTGGCATCAGTACCAATATAAAGCGGCCCGTTCGATGTAACAGCACATGATTGCTCAACCTGGCCAACAAAAAAACCGTAATTATAAACCCTGTTGTGTACAGGAAAATGAAGAAGTAATCCGCAACGATACTTTGTTTCGCTTTTTCAAATTTGCCATCCGCCTTCCATTCTGCAATGATCTTTTCAGCAACCGGCAGGGTTTTAGCAACTTCGAATTTCACTATGTCGCGCGTGGTAAGAGGTTTCAGGTAGGTCCTTGACCAGGCAATGAAAGCAAGGTTAAGTGCAAGAAAGACCCAGAAATACAGACTAAGTCTGTTCGATCTATTCATGTCATAAAGCTGCCCTTCCGGTTCAGCTATTTGATTATCTTACTAAGATATAAAATAATTTCATGCTACGCTCTAACCCAAAACCCCAAACCCCAAACGCAAAACCCGAATACGCTTAATGCGAAAATTCTTTCAGCGCATATTCCGAAAACCAGTTACCCGCCTTGCACAAAAGGTCTCATCGGCCCCGCGCAAGGAAGCTGTATTCCGTTCATTATCATCACTGCTGGAACGAATCTGTACTAAAAACAAAAACGATTCGCTGATCCGGCTCGACCTGCAAAAAAGCCGCTTCGTCATTTTCTCAGACCATCACAAAGGCAGGCGCGACCTTGCCGATGACTTCAGGCTGGCCGAAAAAAATTATCTCACCGCATTGGAATACTATTATAAAGAAGGTTACACGCTGATCTGTTTGGGAGATTGTGAAGAGCTTTGGGAGAACGAACCAAAGGCGTTAATGGAATCCAACCGGGTAGTAATGGAAACCGAAGCACGATTCCTTAAGGCCGGAAGATATTACCGTGTTTTTGGTAATCACGACCTGGAATGGAAATACGACTTCCCACGTTTGCTCTATCTGAAACCAGTATTTGGCGATAATCTGAAAGTGTGCGAAGGACTCATTCTGCAAACAACCCATAACAATGAAACCTTTTCCATCTTTCTGACGCATGGCCACCAGGGCGACCTTCGGAGCGACGGCAACGCCTTCAGCAAATGGATCGTAGCAGCTATCTGGACACCCATTCAACGATTCCTTGACATAAATATCGATACCGTTTCGGATTCAATTGACCTGGTCGACAAACACAACATCATGATGTACCAGTGGTCCGCCGCGCAGAAAAACCTCGTTTTTATTTCAGGGCATACGCATAAGCCAGTCTTTGCTTCGCTCGATCACATTGAACGCCTGACTTCGCAGATATCTCACGCGAAAGAATCAGGCGATTCAAACCGTATAACCGTTCTGCAGGCTGAACTCGATAAAAGAAAAGCAGAGTATGCCGGCAAACAATTTATCAAAACCATGGTTATCCCTTCTTATTTCAATAGCGGGTGCTGCTGTTTTTTTGACGGAGATATCACCGGTATTGAAATAACCGACGGAGAGATCAGCTTAATAAAATGGGAGGAATCGAATGAAACCTCCCATCGAAAAGTACTCGAGCACTCTCCGCTGACATACATATTTGAAAAACTCAATGTTCCACCCGGAAACTAGTCGACGTAAGTACTATTCACCGGATAGTTCATCTTTCCTTCGTCTTTGCTTGGGTGGTGTGCCATCCATTTTCACGATCCTTGGATAGAACAATCCTACGGTATCAACCAAATGCTTTTGCGCATCCATCACCGCATGAATATCCTTGTACGCAAAAGGCGATTCGTCCAACCCTCCGCCGAGTAGTTTTACCCCGTGTCTTTGCAGCTCATCCTGCAAAGCTTTTTGTGTAATGGACTTCAACGCGGCAGTGCGGCTCATTTTTCTCCCTGCACCGTGAGAAGCTGAATTGATTGACGCAGCCTCACCCCTTCCTTTTACAATGAAGCCCGGAGCGGTCATTGAACCGGGAATGATGCCAAGCACATTTTTTCCCGCAGGCGTGGCTCCCTTCCTGTGAACGATCACTTCCCTTCCTTCATACATTTCTTTCCACGCGAAATTGTGATGGTTCTCAACTATTCTTAGTGGTTGCCGTCCTAATTGCTTCGCTATCTTCTCATGAATAATATGATGACAGGCAGAGGCATAATCGCCTGCCAGGTTCATTGCCATCCAGTACTCAATGCCTTCGGTTTCATTCATGCTAAGCCAGGCAAGGTTGGCAGCTTCAGATGGAAGCCTGCGCTTCTCCTTCGCGATCTTCGTATAATGGTTAGCGATATTAGCTCCCAATGCGCGCGATCCCGAATGCGACAGCAACCCCAGGTAATTTCCAGGCTCAAGGTTCAACACTTCATCTTTCTCACGGATCTCTACAACACCAAACTCAACAAAGTGATTACCTGAGCCGGATGAACCCAACTGCCGTGTTGCTTTCGCCTGCAGTCCTTTCAGCAACCCAAGTTCATCAAACTCCTTACGGTAAAGAATTTCATGATCGGAAGGTCTGGCAAATTCTTTTCCCGCGCCGAAGAGAGTATTCTCGTTCAGTTCCCTGTTGAAATAATTCTCCCGCTTATCCAGTTCAGCCGGATTGATATCGAAAACAGATAAGCACATTCGGCATCCGATGTCAACACCAACTCCATATGGTATCACCGCGCCTTCAGTTGCAAGCACACCTCCAATAGGAAGCCCGTAACCCGCATGGGCGTCAGGCATCAGCGCTCCTGCAACGGATATGGGTAACCGCGATGCCTGGTTCATCTGGCTGGTGGCGCCTTCTTCAATGAAATCGGCTCCAAAAACATTAAATGCAATTCCATGAGTATTTAAGGGAATAACATCGGCATCCCGCGAAGGTTTCGGTATTAATGCTTCAGCAATCTTGCCTAACACAGGATCTTTCGTGAAATCAGCCGGGCTGGCAAGCACGGGCTTCAATTTCTCCAACGCCTCATCCAGCGTATTATGTTTATAGGCTTTTTCCATAATGCTCATTGCCAGGCTGATCACCGGCCCTTCCGGAAACCCGATCGCTCTCAGATCCTTTCCTTTGATTTTCAACTTTGCCATGATAATTTTCTTGTAACGTCAATTAATATATATCCTTTTTAATGCCAATTATCGCATAAAATAAGTTCCCTGCCTGGATTTGCAAACCAATCGCGGGCAGGGCGCTTATTATACCCTGAATCCAATTCTCTCCATCCTGCTGGTCTTCTGATCAACCTCGTGCTGGTTGGCTATCTCAGCTACTGTCATTGGCCTTGTGATCACATTTTTGAATCCAAGGTGATTCGACAGCTTCTGAGCTTTTGCAATTCCCAGTTTACCGAATTCATATTTCGCTATCAGTCTGCCCTTTCTCAACAGCGCACTGTCAACCATAGTCAACTCGCTGTTAAATGTGCAAATGATCTGCACGTTTAGAAAGTCTGCCAGTAATCCGTCAGATATATTCAGCAGGTTTGAAACAGATGAATTGATGTTTGATCTTCTATCCATGATGATGTTCTCAGCATCCTCGATGATCAGAATGGTATCAGGATTATTGATCAGCAACTGGATGAATTCCGGATCGACCAGGCTCCCGGCAATATCAGGCGAGAGAAACATCACTCTTTTCCTGAGCCGGCTAACCAGGTATCGCAGATAAGTTGTTTTACCTGTACCAGGCAATCCATGCAATAGCACTATTCCTTTATCCTTCTTCCGGCCAAGCCTTCTGCGAATGATCTCATCGGTTACTTTAAAATCATCTTCATAAAAAAGATCAAGATCGAGCTTCGACCTTTTTATTTCCATTGATCTGAATTCAAGTTGGTTACCATTCCTGACAATGATGTTGATTTCAAGTGGTTTCCTCCGCCTTCTTTCTCTGTGCGAGTGAGCAACCAAAACAACCTCGCTAATGAAGTCCGGCACCGATTCATTGTGCATGATCATACAATAATTGGTGTCAAACTCAATTATGCAATTGTTGTCAAAAACAACATAACTGGTATCAAACTCTCCCTGTTTTTTCCCCCTGTTATACCTTGTATAACTGTGAATTGCTTTTATCCTGTTCTGGAATTTTTCCCTGACAGCCTTATATGTTTTTTCGCCATCAACGCTGTTCACAAAACTTATGTTTGGCATAGTGCCAAAATAATGGATGTAAAGAGCTTTACCATCCAGGTAAAAGTGATCAAATAATGGAATTGAGATATTTGTCATTGTATTTGTATTCTCCATAAAATCATTTTAAGATCATTACGCCTCCCCCGGCAGTTCATTGCTGCCGGGGGCATCCAATCCAAAACAAAAAAGCCCGGTGGCGTGAACCATCGGGCTGGAAGCAATTCCTTAAGACACCTTAAATGCCTGGAATTTTTTGATAGCCCCGTAGTTCATGGCACACTTTCTCCATGCCAACATAAAAACTGTCATTACTGATCAGCTTTACATCAACCTGGTTTGTTGAACTGGTATGTAATTGTTGTTTTGTTATCGTCATTGTTTAGTTTAGTTAAAATAAAAAGCCCCGCTTGGTGCGGGGCGTATACTCAGAATATTATTTATCCTATTTGAATGAGTAGCATGCCCCGCAAATGGTAAGATCGCCCTCCGGACGAAACCATTTCATTGTTATATATTGATTACTGCGTAGCATGTTATTAATTATTTGCGGACACAAAAATAGAGATCATTTTTTTGATTATCCAAATATTACGATGATTTTTTTTCTATCGTGTATTCATCCAAGTTGGAAGTCGGAAACAAAATTCTACATTTATATAGTATTCCAAACCAAACTATCGCTTTATGCCCAAAACTATTAAAGCTTTTCTGCTATGCATCCTGATGCTTGCACAACTCACACTGCTGGCACAAAAACAATCGGTATCAGGTAAGGTTACAGATCCAAAAACAGGTACGCCCCTGGCCGGAGTTTCTGTAAGGATCAAAGGTACCAGATCGGGTACCACCACAAACAACGATGGGGTGTTCCGGCTTGAAGCAAACGACAATGACGTTCTTGAAATTAGTATTGTCGGGTATAAAACGCAATCGGTCGGGGTTAACGGGCAATCCGAGATCAACATTGCCCTGGAAGGAGAATCCACCGAATTGAACCAGGTTGTATTGGTTGGAACAAGAAGAGCAGGCCGGGTAAAAACAGAAACTCCGGTACCTGTAGATGTGGTGAACATCGCGCAGGCTGCATATCCTACCGGAAGAATGGACCTCACTTCAGCATTGAATTATGCTACGCCCTCATTGAATTATAACAAACAATCCGGATCCGACGGTGCCGATCACGTGGAGCTGGCAACACTCAGAGGACTTGGGCCCGATCAAACGCTTGTTCTTATTAATGGTAAACGCCGTCATCAAACTTCTTTTGTTGCGGTGTTCGGAACAAGAGGACGGGGCAATTCGGGAACCGACCTCAACGCGATTCCCATGTCGGCCATTGACCGTGTGGAGATCCTTCGCGATGGCGCCTCTGCGCAATACGGATCCGATGCCATTGCAGGTGTGATAAACCTGGTAATGAGAAAAAGTGTGAAAGAGTTCACCGCCAATATTGGATATTCAGCTTATAACGACACGAAATATAATACCTATCAGAAAAGTTCATTGGGACAATATGAAACTCCAAAAAGCCCTATGGACGGTGGCGCATTTACATTTGGCGCGAACTACGGAGTGCCCATTGGTAAAAAAGGTGGCTTTGTGAATTTTTCAGCCGATTTCCTGAATTCCGAAAAAACTTTCAGGCAGGCGCTGGATACTTCTGACCTCATGAGAAACGGAGACGCACTGCCAATAAATATTTACCGCCGCGCGCATGGCGACGCGTCGCTGCTTGCAGTGGGTGGCTTTTACAATATGGAAGTGCCCCTTGCTAAAAGCACCACATCATTTTATTCATTTGGCGGTTATAACTACAAGTTCTCTGACGCGTTTGCATTTACGCGCAACTTCTCTGCCCGTCCCGACAGGTTTGTTACAGACCTTAATGGCGATCTGATAGATGTCCCGGGCATTATTAAAACCACGTCTGATGGTGAACGCTATTTCAACCCGCATATCCAGACACGAGTGCAGGATTATTCAGTAGCTGCAGGTATCAGAGGACTGGGCGCCACAGGCTGGAATTGGGATTTCAGCAATAACCTTGGAAATAATCGCTTTCATTTCTTTGGTGATAAAACATTCAATGCATCTACCGGCGATCCGGACAAAAACCATTTTGATGACGGAGGATTCTCTTTTCTTCAGAATACTACAAACCTCAATATCAACAAAGAGATCCCTGGTATAGCCGAAGGATTCAGCCTGGCGGTTGGAACTGAATTCAGGTATGAGCAATATAAGATCTTCGCCGGCGAAGAAGCATCTTACGCGAACTTTGATCCCAGTGGCGAAAAGGCCAGTGGTTCTCAGGGTTTCCCCGGTTATCAGCCCGGCGACAGGGTTGTTGCACACAGAACCAACCTGGCCGCATATGGTGACGCGGAAATAGACATCACAAAAAGATTCCTGGTTGGTGGAGCGGTACGACTTGAAAGCTACAGTGATTTTGGATTCACCCACAACTATAAGCTCGCAACACGTTTCAAAGCGACCGATAATTTTAATATAAGAGGATCGGTCAGCACCGGCTTCCGTGCACCATCTTTACAGCAGATGAATTTCAGTTCTACTTTCACAACGGTACAGGGTGGAAATATTGCCGAAGTGAAGATTGCCCCTAATTACAGTCCGATCACAAAAGCCGCGGGAATTGAGGAACTGAAACAGGAAAAATCAGTCAACGCAAGCCTGGGATTTACGTTCAGGCCTGTACGTGAGCTGAACATAACAATCGATGGATATTGGGTGAAAGTAAAAGACAGGGTTGTATTGAGCGGACAATTTAGCGTAGACGATACATCGCTTGACCCGGCGCTGATAAGTGCCATGCAGGGATTAAATGTAAGCCTTGCGCAATTCTTCGCCAATGCGGTGAACACAACCAATAAAGGAATTGATATCGTAATAGATTATAACAAAAGCTTCGGTAAACAAAATTTCAAAGCGTTGTTCACGGGTAATTTCCAGGACATGACGATCGACAAGATCAATGTGCCCGCGAAACTGAACGATACAAAGGAACACCAGCTTACTTTCCTCAGTGACCGTGAGCAGGCATTCATTCTTGCTTCTGCGCCCAAATCAAAGTTCAATCTGAATTTCGAATACGGCATCAACCAGATCGCCATTGGCGCAAGGTTCAGTCATTTCGGAAAGATAGAACTGTTAGGTTATGGCGAAGACGGACTGGGCATAGATCCACAGGTACCCACTGATGCCGATCCGAATATTTATGTACCCGACAGGTATGAATACGGAGCCAAGCTGGTGACAGATATTTACCTCAGCTACAAAGCCTCAAAAGTGGTAACACTCTATGTGGGTGTTGATAATATCACCAATGAGCATCCGGATCTTGGAGTAAATCCCGCGGCTAAATACTGGGCTTTCAATAACGAAACAGGCGGACCCTGGGATGCAGTTCAGATGGGAGGAAATGGAAGAAGGTTTTTTGCGAGGCTGGCTTTTAGTTTTGGGAAGAAGTAAGAGACTGATAAAATCAATGTGGCCTTTACAATTCAGTCTTAAACTGAATCAACTGAAAAGCCGGAGTTTCCTCCGGCTTTTTCTTTAATAACACAGATCACTAACCCCAGTAATCCGCGTCATGCGTTTCAAATTCCGCTTATACGGAAACTCTACCATCTAAAATCGTTTATAATAAAATATAGCTGATAACTTCATCAGAACAACCTGCCCTGTTCTCCCGGCCTCCTGAACTGAGAACAATCCAGGTCCAATCTTTCATGATTCAGTCCATATTTATTTGTGTACTTTCTATATTGCATCGCTACCATTTCAGCTACATTGCCTTCGCCACGCATCCTGACTCCCCAACGGCTATCATTGACTTTTCCACCGTGACTTCCCTCAATGAGGTGCCACACCTTATCGGCCCGGTCAGGAAAATTTTTATGCAGCCAATCATGGAAGAGCAGCTTGATCGCGCCATTTAACCTGATGAAAGTGTAAGCGGAAAATGTGGCGCCGGCATCACTCGCGGCTTTTATAATGTCGTGCATCTCGTGTTCATTCAGGCCGGGTATCATAGGACCAAGCATTACGCCCATTTTAATTCCC
>DASWTK010000112.1:0-4457 GCA_036402175.1 Chitinophagaceae bacterium | reverse complement strand
AAAGATGCAGCGCCCCTTAATGAAAAATTCCCCTTGCTGATTGGTATGCTGCGGCCATTATCAACTTCTGTTACCAATGAAATGATGGCAAGCAATGGTTATGTGGTAGCGATGGTGGTAAATTCGGGCGGCCGCGTGCCTGAAGTATATATAAACAATGTTGCAGACCTGCAATTTGTAATGAGTTATCTCACGCGAAACCAAATGGCAGATCCTGAGAAGATAGGAACTTATGGCTTTAGCGGTGCAGGGTTTGCGCAAATGCTTCTTGCAATGCATGATCCGCGCATTGGTGCGCTGGCCGACATCGAAAGCGGCTTGTATGGCGAAAACCTGTGGGTGTTGTTTTCAAAAAGTAATTTTTATAATACTTCTCAATTGCGGGTTCCCTTTCTTCATATTTATGGAAAAGAGCTGGGAAAACGGGATACCAATTTCGATGAATTTTATAAAAAGAAATATTCGCACAGGTACCACCTTCTTTTAAACCATCCGAGACTGCACCACTGGGATGTTGCAACTGAAGGCAGGGCTTCTACTACCGTCCTGCATCTGCGGGGCCAGGACGAAGAACCCATCAGGAATACTTTCGAGCTGTCCAACATTTACTTATTGCATTTCTTCAATAGCGCGTTAAAAGGATCCGCTTCATCGCGAAACCTGCTTAGCCGTAAGGACAGCTTCAACCAATATCCCGATTCTGTATGGAGCATTCAGGAGTTTGCCGCACTGGCACCACCTCCCGACAAATTTCAATTCACAGAGCTGATAAACAGAAAAGGTATTGACGAGGCTTTGCAGCTTGCCCGGAAATTTTACGCTGTTGATAGCGCAGCTGATTTCCTGCACCAGAACAACCTGAATCAACTGGCGAGGCAGTTCGTTACAGAAAATAAATCGAAAGAGGGATTGGCATTGATGGAGCTGGCTGTAGAACTGCATCCAAAAGAAGCGTGGTTGTGGAATAACTATGCCGACATGCAGGAAACAGCAGGTAACAAGGACGTGGCAATCCGTTCATCAGAAAAAGTGCTGGAACTTTTGAAAGATGCCAATGGAACTGACCAGTCTTTTAATTCGCGGGTCAAAAGGTCTTCGGCCGCCAGGCTGGAAAGGTTGAAGAAAGAAAAATCATGATCTTCATCCGGTGATCCGTGAAAGGAATGCATCCCTGTAAGTTGATCCCACCGGCACCTTTCTCCCTTTGATGGTCACCTGATGAACCTCAATGGTCTCGATCTTGCCGAGGTTTACAATAAATGATTTGTGTAGCTGGAAGAATTCAGCCGGTGATACCCATTCAAATACATCCTGCATATTGCCGCGCACCAGAATTTTTTTATCAGCTGTATGAACGATGATATAATTTGAATCTTTTTCAAAGTAAAGTATTTCGCTTTTGTTCACCCGGTGCAGCAACGTACCGCTTTTAAGCAGGATCACTTCTTTATTTTCGGGTTCCTGCATTGCATTGGCCTGTTCACTTTTTGACAATAATTCCGCCTGGGTTATTGCTTTGTTTACCGCTTTCAGGAACCGCTCAAATGAGATCGGCTTCACCAGGTAATCGATGGCGTTATAATCATAGCTTTCAACCGCATACTCGGGATAAGCCGTGGTAAAAATTACAAGCGGCTTGTATGAGAGTAACGCAAGCAGTTGCATTCCGGTAAGTTCCGGCATATTAATGTCGATAAATAACAGTTCAATCTTTTCACTGTTCAGCAAATGAACCGCCTTTGCAGGATCCCGGAAAGTTGCAGCCGTTTCCAGCAAATCTACCCGGCTGGCATATCGTTGCAGTATCTCGATTGCATTGGGTTCATCATCAACAATTACGCACCGCATATATCAGCTGATTAACTCGAGTTTAATTTTATAAGTATGGTCTGATTGAATTGTTTCAAGGGTATGTTTTGACGGATACAGAAGGTCCAGCCTTCTTTTTACATTTTCCAGCCCAATACCGGAATGTTGTTCTTCGGTATGCCTTGCGCTATGAAGGCTGTTGACGCACTCAAATATAATCTTACTTTCTTCCGCCTTTATTAAAATAGTGATGAATGATCTTGATTCGATTTTCACTCCGTGTTTGAAAGCATTTTCAACGAATGGGATTAAGATCATTGGCGCAATTGATACCTGGGATGTTTGACCCTGCACTGTTACAGAGATATTCAGCTCTTCTTCTGTAAATCTCAACCTTGAAAGCCCGATGAAATCATGTATGTAACCTATTTCCCTTTCAAGCGGAACCCTGGCTGCGCCGGTTTCGTAGATCACGTATCGCATTAGTCCCGATAATTTGTAGATACCCGTCTCCAGTTGCGGATTTCCATCACGCTGCGCGATTGAATAAAGATTGTTCAGCGTATTGAACAAAAAATGCGGGTTGATCTGCGATTTCAGAAAGTTCAGCTCAGTGGTCAACTGGGTTTCAATCAACTGCCTCTTAAGCCGTTCATTGCGGATCCATTCTTTTGTAAAGAACAACGCCAGGCAAATGCTGAGCAACAAGCCATATATCACAAAATGAAACCAGAAGCTACCTACAAAGTCGTGCGAATGACTTCTTTTGTGCGACAATGCACCTGGTATCAGAAACTCAGCAGCAAGGAACAGCGCGATTGCAATCTTTGTTTCCAGCAGAAGATATTTAAGGCTTCTGCGGGCAGAGAATCTTGGTATCACTATAAATAGGATACATGCTATAAAGCCCAGCTTTAATAATAGTGAAATGAGCATATTCCTGTTTCGAACCAGCGTTGTTTAATCATGAACTGCACGAATAAATAAAACAGTTAGCACCGGCAAGGCGCTTTGAATTTTGTCTCAAGTTACCAGATAAGAAGGGTATGACGAATTTCCCGGATCACAAAAATGACCTGTTCATTTGCAGAAATAAGAGATTCATACCAGTGGGTTGCCGACTCTCAACAACTGCGTCAACTTTAGTCAAAATTTATAGTATGATCCGGAAAATAATATGCCTTGCGACATTGGTATTGATATCGTTTGTAACAATGCAGTTAAGCTTTTCGAGCCAAAGCGAACTGCAAAAAATTTATCGTTTTAAAAATGGATTCTGGTTCAATGGCAGCGCTTTTGTAAAGAAGGATATGTTTGTCAGGGACGGTATGTTCATCCGGTCTGCTACAAATGCTGCCGATTCGGTGATTGACCTCAATGGAATGTACATCATTCCGCCATTCGCCGAAGCACATACGCACATTCTTGAAGGAGTTGGTAATGTGGATGAGAGGATCAGGAATTATCTGAATGACGGAGTGTTTTATGTCAAGAATCCCAATAATGTATTGGAATGGACGAAATCCATTTTTTCAAAGATCAATACGCCCTCCAGTCTTGACGCTTCCTTTGCTAATGCTGGCATCACCGGACCCGGAGGACACCCTGAGAGCATTTATGAAGACAATGTCAGGCAACACCTTAAGCAGATGGGGAAAGACGTGGAGCGTGGCTGGTTCAAAGACAAGGCATATTATTCCGTTGCGAATGCGGAAGACATTGAGCAGATCTGGCCAAAGATACTCAGCGGAAAACCCGATTTCATAAAGATCTATTTGTCTAACAGCGATCTCAGCGCAGCTCAGATAGCTGCTGCCCCTAAAAAAATGAGAACGGGGCTTGATCCCGCTTTAGCCCAAATAATAGTAAATAAAGCGCACGCTGCGGGACTCAGGGTAACAGCCCATATAGAAACAGCGAACGACTTCAGAAATGCGGCGCAAATGAAGGTGGATGAGATCAACCATACACCGGGATTTTATATCATGTCGAAGGACTCAGTCAGCAGATATATGCTGACTGCTGCAGACGCCAACTTAGCGGCAAAGAACAATGTTTACGTGGTGACTGCTTTGTTGAGTCGTGATCTGCTGGACGACGCATCATTATTACCTGAAGCAAAAAAAGTGCAGGCATCTAACCTCGCCCTGCTTTACAAAAACGGAGTAAAGCTGGCTATCGGCAGCGATCATGCCATGTCGCCTGTACAGGAAATCACAGCATTGGACGAATTGAAAATATTTGACAATCTTGCCAGGTTGAAATTGTGGTGCGAATCAACGCCAGCAACAATTTTTCCCAAAAGAAAGCTGGGTTTCTTAAAGGAAGGATATGAGGCAAACTTCCTGGTAATTAAAGGTGATCCATTGGCCGATTGGAAACATACCGGTGCAATTTTATCAAGAGTAAAAAAAGGAAAATACCTGGATCTCTGAAATTGAATTGCAATTAATAGTTGGCGCTGTTAATTCAAGGAAACATAAAGACTATCAATAAAATAAATTGGTTGAGAAAAACGCGTTGAACAACGTCATCGGCCGATAATACGTCCGGTATTGATCATCCTTCAAAATTCCGCGTTCTTCAAATTCAACATCTTCAAGCGGCACCAGTGGAAGATCGGGAGGAAATGGTTTATAACCTTCGAA
>DASWTK010000111.1:0-9290 GCA_036402175.1 Chitinophagaceae bacterium | reverse complement strand
ATAACTACATATCCTCAAATAAAACTTCCTCCAATTTCAGATTTGCTGCGGCGGTAGCGTCATTTGGCATGCTGTTGCGCAATTCGGAATTCAGGCAGCAGGCATCTTATGATCAGGCATGGCTGCTTGCAAAAGATGCGTTGGGTAATGATGAAGAAGGTTACAGAAGCGAATTTCTAAAACTACTTAAGAACGCGCAGTCGCTTGCCGCAAGCAATAAAAAAGAAGAGGCGGTAACAATCCGGGAATAGTGTTGCCCGAAGAAGTATGTTGTTTTGCGGGAAACGGTTCATGTCTTAAACGCCGGATGGTACATATGAAGCGTTTCCCGCAAAAACTCTCTGTCTATATGTGTATAGATCTCAGTAGTGGTTATGCTTTCATGTCCAAGCATCTCCTGAACCGCGCGCAGGTCCGCGCCGCCTTCTACCAGGTGTGTGGCAAATGAATGCCTGAATGTGTGCGGAGAAATGTTCTTTGTAATGTTTGCTTTTTTAGCGAGGTCCTTGATGATGTAAAATATCATAACCCTGCTTAGTTTGCTTCCTCTACGGTTAAGGAATAAGATATCCTCTGATCCTGCTTTCACAGGAATATGCACCCTGATATTCTTTTTATAAATATTAAGATATTTTATTGCACTGCTGCCTATTGGAACCAGCCGTTCCTTATCACCCTTTCCAATAACACGAATGAAACCCACGTCCAGATAAAGGTTTGATAACTGCAGGTTGATCACCTCGCTTACGCGTAGTCCGCAGCTGTACATGGTTTCCAGAATGGCTTTATTCCTTCCTCCTTCAGGAGTGCTAAGGTCAAGTTCATTGATCATGCTTTCTATTTCACTGAAAGTAAGGACATCGGGTAATGCCCTTTTTAACCTGGGTGTTTCAAGCAGTATAGTGGGATCGTTTTTAGTGACCTGTTCAAGAATACAGTAACGATAAAACTGCCTGATGCCCGATATGATGCGCGCCTGTGAAGTAGCGGTCATGCCAAGATCGGTGATCCATTTTATGAATGACTCAAGGTCATCCAGGACAATCTCGTCAGGTGTTTTTAAGTTGTTAACGGTTTGGAGATATTGGGTCAGCTTTTCAAGGTCTCTTGAATAGGCTTCAACAGAGTTGCCGGAAAGCGACTTCTCCAGTTGAAGATATGCCCTGAATCCTTTTTTATATGGCTCCCACATGATGTTTTATAGAAGGATTGAATTGTTTTATCTATTGAAACCGCTATTTTCGCCCTTCAATATTAGTATTCAATTTCCCAATTTCAATACAGATGCAGGCAGTTAATTTGCGGTCGTTCAGGGCAAAGGCGCGTCACAATAAAAGAAGGCTCAGAAGATTTCTTACTTCCATTGAAAAAAATACTCCGCGGAAACTTGATGCGGCAGCGGCTATAACAGATAAAGCAGTATGGCAGGAAGTGGACTGTCTGAGTTGCGCCAATTGCTGTAAAACGATGTCGCCCACCTTTACACCCAAGGACATAAAACGGATATCAGCTCACCTGAATATGTCGCCCGCCCAGTTCAAGGAAAAATGGTTATACCTTGACAAGCGCGAAAACGACTGGATGAATAAACTTCGACCCTGCCAGTTCCTGGATCTTTCCACAAATAAATGCTCTATTTATGAAGTGCGGCCCGCCGACTGCGCAGGCTTCCCGCATCATACCAAAAAGCGTATGGTTGATTACATGCATGTGTACAAACAGAATGTTGAGTACTGTCCGGCCACTTATAAAATGGTAGAACGAATGATGGTCTGGGTGGATGGTTTATAATGATCATATATAAACGTCCTCAATCAGGAGATACTCCACATTTTCATCCGTAATGCAGATCGATAACACATCAAATTGCATACGTCTCCATTGAGGATAACGCTGCATGAACCCTTCGGCCGCATTTACCATGCTAAGCATTTTCTTTTTATTTACATCACCTTCCGGAAGGCCGAACCTGGTGCTTCGCCTTGTTTTCACTTCAATGAAATGAAGTATGTCATCTTTTACAGCAATCAGGTCTATTTCATATCGCCAGTGACGCCAGTTCATGAATAAAATAGTGTAACCAAGAGCTGACAGGTATTCACCGGCCAGTTTTTCGCCCCGCCTGCCCAATTCATTGTGTAAAGCCATGCACTTATCTTTACCTTGTAAAACAATTGACCGATAGATGAACCTGAACACTCAAAGGATATTCAAGTTAAAAGGAAAGGTTCAGCCGTATGCATGGGGAGGAACCGAATTCATTCCGCGATTGTTGGGAACAAAACCTTCAGGTACTCCGGCGGCCGAATATTGGCTCGGCGCGCATGAAACTGCATCGTCTGAACTGATCAATAATAACGATAGTATTTCTTTAATACGGATAATTAAAGATTATCCGGATGAAACGATTGGCAGCGAGGTGAATAATTCGTTCGGCCGACTTCCTTACCTGCTGAAGATACTGGATGTGAAAGATATGCTGTCTATACAGGTACATCCCTCAAAGGTTGCCGCCGAGCAGGAATTTGCAAAGGAAAATGAAGCAGGCATTCCTTTGACCGACCCCAAAAGAAATTATAAGGATGATAACCATAAGCCGGAATTGATGGTTGCTTTGAACAACTTCTGGCTGTTGCACGGGTTCAAATCGCCCGATCAGTTAAAAGAGGTGCTGAATAATATTCCGGAGCTTGCTCATTTCGTTCCACTTTTTGATCAGGCCGGCTACGAAGGATTGTACAAAGCCATCATGCAACTTCCGCAGGAAGAAGTAAACCGAATTTTGCAACCGCTGCTCGACCGGATTATTCCCCTGTACAAAGAAGGTAAGCTGAACAGGTCGCAGGAAGATTTCTGGGCTGCGCGCGCATCATTGACTTTCGGACATGCAGGGAATACCGACCGCGGAATATTTTCCATCTACTTACTTAATCTGGTGGAATTGAAAAGGGGAGAGGCTATTTTTCAGGATGCCGGAATTTTACATGCTTACCTGGAAGGTCAGAACGTGGAGATCATGGCGAATTCCGATAATGTTCTTCGCGGGGGACTTACTACCAAAAACGTCGACATTGATGAGCTGATGAAACACGTCAGATTTGAGCCCGTTGATCCCTGGATAATATCAGGAACCATTCAAAACGGGGAACGGGTATATAAAACACCGGTCGATGATTTTGAGCTTAGCTCATTTGAGCTCACTACCGGGGAAAGTGGGGGTTTTGAAACCGGTACTACCGATATTGTTATCGCAATTACCGGTAAGGTTATCCTTGTTTCCGGTGACCACCAGATTGAACTGAACGCAGGCGAATCCGCGGTGATATTTCAGGGACAAAAGGTAGAAATGAGGGCATTGGCCCCTTCAGAATTATTCAGGGCCAGTTTGCCTTTTCACACTACCTGAATAAATCAAAAACCGGAATTAATTTCATTTCGTTTATTTTTGCCGTCCATACCATCATTATGAAATTTAGTAAGAACTTCCTGTTGGTTTTTTTGTTACTGATTGTTGTGGCGGCGCTATACAGGGTCATCCCAGGCCGTCCGCTTGGTTTTGCACCTCACCTTGCCATGGCTTTGTTTGGCGGAGCAGTGATAAAGGATAAAAAATGGGCATTCGCGCTGCCGGTATTCTCTTTATTCATTTCAGACCTTTTATACCAGTTTTTATATTCAAACGGCTTGAGCGATACGCCTGGTTTTTATGAAGGCCAATGGCTGAATTACCTTTGGTTTGTGGCCATTACCTGTCTTGGATTTACCATGCGGAATTTCAAAGCTGGAAATATTATCAGTTATTCGTTCCTTACACCTACAGTTTATTTCCTGCTTTCAAATTTCAGTGTGTGGATAGGCGGGGGAGGATTACAGCGGCCAAAAACATTCGGCGGTCTGATGCAATGTTATATCGACGGCCTTCCTTTCTACAGAGGAGCGATACTGGCAACAGTAGTGTTCAGTGCTTTGTTTTTTGGGACTTACTTTCTGGCAAACAGGAACAAATCAGTTGAGCAACCATTAAAAGCCTGATTCAAATTAATTGTGTCGGCATAAAATAATTAACCGCAGAAAAATCGCTGCGGTTTTTTTTATTCGAAATACCACTCACATTATTTCGGCATCCAACCCGTTTTCATATCCTTCATCTATCAGCAGGTGTTTTCCGTCGGCAGCGGCGGTTGCAAGTTCATCACAACGGTTGTTGTAAGGATTATCGGCATGTCCTCTTACCCACACAAAGCGGATCTTGTGTTTTTGTGAGAGTTCATAGAACTGCAGCCAGAGATCTTTATTCTTCTTGCCACCCTTGAAATTGGTAGCGATCCATTTTCTGAGCCATCCTTCAGTAACAGCTTTCACTACATACTGGCTGTCTGAATAAATGGTGATGTTCAGGCTTTCCTTTTTTAGTGCCTCCAATGCTCTGATCACCGCCAGAAGCTCCATCCTGTTATTGGTAGTACGCCTGTAACCAGCTGATAGCTCCTTGTGAACATCGCCCCATATAAGTATCGCTCCATAACCTCCGGGGCCTGGATTGCCTCGTGAAGCTCCGTCGGTATAGATCGTCAGTTCCTTTTTCAATAGCGGAATTTATTCATACACATATCGTTTCAAGACCTGGCAGTCGGGGCGCACAAAAAGATTGTCAATCGGGATAAATTCCTTTCCGGCAAACTGCTTTTCAGTCATTTTGAAATATATGCTGATCATTTTGAATTTACTTCGGTCAAGGAACCTTTCATTTTTAATATGTATGCGATCTTTAGTTGCCAGGATCAATCCTTTCTTGATCATTTCAGAGCAGTACATACTATCGTCTGATGTCAGATCAAATATCATGTCGAATGGAATCTGTTTCTGGTATTGCTTGTCGAGATAAGCACGGAATTTTCCGATCTCGGATGAGTCCATCTGGTATCGCGCTATGCCAAATCCGATATTCAAAGAAGGATTGCAGAAAGAATCCAGTTTTTCCTTTCTCACTTTGTCTTTCACATGAAAATAATCCGGCACAACATGATAAATATAAATATCACCGCTATCATGAAACGCAATTCCTCCATGCGAATAGGTCTGGTCATTTTTAGAAAAAAGCTTGATCTGTTCACTTGAGTAATCATTGCCTGTACGCAGCACCAGGTCGCCATCTTTTATAATTTGCCTGGCATCACTAATCATTCCAAGATTATCTTCAAGTTTTTGACGGGCGCTTTTGATGCCGAGGTCGTCCCCGGGATCAGCAGGCGGAGGTTCCTGCGAATTACAGGATGCCAGCATCACAATTACCAGACATTGCCACCATCTCTTTTTCATAATAGGCGCAAATATAACACCTGCATCGGAACGGCCGAAGCCCAATTGAATCGTTGAAAGTAAGTGATGAGTTTTGAGGCTTGTATAAGAGGATATTACATGACCTGTGTTTCAGATAGCGTGAGGGTGCCTTCAAATACTTTATCTGCCGGACCGCAAAGCCAGATATTCTCATACTGTTCATCACCCATGCGGTCGAATTCAACGGTAAGCTTTCCGCCAGGCGTATTTACAATAACATTATTAAAACCAATTTCATTATGATAGGAAACAAGCGCGCTGGCAGTAACACCGGTTCCGCATGACAGGGTCTCATCTTCCACGCCGCGCTCAAACGTGCGCACCATGATCTCGTCATCATCTTTCTGTTCTACAAAATTCACGTTGATACCATCCTTTGCAAAATGATTACTGTTACGTATTTCGGATCCTTTTTGGTAGACATTCATGTTTTCAAGGTCGTTCACCATTTTTACATAATGAGGCGAACCTGTGTCCAGAATGAAGTCGCCATGAAACTCCCTGATGCCCCTCACATCTTTCATCTTCAGGCTCACAGTTCCATCGTCATCAATCTCTGCTTCGTGTTCCCCATCTACGGCAATAAAACGATAAAGAGGTTTGCGGATGCCCAGGTGGTAGGCAAACTTCACGAGACAGCGTCCTCCGTTTCCACACATCGATGCTTCACGTCCGTCTGAATTAAAATACTTCATTTCAAAATCATAGTCATCCTTAAGATTCAGAAGCATCAGTCCGTCGGCGCCGATACCAAACTTTCGGTTGCAAAGAAACCGTACCTGCTCAATGGTCAGGTTGTTATAAAGGCCTTCGCGGTTATCCAGAATAACAAAATCATTTCCCGTGCCCTGATATTTATAAAACTGAACTTTCATTTAATAAAGCCTTTCAATTTTAAGGCCCAGCCTTCAAAATTAGCTACAAAGCTTCAACAATGTTCAAACTTTGCTCAATCAGCCTTTCCACTGTCTTTTTTGAGTCTTTTGAGAATTCTTTTGTGACCCTGTTGGCTACAATGGCGCTTAACGAGAGGCAATGATGTCCAAGCAGCTTTCCCAGCCCATAGATACCGGCAGTTTCCATCTCAAAATTGGTTATTCTGTGCTGCCCGAACGAAAATTCCGTCAGCCGGTCAATCAGCCCGGGATTGCTAAGACCAAGCCTCAGAATGCGACCCTGGGGACCATAAAAACCCGGGCAGGTAACCGTTATACCCTGGTGAAAGCCTGTCACGAAATGTTTTATCAGGGAACCGCTTGCAGAAAAGATATAAGGATAGGATATGCTATGATGTAGCTGGGTATGCGTTACAAAAGAATGCAAAAGTTGTTTTTCCTGGTCGTTAGGCTCATGGCGGTAAAAATTTACGAGATTGTCAATTCCCAGGCCGTGGGAAGAGGCAACAAAACTGTCAACCGGAACTGATGCCTGCAATGAACCGGCTGTGCCAATCCGTATAATGTCGAGGTGTTGAAGTTCTGCTTTAGTCGTGCGTGTATTAAGATCAATATTTACCAGCGCATCCAGCTCATTCAATACAATGTCTATATTGTCTGTGCCAATGCCCGTTGATACCACCGAAATCCTTTTTTTGCCGATATAGCCGGTATGTGTCACAAATTCACGGTGGTCACTCCGGAATTCTATGGAGTCAAAGTGTTTACTGACCTCCTGCACCCTGCCCGGGTCGCCGACCGTAATGATGGTCGTGGCAATTTCCTCGGGTCTCAGATCGAGATGATAAATTCCGCCGCGGCTATTGATTATGAGTTCTGATTCTGCTATGCGTTGCATGTTAAGGTGCAGTATATAAAATGAATAGGATTGTGCAATATACATTGAAAATGTTTGGACAAATCAGGCTGAAAATCTTACTTTTGCAACCTTGTGGTACCGTGGCCGAGTGGCTAGGCAGAGGTCTGCAAAACCTTTTACAGCAGTTCGAATCTGCTCGGTACCTCTTTATAAAGCATGGCAGGCATAAGCACGCCATGCTATTTTTATTAACGCCCCTTTCATGAAATATTCACAGGTAATAGGTGTAATCGCTTGCATTGTATTGTGCATTGCCTGCTTTTTCCCGTGGACCTATCATCCCGACCTCAATAGCTATTTTACAGGATTTTATTCATACCAGAATTATTATGGAAGGCCAGGCAGGCCGCTGATAGTGCTGGCCTCAATTGCCGCTTTATTTTTTGCGCTGAACAAAGTTTGGGCAAAACGGGCGAACCTGCTGGTTTGCGCATTGATCGCTTCTTATGTGCTTAAAACATATATTTCATTTACTTCCTGCTACCGTGGCATCTGCCCGGTGAAGCAGCCCGCGATTTATATTCTGGTTATTGCTGCTGCAATTATACTTGTCATGACATTTCTGCCACGAACGAAGAAGTGATCAGAAACAGGGATTAATTATGCAGCCTGTATTAGCCTGGCCACACCAAACGCGCAACCTGCTGCAATTGCTCCGATCATTGTAACTCTTATTGCGCCTCCCCATGGATTTACTCCGGTGAAACTGCTTTTGAAATAACCAAAAACAAACAGGCATGCAATGGTGATCATGGAGGAATATTTAAGGCCTTCCAAAGCCGACTCTGTAAAGAAATAGGGGATAAGCGGAACCAAACCGCCAAGCACATACGAAAGTCCGATATTGAACGCGCTTTTATAAGCTCTTTTAGGATCTGGTTTATCCAGACCTAATTCATACTTCATCATAAAATCAACCCACTTCTTCTTATCCTTCGTCATTTCTTCAACAGCTTGTTGCTGTACTTCATTACTCAATCCAAGGTGTTCGAAAAATTCCCTCACTTCCTCGCGTTCTCTCTGTGGAAGCCTTTCCACTTCATCGTATTCCCTTCTTAATTCAGAATTATAATGATCAACTTCTGTTTTACCTGCCAGATAACCTCCAAGGCCCATCGCAATGGAACCAGCTGCTATTTCAGCCAGACCCGCTATCACAATCAGGCTGGTAGACTCAACCGCGCCACTTAATCCGGCTGCCAGGGCAAAAGGCACCGTTAGTCCGTCGGACATACCGATCACTACGTCGCGCAAAAAATCCGAGCTTTGAAGATGTTCTTCGTGATGAAGATGCGTATCCATTCTTAAAATTAAGGCTTCGCGATTTAATCCAGCACCGATAAACTCTTACGTATGATATTCACGCATTCAAGCACCTGCTCTTCGGTGATCACAAGTGGTGGTGCAAAACGAATTTTATCACCATGCGTTGGTTTGGCAAGCAGTCCGTTTTCTTTCAATGCCAGGCAAAGCTGCCATGCCGCCTCATTATTCGCATGATCAATGACGATAGCATTGAGCAAGCCTTTGCCCCTGACTGCTTTTATATGTGGCGAATCGATCTGACTGAGCTCAGACCGGAGGATTTCTCCCATTTTAATTGCATTTGATGCCATATTCTCTTCCTTCAGAACAGAAAGCGCTGTCATTGCCACTTTGCACGCAAGCGGATTGCCACCATAAGTTGATCCGTGTTCACCAGGCTGAATGGTTAACATGATCGGATCGTCTGCAAGTACGGCGGAAACAGGCAGCATTCCGCCACTGAGCGCCTTACCTAAAATCAAAATATCAGGACGTACATTCTCATGATCGCAGCAAAGCATTTTACCTGTTCTGCAAAGCCCGGTCTGTATCTCGTCCGCTATGAACAAAACATTCGCAATTTCACAATATTCTTTTGCCTTTCTCAGGTATCCCTCATCAGGTACTACAACTCCTGCTTCACCCTGAATAGGCTCCAACAGAAAACCTGCAACGTTTTTATTCTGAAGCGCCTTTGCGAGCGCTTCGAGGTCATTGAACGGGATGGAAATGAACCCTGGCATATACGGACCGAAATTCTTTTTCGCGGCAGGATCGGAGCTGAATGATATAACGGTGCTGGTACGACCATGAAAATTCTGATCACATAC
>DASWTK010000110.1:0-13127 GCA_036402175.1 Chitinophagaceae bacterium | reverse complement strand
CATACGCCCCGGTAACTGATGAAGAGCTTTTTCTTATGATGCCGGGAAGCTGTATTACCTCAATACCCGGATGATGAATCAACTCCATGGCGACATTTAATGCAGCGGTGATGACCGTAAGATTTCCTTTTGGCTGAATATACTTTGCGAGTGACAACACAGTTGTACCCGACGCGATCAGGATGCAGTCGTTGGGTTCTATCAATCCCGCTGCAGCTTCTCCTATGCCCGACTTCTCTCCCGAATGGATCTTGGCTTTTTCTATGACAGGCCGGTCAACGGTATAGGGATTGGTGAGCGTACCTCCGCCATGTGTTCTGAAAAGAAATTGTTTGTCCTCCAGAAGTTTCAGATCCTTTCGGATGGTGACCGACGAAACGTTCAACTCGCTGCAAAGGTCTACCACCTTTACACTGCCTTCTTTTCTCAGCTTGGTAATGATGTGCTGATGCCGTTCGGTAAGATTGCTCATTTTACTGGTTTGCCCTGGCAAATTAGGTGGTTAAAGGCAGAATCCGAAACCGGGCCCATCCATTTCCTTTCGTTTCAGTTTATGCCTCTTCTATTTCGAATTATTTCCAAAATTATGCACATTTTACGTTTTTTTGTTTCATTTCCTTACTTTTAGCCTTATATCGAAAGTTTTAGAAACTGATTTCCCTTGATGAAACGATCTACTCTTTCTCTGCAGGCAGACTACAGGCAGCAACAATTGGCTCAGATTGCCGACACTTCCATTGTGTGGGATTTTCTTGTGATTGGCGGGGGCGCCACCGGATTGGGAGTTGCCCTCGACGCGGTTGCGCGGGGATATAAAACCCTGTTGGTAGAACAATCTGATTTCGCAAAAGGCACATCCAGCCGGAGCACAAAACTTGTTCATGGTGGTGTTCGTTACCTTGCACAGGGTGATGTAAGACTGGTAAGAGAAGCAAGCATTGAAAGAGGATTGTTGTGCCGGAACGCGCCTCACCTCGTGAAGAATCAAACCTTCGTAATCCCGATCTATTCCCGCTGGGATCAACTGAAATATACAATTGGTCTGAAAGTGTATGACTGGATCTCAGGAAAACTTACACTCGGATCATCCATTTTTATTTCACGCAAAAAAACCGAGGAAGCATTGCCCGGAATTCTGAAAAAGGGTTTACTGGGAGGTGTGCTTTATCATGACGGTCAATTCGACGATTCACGGCTTGCAATCAATCTTGCACAGAGCATTATTGAAAACGGTGGCTGCGCCATCAATTATATGAAGGTGACCGGCCTGCTTAAGAACGGCGAGCATAAAATAGAAGGCGCGCTGATCTCCGATATTGAAAGTTCATCGAGGTATGAAATAAAAGCGAAAGCTGTAATAAACGCTACCGGTGTTTTTGTAGATGATATTCTGAACATGGATAATCCGGCTGCAGTTAAAACAATTTGCGTAAGCCAGGGCGTACACCTGGTGCTTGATAAAAAATTCTTTCCATCCGAACACGCGTTGATGATACCGGAAACAAGTGACGGAAGGGTATTGTTCGCTGTTCCCTGGCACGACAAGGTTGTACTGGGAACCACAGATACGCCGGTTGATGAGGCTTCACTTGAGCCGAAGGCGCTTGAAAAAGAGATTCAGTTCATTTTACAGACCGCGGGTGAATATTTAACTGTCAAGCCTACACGAAGTGATGTGCTGAGTGTGTTCGCCGGACTCCGGCCGCTTGCCGCGCCAAAACAGGGCGAGCAGAAAACAAAGGAAATTTCCCGCAGCCACAAGATCATCGTTTCGCCATCCCACCTGTTCACTATTCTCGGTGGCAAATGGACAACTTACAGGAAGATGGGAGAAGATATGGTGAACAAGGTTGAAAAGCAGTTACACTGGACGCACAGGAAACCACGTACCGCGGCCATGCATATACATGGCTATCTGGATTCAGTGAACTGGAGCGATCCATTTTATTTCTATGGCAGTGATGCTTCGATGATTCGTCAAAGGATCAATGGAAATGCAAACGACTGGATCAGTGAAAGTCTGAAGATCCATCCCATGCAGGTGAAGTGGGCGGTTGAGCACGAAATGGCCAGGACGCTCGAGGATGTATTGTCCCGGCGTACAAGGGCATTGCTGCTGAATGCGAAGGAAAGCATTCGTATAAGCCGGGAAGTTGCAGGCATCATGGCCGAAGCGCTTGGTAAAGATCAGCAGTGGGTAACGCGGCAGGTAGAAGAATATGCGCGGCTTGCACAGCAATACATATTGAACCAGAATTAAACAACGATTGCGTTAAGGCTTATGAATGGATTTCAACTATTGCAACCTGCTCCTCATAAAAGCAGGCTGTCCGAAAACCAGATCGACCCTGCCTATAAGAAATTAAGGCTGCAGGTTTTTCTGGGCATTTTCATAGGCTATGCGGGTTATTATCTGGTGAGGAAAAACTTCTCAATGGTTATGCCCGACCTGATTGAAAGAGGATATACCAAGGCCGACCTTGGCGTTGCGCTTTCAGCGATTTCCATTTCGTATGGAATGAGTAAGTTTTTGATGGCTACCGTATCCGACAGGAGCAACGCACGTATTTTTTTATCGCTTGGACTTGTGCTTTCCTCGCTGACGATGATAATGATGGGCATCTTACCTTTTGCTACCGGATCCATCGCAGCGATGTTCGTTCTGCTTTTTATTAACGGCTGGTTCCAGGGAATGGGTTGGCCTCCGTGCGGCCGTGTGGTAGTGCACTGGTTTACTTTTAAGGAACGGGGAACCAAGATGTCTATCTGGAATGTAGCGCACAATGTCGGAGGCGGACTGATGGCCCCCATTGCCATTGCCGGTTTCACGCTGTTTGGCACATGGCAAAGCAAATTGTTTTTCCCGGCTGTTGTTGCACTTTTCGTTGCAGTGATCATTTACCTGCTGGTAAGAGATACGCCTCAGTCATGCGGCCTGCCTCCGGTAGAAGAATATACCAATACCTACAAAAAAGATTATAACGCGTCACATGAAAAAGAGCTGAGCACAAGGCAGATCCTCCTGGATTATGTTTTGGTAAACAAATTGATCTGGTACATCGCGTTCGCAAACGCGTTTATATATTTGGTGCGATATGGAGTACTTGACTGGGCGCCCACTTACCTGAAAGAAGCGAAAGGTTTTTCATTGAGTGAAACAGGTTGGGCCTATTTCATGTACGAATGGGCTGGAATTCCGGGTACGTTACTGTGTGGCTGGCTGAGCGATAAGATCTTCTCAGGTCGCAGGGCACCTGCTACCATCATATATATGATCCTCGTGAGCATCGCGGTTTTTGTGTATTGGAAAAATCCTGCCGGTAATCCTTTAGTTGACAACATTGCATTGATCGCGATCGGCTTCCTTATTTATGGACCGGTAATGCTGATCGGCGTTCACGCGCTTGACCTGGTTCCCAAAAAAGCATCAGGTACAGCCGCTGGCTTGACAGGTTTATTCGGATACCTGGGGGGAGCGCTGTTTGCCAATGCCGCGATGGGTTTTGTAGTGGAACGCTATGGCTGGGACGGTGGATTCAGTGTGTTGATGGCGGCCTGCGGGCTCGCGATTTTTTTTACAGCTCTTACATGGAAAAAAGAACAAAAAGTTTTATACCATTCCTAACATACAATCATATCGAGTATGAGAACAATTGCTATTGCTATTGATTGGCGGGCCAAAAGCAGAAGGTGCACACTTTTCCTGCTATTGTTGCTTCCCGCCCTGTTCTTGCAGGCACAGGAAAAAACCATCACCGGCGTTGTGAAAGGAACGACAGACGGTCAGCCTGTTTCAAATGCCACTGTGCAGATAAAAGGCACGCAGGTGATGAGCATCACCAAAGATGATGGT
Source organism: Chitinophagaceae bacterium (assembly GCA_036402175.1). Classification (GTDB taxonomy): domain Bacteria; phylum Bacteroidota; class Bacteroidia; order Chitinophagales; family Chitinophagaceae; genus DASPKM01. The sequence goes on along the minus strand of DASWTK010000110.1, from coordinate 9,274 downwards.
TCCTTTTCCATTTTGGCAAGCCAGGGTCAGACGTTGGTTGTTAGCGCCATCGGGTTTACTACCATGGAAAAAACCGTGGGAACTCAATCGGTCGTCAACTTCGATCTGGTAACCGCGGTGAGTGAACTTGAAAACGTAGTGGTTACTGCACTCGGTATCCGGCGTGAAGAGAAAGCGCTGGGATATTCTGTGACCAAAGTAAAAGGCGATGAGCTCACAGATGCCATGTCGAACAACTGGACCAACTCATTAACAGGAAAAGTCGCAGGTATCAACCTCATCAAATCGGGTGGCGGACCGGCAGGCAGTAACAAGATTGTATTAAGAGGTGAAAATTCACTGGATGGAAACAGCCAGGCACTGATAGTAGTGGATGGAGTGGTCATCAGCAGCAGCAGCGGTCAGCAAACAGGTACCGGCAGCTCAGCTTATCTTCAATCAGAATCGCCTGTTGATTTCGGAACAAGCCTCAACGATATCAATCCCGAGGACATCGAAAGTGTTTCTGTATTGAAAGGACCAGGCGCAACTGCCTTATATGGTGCGAGGGGCGCGAATGGCGCAATCATTATTACTACTAAATCGGGTTCATCAAGACAAAGAGGACTTGGTGTTACTTATAACCTGAATTTTTCAATTGACCAGGTCAACCGCTGGCCCGACTACCAATATGAGTACGGACAGGGCACAAGCGGTCAGGATACATGGTATTCATACAATGCGTCGGAAGATGGACCAAGCACCCGCAGTACAAGCTCTGCCTGGGGTCCGCGCTTTGCTGGTCAGGAATATTACCAGTACGATCCGGTAACAAGAACGAAATCCGCAACACGGTTGCCATGGGTTCCATATGAGAATAACCGCAAGGATTTTTTCAAGACCGGTAAAACACTTATCAATTCAGTTACCATTGATGGCGGCAACAATAACACAACTGTACGTTTGTCGCTGACCAATCTTAAAAACGACTGGATCATTCCTAATACAGGCTACAAGCGTAATACCGTTGCGCTTTCTGTAACACACAAGTTGTCGCCGAGGTTGCAGATTGCTACCAAGGCGAATTATACCAACAAGTTTACCGACAACCTTCCTTCAACGGGTTACAACAACCAATCGATCATGTATTTCATCAGGGGAATGGTACCCAACTTTGACCTGAACTGGGTGAAGGATTATTGGGTTCCCGGCCGTGAGAATATTGAACAGACAAGACCTTTCAGTAGTCTGCTGGACAATCCATACCTCATCTCTTATGAAATGCTGAACAGGTCGAACCGTCATGGCATCATCGGTAATGTATCGGCAACTTATAATTTTACCGATAAGCTGAGCCTGATGGTGAGAACGGCTATCGATTATGCTTCAGAGTCACGTTCGCAGCAAAGGCCTTTCGGGACTAACAAGTTCGCGGAGGGAATGTTCCGCTCGCAAAACATATTTACACAGGAGATCAATAACGACTTCTTATTGCGCTACAGCAAAGACTTCGGAAAAAAGATCAGCACCTCATACTCATTCGGCGGAAGCCAGATGCGCAATCGTTATACCCGCGATGATCTGAGAGCAGACCAGTTAAATCTTCCGGGTTATTACAATCTTGCCAACAGCAAGAACCCTGTAGTTGCACTTCCTTACAGGGCAGAGTTTCGCGTGAACAGTCTTTACGGCCTTGCGCAGTTCTCATACGACAGGTTTGTTTTCCTTGACGTTACTGCAAGGGAAGACTGGGCAAGTACGCTTGCTACACCAACGTCAACAAAGAATGCGCCTTTCTTTTATTCATCGGCCAACCTGAGCCTGGTGCTTTCTGAAAAAATAAAAATGCCTTCCGCGATCTCATTCCTGAAAGTGCGCGGATCTGTCGCGGGTGTGGGCAGTGGCGGAACAACACCTTACCTCACCGCCTTTGTGTATACGCCAACGTTGTTTCCGGGCGGACTTACAAACCCATCAGCAATCGCAAATCCGGAGTTGAAAGCGCTGTTGACAAACAGTATAGAATTTGGTCTTGATGTGCGGTTATTGAAGAACAGGCTTAATCTCGACGTGGCTGTTTATCGCAACAATACCAAAAACCAGATCTTCCCTGTTCCCATTGATCGTTCATCAGGCTACGCTGCAACAATCGCGAATGCAGGACTTGTTACCAATAAAGGAATCGAGGTGCAGCTGAACGGCGACGTGGTGAAAACGAAAAAAGGATTTTCATGGAATGTGTTTGCAACTTATTATTCCAACCGCAACAGAATCGTGGAGCTTATCGAAGGAGTTGATGTATATGTGATGTCAACCGGTCCTGCTAACCGCGGATCAGTTGAAGCACGACCCGGCGGGCGTATGGGCGACCTGTATGGAATTGGTTACGAAAGATCACCCGATGGGCAGATCGTGTATAACAGCCAGGGCCTTCCGGTACGCACAACCGAGATCAAATATCTTGGCAATACCAATCCTGATTGGAAGGGTAGCCTTGGCAGTGAACTGAAGTACAAAAATTTCAGGTTTAATTTCCTGTTCGACGGTCAGTTTGGCGGAGTGGCTTATTCACTTACGCACGCTGTGCTGATGGAAGAAGGAAAGCTGAAGAAGACATTGCCCGGCCGTTACAATGGCATTGTTGGTGATGGCGTTCAGTTTGACGCAACCGGAAACAAATATGTTCCGAATACGGTGCTTGCAACAAACATACAGGCATATTACGATGCACACTTCAATCGCGATAATGTTGAAGCCAACACATTCAGTACCGATTTCGTGAAGCTGAGGGAAGTGCGTCTTGATTATACAGTGCCTGCAACCTTCATCAGGAAACTGAAACTGCAGAGAGCTGTGGTAGGTATTTATGGAAGGGATCTTGTACAATTTACCAAATGGCCGGCTTTTGATCCGGAGTTCGGTACGCTGAACGATGGTCAGATCAATGCGGGCTTCGAGATTGCACAGTTCCCGTCAACCCGTACTATGGGCGTATCATTAACAGTGGCATTTTGATCAACAACCGAAAACAAAAACAATGAAGCAGATCAAACAATATATAATCATGGGAGCAGTGCTTATCGGCTCGCTCTGTTCCTGTACGAAAGATTTTGAGAAGGTCAATACTAATCCGAACAGTCTGCCCGAAACAAGGCCAGAGCTGTTGCTGGAGTCGGCCATTTATGCCGTAAGAAATGCGAACCAGACAAGAGAGCACCGGCTGGTGCATGAAATGATGCAGGTGCATGTAGCCATTACTAATTCGGATGAAATACACCGTTATATCATCCGTCCTTCTGAATCGGATTACATGTGGAATAACTGGTATCTGCAGCGTACTAATTTCATTGACGCTTACGATGGGGCAAGCAAACTTCGGCTGCTGCCAAACCAGGCTTATAACAATTCATACATGGCCATTGCCCGGATAATGCAGGTTTGGGTAGCGTCGCTGATCACGGATACTTATGGCAATGTACCATTCACAGAAGCGAACCGTGGCAGAACCGATAATATCTATCAGCCTAAGTTCGACGAACAGAAGGTGATCTACGACAGCCTTTTTGCCCAGCTTGAAGAAGCCAATACGCTGCTCGCAAGAAATGATACCATTCCTATTGCTTTGAAACCGCGCGATCCGTTATTTGGCGGTGACATCGCAAAATGGAGAAGGTTTGGCAACAGTCTTTACCTGCGACTGCTGATGCGCGCATCAGACAGGCCGGAAAGCAATGCGGTTCAGAAGATAAAAGAGATTGTACAGACATCGCCCGCTACTTATCCGATCATGACCAGCAACGCGGAATCGGCCATTTTACGATTTACTACCGTCACGCCTTATGTTTCGGCTTTCAATACTTACCGCGATTATGATTTCAGCGGTGAGAACGGGCTGACTGAATTTTTTATCAATACGCTCAACGCATGGGGCGATCCCAGGTTACCACGGTGGGCAGTAACCGCAGGCGGCATTTACGCCGGTATCCCGAGCGGATACGCGCCGGGCGCACAGCAGGACAGGCAATCGTATTATCAGAATTCATTGAAGAACGAACCGCTTACCGGCAATATTCTGAACTATGCCGAGCTTCAGTTCATTCTGGCCGAAGCTGTGGTTAAAGGATATATTACAGGCTCCGCTAAAACTTATTATGAAAATGGAGTTACCAATGCTATTACGCATTGGGGTGTTACAGTGCCGGCGGGTTATCTCATCAAGCCCGGTATCGCGTGGGATGATACCGAAACTGTAGCGCAGAAGATGGAGAAGATCATCACCCAGAAATATTTCACTTTGATATTTACCGATTTTCAGAACTGGTTTGAATATCGCCGTACAGGTTTTCCCAATCTGCCGATTGGACCTGGCGTTCAGAATAACGGTAAAATGCCGACAAGGCTGGTGTATCCGGTATCGGTTCAATCGCTGAATAAAACAAATTATGATGCCGCTGTAAGCAGCATGGGTGCTGATGATATGCTGACGAGAGTTTGGTGGGACATCAATTAATTCATTTTTCAAATTGAATGCAATGAGCAAGTTTAAGAATTTTAATATCTGGGGCCTCATCATTATAATTTCTTTCCCGCTTTCTTCGTGCATAAAGGATTATGAAAATCCTGCTGATGGAAAGCTGGGAGATATGATGACGCTCTTCGCTTTAAAGCAGGCATATAACGGAAGTGAGGTGACAGTGAACAAGTCTAATCTTGGAGGTGCATCACTGGTGGAAGGCGTTATTATTTCTGATAAATCCGGACAGAATATCGATCCTAACAGTTTTGTGTTGCAGGAAACTTTTACCAGCAGCAATTCAATATCGGATGTCACAACCGGTATTGTGGTTAGGCTGAATGCGGCGCACAGTTATAATCTCGGCGATTCGGTACAGATAAATGTAGATGGCGCAAAGCTTGGACGTTTGAATGGCAAGCTAACGCTGAGTGGTATTGGCGCAGACAGGATCACTGTTCTTGCAACCAATAAAACTCCGGTTTCACGTGCGGTCACTCAGGGAATGTTACATGAACTGATTAATGTATTTGAATCTACACTTGTAACCATAAACGCCGATGTAACTGATTACACTGCCGGCGCAACCTTCAGTGGATTAAAAAAGCTGAACGATAACACCGCCGGATCAGTTTATGTTCATGTATTGCAGGGCGCGGCTTTTGCCGGTGCTGCCTTGCCTAGGTCAGCTCAATTTGGGGGCATCGCCGGCTTTTACAATGAATCGGGTAATGATACAACCGGCGCAAAAATAACAGTGATGCCGAGGAACCTTACTGATACCCAGTTTGTAAGCGGGTTAACCTACAATGGATTTCCTGAGAGCTTTGAAAGTCCTGACGCAACTACCAAATCCAGCTACAACAGCGGAACGAATATCTTAGCATTAAAAACAGGCAGTTGGTATCTTTTGCAGGCAATACTTGGTAACACATCCGGCAGTGATAAAATAATAGTTCCCGGCAAACAGAACATCCGCATGCAGCAAAACCTTACCACCAGTGGATATGTGCAGATGAACTTTGATGTTCCGGACGGCGCTTCAAAAGTCACCGTATTCTACAGCAGGTATGGTACAGACGCAAGAAGTTCCATGCGACTGGAGTATTCAACCAATGCAGGAACTACATGGACAGCAGTTGGCGCTAACATCACAGTACCGGCAGACAAACAGATAAGGCAGGCGGTATGGACAGTTAACATTACAGGTCCGGTTCGTTTCAGGATCAACAAGCTTGGTACCGGTACATCGAACAACGGACGATTGAACCTTGACGAGTTTACTATCTATAAAAAGCTTTAAACTTTAGGCTGAGCAATATGCAAAGACGAAGTTTTCTCCAGAACATCGCGTGGATATCGGGCGGTCTCCTGATAGGGAATTTTATCCCGGTCAATGCGAATGGCGCCTCAGTTCAAAAACTGAAGGGGCGTGTTATTTCAAAAGGCAAGGGCCTGCAGGGCGTTGTGGTCAGCGATGGTTATTCTGTTGTTGCCACTGATAAGAAGGGCAGGTATGAAATGAACATACATGCAAACGCGGTTACAGTTTTTATATCATGTCCGTCTGGTTACGAATTCACGCATACAAATGGCATCAGCAGGCATTACCGGCAGGTTGACAAGACCAGCAAAATTGATGAAACTGATTTTGAACTGATCCCGTTAAACAGAAGTGATGATGAGCATCAATTCATCATCTGGGCCGATCCACAGATAAAAAACCGGAGCGACGTCGGCAAAATGATGACAGAATCAGTGCCGGATGTTCAGAAAATAGTAAACGCCGCGGGTGCCGGCGCGCTAATGCACGGAATTACCGTTGGCGATATCGTTTGGGATGAACTGAAGTTGTTTGCCGACTACGATAAGGCAGTCGCGCAAATGGGAGTTCCATTCTTTCAATGCCTGGGTAACCACGATATGGATTACAGAAAGGGCGGCGATGAAACTTCAGATGATACCTTCCAGGCAACTTACGGCCCTACCTATTATTCATTCAATCGAGGCCAGGTTCACTATGTGGTGATGGATAATGTAAGGTATCTGGGAACCGACAGGGACTATGACGGATTTTTTCAGCAGCATCAGCTCGACTGGTTGAAAAAAGACCTGTCAATGGTGCCCGTCGACAAACTTATCGTTCTCTGTGTTCATATTCCTGTGCACCGGGGTACAAAGAATAATAAAGATCTGTATGAAATCCTGGAAGGCAGAACGGTTCACATCATGTCGGGCCACACGCATTACCATCTGAATGTGATCAACAATAATATTTACGAACACAACCATGGCACGGTTTGCGGCGCCTGGTGGACAGGATCTATCTGTGGCGATGGTACACCGAACGGTTATGGAGTTTACAAAGTGAAAGGCAGGGAACTGTCGTGGTATTACCAGGCCACAGGGCAGCCGGCCAGTCACCAGATGAAAATTTACTCCGACAATTATGACGCAACTCAAAGAATGCTGAAGGTGAATATCTGGAATCATGATCCAGCATGGAAAACAGAATACTGGGTTGATGGTGTGAGTAAGGGACCCCTTGAACAGTTCGAAGGTTTTGATCCATTGGCATATTCAACCTTGCTTGGTCCGGATCTGCCAAAGCCACGGGGATTTGCAGAGCCGCGCCAGACCAACCATCTTTTTCGGGCATTGATACCCGTTACTGCTAAAGAGGTGAAGGTTGTTGCTACAGACAGATTCGGAAATCAATACACAGAACAGAAAACATATGAGGCTTAATCTTTCCATTTTAATAATATCCGTCTGCCTGATTGCTGGAAGCGGACAAGCTCAGGAAGCCAAATGGGACAGCAGCTTCAGACCGAATGGATTCGCGCTTAAGGTGGATCTTTTCAAAAGTTATCCAAATTCAACCAATGACATAGTATTTCTTGGCAACAGCATTACCGCTGGTACAGATTGGATGGAATTGTTGAAAATCACCGACGCGCGTAACCGTGGCATATCGGGCGATATCACTTTCGGAATTTTAGAACGACTTAGTGAGGTGACGGAGGGCAGGCCAGCCAAAGTCTTTATTCTTATAGGCATTAATGATATATCCAGAAATATACCCGACAGCCTGATCATCAGGAATTACCGGTTCATCATTCAAAGAATAAAAAAAGAGTCGCCCGGAACAAAGATCTATTTCCAGACACTGTTACCCGTGAATAATGAGTTCACCCAGTTTAAAAATCATTATAATAAGGATGAGCACATATCTTACGTGAATGCTGCTTTGAAACAGCTGACCTCCAGCGAGGGTATCACACTTATTGATCTTCATCCTCATTTTCTGAATGCCGATAAAAAGCTGGATAAAAAATATACAATCGACGGATTGCACCTGAATGCGGCGGGTTATCAGGTATGGGCCGGAATACTTTCGTCTTACGTTGGGCAACCGGTTCTTGATAAGCAGGGGCACCGGGGCGCAAGGGGACTGATGCCTGAGAACACTATTCCAGCCATGTTAAAAGCAATTGACCTTGGCGTAAATACACTTGAACTGGATGTTGTAGTATCAAAAGACAGGCAGGTTGTTGTTTCGCATGATGTTTATTTTCATAATGCAATTACCACAACTCCTGCAGGCGCCCAGCTTACCGCGGCGGAGGCAGCGAAGCACCTGCTTTTTAATATGACCTATGACAGCATCAGAAAATATGATGTTGGTGTGAAGCCGCATCCTGATTTTCAGCAGCAGCAAAAATTGCCCGTTTCAAAGCCCTTGCTGCTTGACCTGATAGAAGCTACAAAGGCGTATGCGAAGAATAACGGCAGAAAAATTTCTTACAATATTGAAATAAAGTCGCGGCCCGAAAACGATGGAAAAAAGCACCCGCCTGTTGAAGAATTTGTTGACCTGGTAATGGATGTAGTAAAGAAAACGGGGATTGAAGGAAATTCAAACATTCAATCGTTCGATCCAAGGCCGTTGCAGGTGTTGCACCGCAAGTATCCTTATATGAAAATTTCGCTGCTTGTCGACGCGAAGGACAAGCGGACAATTGAAGAACAAATATCACAACTCGGATTTACGCCTGCTTATTATAGTCCGCACTTTTCTCTTGTCACACCTGAACTGGTGAAGCGTTGCCATGAAAAAAATATCAGCATTGTACCCTGGACTGTAAATTCACTGCAGGAAATTAAAAGACAGGTGGACATGGGAGTGGACGGTATTATTACAGATTACCCAGATTTGTTTGGTAAACTCTGAAGTGCATTTAAAAACTCAACCTCAGACTTTCAGATAGTCCTTTTTCTCCTTTCGCTGTAAGTATCAATTGTCTTGTACCCGACACCTTCCTGATCCAATCGGTTTCTACCAGCTTCTTTAACATTGCTGCGCCCAATGCGCCGGCCAGGTGATGTTTCCTTTCACTCCAGTCGAGACATGGATAGGCGAATGAACGTCTTTGCTCCCTGATGGCATCAACAGAAATTCCCAGGTTGCCGAACCACTCTTTGGATAATGATGTCAATTGATATTGCTGGTCTTTTTCCCTGAGTATCTTGTTTTGCAGCAAAGCCCTGGTCAACTGAACGCCGAGCCGGCCTGCAATGTGATCATAACATGTTCGTGCGAAGGTTAAACCGGAACTATTGCTTGTTTCCTTAACCTGCTGCGAAGAAGGTGGAAACAGGCTTGCCATTGACTCAATGACTTTTGCAACGGAATCATTCGCGTAACGGTAGTACCTGTGTCTTCCCTGCTTGTCAACACTGAGCAATCCGGCATTGACAAGTCGTGCCAGGTGATTGCTC
>DASWTK010000109.1:0-30549 GCA_036402175.1 Chitinophagaceae bacterium | reverse complement strand
GTTTGCTTCGCGCCTGCTCAATGGCTTCCTCCCCATTGCTGCATTCAGCTACAACTTTAAACCGTTCATCGGTATTCAGAATAAAACTCCAGGTGTCGCGGATCAGCTTATGATCATCAGCAATTAGAATTGAAATGGCTTCCATGGTCAGGTTTAATTTTTGGTATGGTTATTTGATCGGTGCAATTTAAGAGTATCCTCAATATTTCACAGGTATAGACACTTTCACGGAGCAGCCATTTCCAGGCCGCGCTGCAATTTCCACTTTCCCGTTAAACAGCTCAGCCCTGTTGATGATGTTATTCAATCCAACACCCTTTTTGGTTTTTGAAAGATCGAATCCACTTCCATCATCCGTTATCTGAAGCGTGAGCAAACTCCTGATAGCCTTCATCTCAATCTTCACATTCTTTGCTTTCGCATGCTTCACTATATTGTTCGTCTGTTCCTGAATGATCCTGAACAGCATGAGCTTCTGATTTTCCGGCAACTGCTTCTCACGGATGTTGCGGTGCACAAATTCAATGTTGAAAGTCTGCATACTGGTAAATGTCTCACAAAGGTCTTTTACCGATTCAATCAGTCCCAGGTCACCCAACGTTGGAGGTACCAGCGACCTTGATAATTTTCTGATCTCATTGATCGCTTCCATGATGTTCCGTGAACTGATCGCTATCATTTCAGCAGTAGATCCCTCCGTATTATTATGTGCAAGGTCGAGGTATAATTTCGTGGTTGATAATATCTGATTGATATTATCGTGCAATTCCTTTCCGATCTCCCTTCTTTCCTTTTCCTGTCCGTCGATGGTTGCCTGCGTCAGCAAACGCTGCTTACCGATCTCCTGTTCGATCAATCGTTGTTCAAGCACTTTCCTGGATGTGATATCCTGCATCGATCCGATCATCCTCACCGGCTTTCCTTCTTTATCGATGATCAGAAATGCTTTGTCTACCACGTGCGAATAAGTTCCATCCGATTTGCGGTAGCGGTATTCATCTTCCCACCTGGTTTTGGTTTTCTTGCGCAGGAAATTCTGCAGCGACGTTTTGATACGCGGAAGATCGTGCGGATGGATACGCTGATGCGATTGCTCAAGCGATCCATCTCCGCTGTCCTGGTCGTATCCGAAGAGGGTAAAATATCCGTCGGCCCAATAAATATTATTTGTTGAGAGATCAAGGTCCCAGATGGCCTCATTGGTAGCCTTTGTCACGAAATGATATCGCTGGTTGCTGACGCGGATGTGATCCTCTGCCTGTTTGTTCTGAATGATCACACGAAGGATGTCGGCCGCGCGTTCAATAGCCCTTATTTCATAATCCAGTGGTTCTTTGGGAACCTGGTAATAGATAGCGAAGCTTGCCAGCACTTCATTACGTGCGTTGATGATGGGTATCGACCAGCACGCACGCAGTTTGTGTTGCAGCGCGAGCGATTTGAAATCCTTCCATAGCGGATCATTTTCTATGTCTGATACAAACACAGGTTTTTTCAGGTACATGGCGGTTCCGCACGATCCAACTTTTTCACCTATCATCAATCCATCGATAGCGGCGGAATATTCTTCTGGTATGCTGGGCGCGGCCAACGGCCTGATAACATCGTTCTGCATCTGCACTACAGAGCACAGCATGCCCGGATAAATTTTCTCTATTCCCTGCAGCAATGTATTCACCGAATCGGCGAGTGAGCTTTCGGGCAGCGCGTTCAGCTCAAGCACACGCTTCTCCAATGCGAGGGTCATCTCCTGGCGCTTACGCGGAGTTACATTCGATATCGTAACACAAATCGCATCTACCTGGGCTTCGGGTCCGACAACAGGCCTTATCACACAATTGAACCAGTATGACGCGTTCCCTATATTGTATTGCACTTCGTATTCCAGCGACTGACCATTGAAGGCCAGCGCAAGATTTTTCATTAGCACCTCCTGACGTTCGGGAGGAAGAATCATTAACAGGTCAGGGCACTCTTCTATGTGATCGCCTTCGGTGAACATACTGTACAGTTCGGCCGCGATAGGATTGAACGATACGAGCTTCAGGTTTTTGTCGAGCAGCACAAACGCGTCGCGCGTGCTGGAGAAAATGGCCTTCAGGTTTTGCTCAGATGTCCGCAATGCCTGCTCGGCCTTTGTTTTATCTGTTATATCGATGGCCACGCCACCGATGCCGCGTTGTTCGGGGCCAATCAATACGGGAAATTTGTAAACAAGGAAAACATTAGGCCGGCCATCCGCGCCAACGCCTTCTTCAATAAACTCCAGCGCGCAGTTTTGCTTTAATGCCTGCAGGTTGTGCTGATGGTACATGTTCGCGTATTCCTTCGGATAAAGATCGAACATGCTTTTGCCAATGATGTTATAACCCTCGGGTGATATCTGGTTTGCTATCAGTTTATTTATATAAACATACCGGCCTTCTTCATCGCAGATCCAGGCAGCGGCAGGACTGTTATCCATGAATGAACGGAAGCGGTTCTCACTCGCTATCAGTTGCTGCTCTATTTCTTTCTGCAATGTGATATCACGCGCTACGCAGAATGCGATCTTTTCTTTTTCATACCAGTAAGCCGACCAGTCGAGCGTTACCAGGCTGCCATCCTTGCGCTTGAAATGATTTTCGAATGTAGTCGCTACCGATTCGCCGGCTTTCATCCGATCAATCAATGCAGTTGTATTCACAATGTCCTGTTCCAGTATAAACTCACGCACATTTCTGCCAATCACTTCGGCCGGATCATACCCCCATATTCTGGCAGATGCCGCGCTCACTTTCAGGAAATCGCCGTTATGGTCAAACGAGCAGATCACGTCCTGCGAATAATCGAGGATCTTATTGAGGTCGTTCAACGCAATTCCCAATTGCGCGTTTGTCTGCGATAATTCCTGGACCGCTTTTGTACGTTCGATTGCGCCTGCAAGCGAAGAGCCAAATGCTTTCAGAATGTCGATCTCCCAGTTTGCCCATTCACGCTCGTAATGACATTCATCAAATCCTACAAAGCCCCACAGGTTGCCGCGCATGAAGATGGGCAGTATCAGTATGGATACAATGCTCTGCGATTGCCATCTTTTTTTGAGCTTTTCGTTGTCGAACTGGTTGACAAAAACAGTAAAATGATTGTTCTCATTCAATGGATACATTACGTCCATAAAATCGCTGAACGGTACGTTCTCCGCGGATGGAAGTCCGGCCTGCGGAAGAATATTCTCCGCACACCATTCGTAACGCTGGCTTGCCAGTTGCCTGCCACTGACGTCGGAATGATTTTCGAAAATGTACGCCCTGTCGGCGCCAACGATCTTTCCGATCAGTTTTATGGAGTAATTAATTGCGCTGTCAAGATTGTCTTCAAGAATTAGCCTGTTGGTTGCCTCCGCAATCGCAGATAATACCGACTCGCGTTTTTTCAGCTGCTGCTCAGCTTCTTTCTGCCTGGTAATATCCCTGACAATGGTACTATGATACGCACGGCCTTCAGAGTCACGGAAAAGGACAGACGAAACTTCGCATGGTATTTTTCTTCCGCTTTTATGAACCAGTGAAAGCTCACCTTTAAAGCGACCGCTTTCTTCCCTTGTTTCAACAATGCGGTTGAAGTGCGGATCATTTATATCAAAAATATCGCGGCGCTTCTGTCGCAGTATCTCTTCACTTGTATAGCCAAGCATTTCGCAAATGGCAGGATTGGCCGATTTTACCGAACCACCCGGTTGTGTTAACAAAATACCATCAATACTGTGTTCGAATAATGATTTAAACCTGCTTTCGCTTGTACGAAGCGCAAGCTGCGCTGCTCTGATATTGGTTACATCCTGGATAGTGATCTTTAAAGTAGCTTTTCCTGATGCAGGTTCACGTATCAGCGATCCGATGGACTGAATAATTTTTTCGGGCTGATCAGTTTTTATCAGCCTGAACTCGTGCTGGAACGTTGCCTCACTTTCAAATGCCAGCTCAATATCGTCGCGGATCTTTTTTCTATCGTTCGCGTGCACCATCAAAAGCAAAGATGTAAGGTTGGCAGGCGTTTCCTCCTTCGTCATTCCCAATACCCGCGTTGTTTCTTCCGAGCAATACAACTGTTCGGCTTCGTTCAGCTCCATATATCCCAGGCCCGCGATCTCCTGCGCGGTACGCAGCCTTCTTTCACTTTCTTTCAGTTCGTCTTCGGCTTTTTTGCGCATGCTGTCGTCGTGCAGGTAAACTACAAATGCGCGCACTTCGCGGTTCTCCAGCAGGTTATGACCACGTACCATGCACCACAACCATTCGCCGGTATTTTGCAAAAGCCGAAGTACCACATATTCAGGAGTAATGCTGTGTGATTCGCGGCCATAAAAGCTGTCCTTTGCAAGACCAAGGTCTTCGGGATGAACAAAACCAAATACGCTTTTGCCCATTACCTGATGCGTCTCGAATCCAAGAATATTCTTTAAAGAAGGAGCGCTGAATGTAATAACTCCGTTCGCGTCTGTAAGCAGAATGCCGTCAAGCGAATTACCGATAAGGTTACGGTAGAACAATTCGCTTTGCTGCAGCTGTTGCTCTGCCTTTTTCAATTCCGAGATATCGCTGCCAACTCCCATGATGAACACCTGTGAACCATCGGCATTGCTTATCTGCGAAATGGTGTTCAACAGGTATTTCTTTTCGTTCCTGCGATTCACGAATGCGGTTTCACCTTTCCATTTTCCATTCTTTTCAAATTCCCTGAGCACTTCCTCGTACGACGAATTGATATATTCAAATTCAACCAGCGATTGCATTGTTTTGCCAATGGCTTCATCTGCCGGAATGCCAAACAACTCCTCGGCTACTTTATTCCATGAAACCACTTTGTATTCCGGGTCGGTGATCACCACCGAATCGGAAACATTGGCAAGTATGTTTGCCTGGTATCTTAACTGATCTTCATTCAGCTTCTGATCGTGAATGTCTATCACCGAACCGATATAACCCAGGAAGGTTCCATCGTCCAGCATTCGCGGAATGCCAATGTCAAGCACCCACCTGTAATCGCCCTTGCCGCTTCGAAGGCGATAGATCATGCGCATCGGCTGGCGGTTCGCAAAATGAGTATCGAATTCGATGGTGGCCTTCTCCACATCTTCCGGATGAACAACGGTAGCCCATCCCTTTCCAAGCATCTGCCGGGTAGTAAGTCCTGTGAAGCGTTGCCAGGGTTTGTTCACGTAGTTGGTGCGGTTCTCCGAATCGCACATCCATACCATTACCGGTGCCGAATCGGCAACGAGGCGGAAGCGTTCTTCACTTTCCTTGATGCGCAGCTCGGCCAGTTTTCGCTCTGTGATATCTGTTCCACCGATAATGTATCCTATAGGCACGCCCTGATCATCGCGCTGCAGATTAAAATTCATGAGCAGGGTGATGGCCTTTTTATCTGTTGGCCGTGTAAAATACATTTCGCCCCTCCACTCACCCGTTTTTTCAAGTTGCTTCCGCACGTCATCGCGTGTACAGTCCTGGTACGAAATATCAATGAACTCACGTAGATTTTTGCCTGTTACCTGCGCGGTAGTAAGCCCATAAACTTTTTCAGCGGCCTTGTTCCAGCTAACAACGCGGAAGTCAAGGTCAGCGGAAGTCAACAGATCGGTTGTATTCTCAACCATCCTTGCAAGGTGGCGCGCTCTTTCAACAGCAGCTCTCGCATCGGTAATATCTTTATTGATGCCCACCACTCCCACTGCTTTTCCTTCCGCGTCTTTAAGCAATGAGATAGATGAAAGGAAGGTGATGAGCTTCTGGTCACACGGACGCACAAACGAAGCTTCTCCGCTCCATGAACCTTTGGTGAACACCTGTTGGGTGATCTCGTCCCTGGTGGTTTTGTGATAATGGATCTCTATAAGGTCCTGTATTCTTTTGCCGATCATCTGATCGAACGTGAAACCGAACAGCTTTTCGCCTGCCGGATTACAACTGACGATCTTCAGGTCAAGATCTCCGCCAATAATGGCATCCGATACGTTTTCGGTCAGGCTTGCCAGGTAGCGGTTGCGACTTTCAATCAACCGCTTTTCTGTGATATCGCGTTGTGTACCCCAAATCCTGCGGAGATAGCCATTCTCGATTATGCCGAGCATGTTATGGCTGAAATATCTTTGCTGCCCCTTGCTATCTATCTCCTGCGATTCGGTTTCACTGATGCGGAATCCATTTCTTATAAATAATAATAATAAATCTATGTTGCGTGGATGCGCGAAATCCATGAACTCGTGCACACGTTTTCCGATAAGCTCCGATGATACACTGAATCCATACATCTCGGCCATGATATCGTTACACTCCGCAACGAAACTATAATTGCGTATGTGTTCAATGATAGCATCTTCTTCCAGGTCAAGTGGCAGGGGCTCTTCCAATTCAAAACGACAGATCGCTTCGGAGCTTTGTTCAATGAACACCTTGTACCTTTCTTCGCTTGCGGCTAAAGCGTCTTCAACATATTTGCGTTCGGTAATATCTCTTGAAAGACAAATTACATAAAGCGGTGCCCCCGTTTCATCGGTAACAAGCGTGGCCGAGGTACTGTACCACTGGTAACTATTGTTCTTCTGCCTGAAGCGGTAACAAATATTGCGCATCGCCAGGCGCTGCAGCACCACCTTGCTCATGGCATCATAGCAAACGTGCAGGTCATCGGGATGAATGAATTCGCCCCAGTGGCGCGCGTACACATCATTGTTATCGTAACCCGTAAGCTTAGTAAACTCCGGCGTCATGTATACCATCAATCCTTCGAGGTCAAGTTTGAAGATGGCTTCCGAAGCATTCTGAAGTATCTCGCTCAGCTCCCGATTGGTTTGCTTTAGTTCTGATGAAAGTTTGAATAATTCTTCTTCGTGATCGGGAACAAACTGCTGACCGGAAATATCGGTGCCGATGGTCTGAATGCAGACCGGGTTGTTATTTTCATCGCAGAGTGCAGTGATCTCAAACCTGCTTTGATACAGGTGGCCGTTAGATGAAGGATGACGCACTTCCACCGCTACCGGTTTTCCTGGCTCGGTAAGTGAATACTCAATCGCCTGAAGATATTTCGTCAGATCGCCAGGATAAATAATATGATTTGAAGAGATGCCCTTGAAATCCGGATGGAGATAGTGGAACTTTTTACTGAAGAGCGGGTTTACGTATGTAAATCTTCCATCCAGGTCAGTCAGCGTAAAGTAGAACTGTCCGGAATGCTGGAAAAAAGCCGTCATGTCTGGCACATAGGATATCATCAGCAGCTCGCTTGCAGGGTTAAATCGGAGGGTAGAGGATTGTAAAAAGCTATAACGCTTCTAAAATTAAGATTAATACATTTCCGCTTCCGGGAAAGCGGAAAAAATTAATATACTTAATGGTAAACACTTATTAGTTGCTTTTAGCCACTGTTAACCAGCTTCCTAAAATGGCGCAGGACCTGTAATCCTGGTCTATCATGATGTAATAGGTGGGAATCTGTTTGGTGAACCATTTTTCCATGGCTTCCTCTTTTTTGATCTCGAGGGCGCGCTGGGAAATCCGGTTATAATCATCCTTTAAGTTTTCGCGGTGAGGCTCTGTCCTGGTCTTAAGATAGGCTACGCGAACGCCTTTGCGGCCTCTTTCATCGGTAAAGGGTGTAGGCTGCGAATATTCGCCCACTTTCATGGTCTGTAACAGTACCACCGCGTCCTTATCAAGTTCATCGATGGTGCAATAGTTACCATTACGGCATTGGCGTATCCCTCCGGTGAATTTATGCGCTTCATCGTCGCTGTATTTCGCAACGGCTTCTCCAAAGGTGGTAGTACCCGCGATCAGCTTTGCCCTTACAGAATCGAGGCGGGAAATGGCTTCGTTTATTTCGGCGTCGGTGACCTGCGGTATTTTGAGAATGTGTCGGATGATGGCGTCGTCACCAGCCCGGCTCTCCATTTTGATGATGTGATAACCGAACTTGGATTTGATCACGGGAGAAATCTGTCCTTCTTTCAAACGGAAAGCCGCGTTCAGGAAGGCAGGGTCCCACTGTTTCTCTGTACGGTTGATAGAATATTCGCCTCCGCGGTCCTTGCTTCCCGGATCGTCGGAATACAGGCTGGCCATGTTTTCAAAACGTCTTGAGCCTGATTCTATCTGCTTTTTGAATTCGGTCAGCTCTTCTATTGCCAGTTTCTCGATGTCTCTGCTGGCTTTGGGGAAGATCACAATTTCTCCGAGTTCCAGCTCTGACTCGTAAAAAGGAAGGCTGTCACGCGGGATCTTATCCCAGTAAGCTTTTACCTCATTCGGAGTGATCTTGATATTGTCAACGATCTTATTACGCATGGCTTCAGCCATCTTGCGCTCGCGGAACGGCTGGCGGAAATCTTCTTTCAGCTGATAAACGGTGCGACCCGCTATCTGCTCCAAAGCTTCCTTGGTGCCGTAGGCCTGGATGAATCCGCGGATCTGGTTATCGAGCAAGGCTTCGATCTCTTCTTCTGCTACTACGATCGAATCTTTTTCAGCCTGCATCACCAGGGCCTTTTGGGCCAGCGCCTGCTGAATGATAAAACATTCCGCGTCGGGAGGAACTTCCTGACCCTGACGTTTGGCATCAATAATGGCATTGGTGATATCCGACTTCAGAATGATCTTGTCGCCCACAATTCCAACAATTTTATCGGCTACTACGGTGCGTTGCGCAAAACCAACCTGAACGCAAAGGAAGGCAGCAAATAATACTATGATCCGCTTCATACTGAAAGTTATCTCCAAATGTATTTTTAAAGGCGATTGAAGAAACGCAAAGGCCGTTTGTTTAACAAAGGTTTAGGGGCGAGCCGGCCTATAAAGTCCGCTTTACCTCTTCTTCCTCGAACGCCTCTACGATGTCGCCAACTTTGATATCATTATAGTTCTTGATGGTAAGACCGCATTCCATACCGGATTGAACTTCCTTCACATCGTCCTTGAAACGCTTGAGCGAAGCCAATTCCGTTGAGGCGCCTTCACCGCTCGGGTAAACCACAATTCCATCGCGGATGATCCTGATCTTGTTATTCCTGCTGATCTTTCCATCCAGTACAAAACATCCCGCTACGGTTGCCTTATCAAACTTGAACACATTGCGCACTTCCACATTGGCAACGATCTTCTCCTGGATCTTCGGTTCAAGCATACCCTCCATCGCGCTCTTGATCTCTTCAATGGCGTTATAGATGATGGAATAAAGCTTGATCTCCACGCCTTCGTTCTCCGCGAGCCTGTTTGCCTGGGCCGAAGGACGAACGTTGAAGCCTACGATCACCGCGTCGGAAGCTGTTGCCAGCAACACATCGCTTTCGGTGATGGCGCCAACCGCCTTATGCACTACTGAGATGGCTACTTCTTCGGTTGAAAGTTTCTGTAATGAATCGCTCAGCGCTTCCACCGATCCGTCAACGTCACCCTTGATGATCAGGTTCAGTTGTTTAAAGTTACCCAACGCAAGCCTGCGTCCGATCTCATCCAGCGTAATATGCTTCTTGGTCCTGATACCCTGTTCGCGCAGGATCTGGGCGCGCCTGTTGGCCACTTCTTTCGCTTCGCTTTCATCTTCGTAAACCCTGAATTTCTCACCTGCCTGGGGCGCTCCGTTCAAACCGAGAATCACTGCAGGTGATGCAGGCGGAACGCTTTCAACTTTTTGCTGACGTTCGTTGAACATCGCTTTAACGCGACCGAAGTTTTGTCCTGATACCATCAGGTCACCTACTTTCAAGGTACCATTCTGTACCAGCAACGTGGCTACATAACCACGGCCTTTGTCGAGCGATGCTTCGATGATGGTGCCTGATGCTTCGCGTTCAGGATTAGCTGTCAGATTGAGCAGTTCTGCTTCCAGTAATATTTTCTCCAGCAACAGGTCAACATTCAGTCCCTGTTTTGCAGAAATTTCCTGGCTCTGGTATTTACCACCCCATGATTCAACCAGCAGGTTCATACCGGCAAGCTGCTCGTATATTTTTTGCGGGTTAGCCCCGTCCTTATCAATCTTGTTCACTGCAAAGATCATAGGCACGCCGGCAGCCTGCGCGTGGCTGATAGCCTCCTTTGTTTGCGGCATCACCGCGTCGTCAGCGGCAATAACGATGACCGCTATATCCGTTACCTTGGCACCACGTGCACGCATAGCCGTAAATGCTTCGTGACCGGGAGTATCAAGGAAGGTGATTTCTTTACCGCTTGGCAATTCAACCTGGTAGGCTCCCACGTGCTGGGTGATACCTCCGGCTTCTCCGGCAACCACATTGGCGCTGCGGATGTAGTCGAGCAATGAGGTTTTACCATGGTCAACGTGACCCATGATGGTAACGATTGGTGACCTTGGCTGCAGCTGGCTTTCATCATCCTCTTCAACTTCTTCTTCCATTTCGGTCTGCTTCTCCATGTCGATGAACTCAACCTGGAAACCGAATTCATTTGCTACAAGCTCTATCACTTCCGCATCCAGTCGCTGGTTGATAGACACCATCAGTCCGAGGCCCATACATTTTCCGATCACTTCCGCGTAGCTTACATCCATCAGGTTAGCGAGTTCACTTACGCTGATGAATTCGGTCAGTTGCAGTATATTATCCTGCAGACCTTCTCCGCCCTGCTGATCGGCCATTTCATCCCTGCGCGCGCGACGGTATTTGGCTTTAAGGCTCTTGCCTCTTCCACCTGCACCGGCCAGCTTTGCCTGGGTTTCACGGATCTTATTCTGAATTTCTTTCTGATCAATTTCCTTATCTGCCTGGCGCCTGTTATCGTGCGCGGCAGGCCTGCGGTCGCCCGCGCGTTGAATGCGGGGCGGTTCCCTGCGGAAACCTGCTCCCTGAGCGGCCTGACCCTGTCCCTGGCCCTGACCCGGTCTGTTCTGGCCTTCGCGGTTCTGAGGGGTAATGGTAGGTCTTTGCTGCGGGCGCATATCCTGCCTTTTCTCAATAGGGATGCGCTTGCGTTTCCGCTTTTCTTCATTTGCCTTCGGACGCGTTTCGCTATCCGCCGGCAATTGTATCTTACCAAGGATCTTTGGTCCTTCTAATTTATCGGCTTTGATATTTTCAATAACCGGGGGCAGGTCAGAATCCACGTTTTCCGTTTCATCCACCAATTCTTCCATTACCGGCTGAGCAATTTCCTGCTCCTGCACAACGGGTTCCTGTACTTCCTCTTCTTTTTTCTTCTCTTCCTTAGCCTTTTTGGGCTCCGGCTTTTCCTTCTTCACTTTTTTAGGCCTGGTAGATGAATCTACCGTAGAGAGGTCTATTTTATCAAGCACTTTTGGCGCTTCAATTTCGGGCGCATCTATTTTCACCACTTCGGGCTCGGCTGGTTTTTCTTCAACCACCGGTTTCGGTTGTTCTTCAACTTTAGGTTGTTCGGCAATGACCGGCTCTGGCTTCGGCGCTTCTTTTTCTTCCTTCTTCGGCTCGGGTTTTTCCTTTTCCTTTTCTTTCTCTTCTTCTACAACGACTTTCTTTGTTTCCTTACGGAATACAATTGTTTCATCTTCCTTCTTCTTCCTTGCTTCTACACTTCCTTTGGGCAGATCGATCTGGTCGCTCTTTAGTTTTGCAACCTTATCGTTCTGAAACTCCGACTGAAGGGCACGGTACATCTCTTCTGTAAGCTTTGCACTCGGCTTCAGATCATCTCTGCTGAATCCTTTGCCCGCTAAAAAGTCAACCAGGGTTTCTTTACCAATGTTGAACTCCTTAGCCGCAGCCATTAAACGTGGTGTGGATGTCTCTGCCATAAATTTTTTCCCAACTACAGACGTGATATTTTTTTATCTGCAGTCATTCTTTTCATGTATATGCTTTCCATGAAATGCCATGGAAATTATTCTTTCTCAAATTCTGCCTGCAATATCTTCCTTATATCCTGGATAGTTTCTTTTTCAAGGTCGGTGCGTCTTTCCAGTTCTTCCGGTGTAAGATCAAGCACGCTCCTTGCGGTATCGCAGCCGATACGTTTCAATTCTTCAATGATCCAGGTATCAATTTCATCAGTGAATTCATCCAGGCTGATATCAAATTCATCTTCTTCACCTTCATTGTCGCGGAACACGTCGATTGAATAACCTGTCAATTCCTGAGCCAGCTTTATGTTCACGCCTTTTCTACCAATGGCAAGTGAAACCTGGTCGGGCTTCAGAAAAACATCAACATGCTTGCCTTCATTGTCGAGGTCCATGCTGGTGATCTTCGCAGGAGTCAGAGAACGCTGAAGCAGCAACTGGATATTATTTGTCCAGTTGATGACGTCGATATTTTCGTTCTTCAGTTCACGCACAATGCCATGGATACGACTACCTTTCATACCCACGCAAGCTCCAACAGGATCAATACGATCATCGTAAGATTCCACCGCAACCTTGGCTCTTTCACCCGGATCGCGCACAATCTTACGGATAACAATCAGGCCGTCAAATATCTCAGGCACCTCAATTTCAAGCAATTTAGCCAGGAAATCCGGTGAAGTACGGGAAAGAATGATTACCGGGGTATTATTTTTTAATTCAACCTTTTTAACTACCGCCCTGATGGTCTCACCCTTTTTGAAATAGTCCTGGGGTATTTGCTCCGATTTAGGAAGGATCAGCTCGCTTCCCTCCTCATCCAGCAGGAGTATCTCCTTTTTCCATACCTGGTAAACCTCGGCGCTCACGATCTCTCCAACCCTGTCGCCATATTTCTTCACCAACACGTTCTTCTTCAGGTCGCTGATCCGGCTTGCAAGTGTTTGCTTGGCAGCCAGGATAGCGCGACGGCCAAAGTCCATAATGTCAATCTCCTCATACAGGTCCTCACCCACTTCAAAGTCGGGTTCTATCTTAACCGCATCAGTATAAGCTATTTCGGCAAGCGGATCCATTACCTGTCCGTCTTCCACAATGGTCCTGCGTCGCATGATCTCAAGGTCACCTTTTTCGGCGTTAACGATAACGTCGAAATTCTCATCACTGCCGAATTTCTTGCGGAGCAAGGTCTTAAATACGTCTTCAACCACTTTCATCATGGTAGGACGGTCGATATTCTCCGCTTCTTTGAAATCCTGGAACGCTTCAATCAGGTTGATACTTGCCATAACTATTGAGTTTGAAATTCAATCAAAATACTACTTGAACTTTTGTTGTTTTTATATCTGGGAAAACCAGGTTGTGAATAATTGTTTCCTTCTTTTTGTTCTTTCCGCGACTCTCTTCAATTACCAGTCCGGTCTCCGAAACTCCGGTAAGTTTGCCCTCAACTCTTGCTCCATCATTCAGGACAACTTCAACCAGTCTTCCGATGTTTTTCCGGTATTGCCTGTCCAGTTTCAGGGGTTCGTCGATCCCGGCAGATGATACTTCAAGCGAAAAGTCGCCATCCGGAAAAAGCTCTTCTTCAATTTGTTTATAAAGCTTGCGGTTGTACTGAACGCATTTTTCAATGGTCACTCCCGAATCGGCATCCAGCATTACTTTGATATTATTGCCGGGCCTGACTTTCAGGTCGACCAGGAAGTCATCGTTCTTTCCCTCGAGCATGGCATTGACCATGGATTCCAGACGTTCTTGCAGAGATGTGCTATTCATGTGAAAAATAAAGAAGGGAACGACTTCGTTCCCTTTCTTTTACTCATTTCCGAGGGCGAAGGTAATGAATTAATGTAAAATTCAAAATGTAAAATGTAAAATTGTTTCTCCTGGGGTAGGCTGCCTTTTTAACTTTTGCATTTTACATTTTTCATTTTTCATTCTCTAACTTTATACGCTATTATTTTAACCATGTTCAGAGTAATATTAATTGTAATTGGTATCATCATTCTTTATAAGCTCATTTTTGATTTTATCATACCGGTTTACCGCACTACCAGGGACCTGAAAAAACGGTTCAGGGATATCCATCAGCAATCGGCCGAGAACCTTCATCAATATGGCCAGGGTAATCCTTTCGGGCAGACTACAGCCGGACCTCAAAGAGAGGCCAGAAGAGAAAAGCCTAAAGACAAGGATTACATTGAGTTTGAGGAAGTTAAGTAATTGCCGCCTCCCCACCTTATTTCATGGTGAATTTTAATGTTTTTTCGACATAACTGGAAGCCTGATGTCGAATGACTCGACATATTAAGTTTGTTTATGTCGAAAAAAGCTATATTTTCGACATGATTGAAAGCCTAATGTCGAACTACTCGACATGAAATTTAGAAGATGGTGGAAATATTAAATTTTTCGACATGAATTTCGACCGAAATCTGCCCTTTAATGATCTGCCTGCTCTTCCCCCGCCGGGAACTGACCTTGAGGTACCATCAATTTTAAAACACCTATCAATAGCGTCAAGGCATTTGGGCGAATTAAATGGATTGTGCGCTTCCCTCCCTGATCCACAACTATTGATAAATACAATAGTTCTTCAGGAAAGTAAAGACAGCTCCGCAATCGAAAATATAGTTACAACCCAGGATGAACTTTATAAGGCAGCATCTGAATTGGAAACGGCCAGTCATGCAGCCAAAGAAGTATTGAGTTACCGGGAGGCGTTATTTGTGGGGTTAAATAAAATGCGATCCCAGAAAAATCTCCTGCTTACCAACACCTTTGTAGAAATCGTTCAAACGATAAAACAAAACAACGCTGGTATAAGAAATACACCAGGGACTGCATTAAAAAATGCGATCACCGGTGAAATAATTTATACACCACCCTGTTGCCAGGATGTGATCAGGGAAAAATTGAACGGGTTGGAACATTTCATCAACGATGATACGCTATCCGACATGGATCCACTGATTAAAATGGCATTGATCCACTACCAGTTTGAAGCGATACATCCTTTCATTGATGGAAATGGCAGAGCCGGTAGAATAATAAATGTTCTCTATCTGGTACAGCAGCAATTATTAACCGAGCCCGTGCTGTTTCTAAGCACCTATATCGTTAAAAACAAAACAGAATATTATCAGCTTCTCCGTTCAGTTACAGAAAATAATAACTGGCACGACTGGATCATGTACATTTTAACAGCAACAAAGGAAACCGCCGCGTTCACCACCGATAAGATCAGGAAGATGCTGGAATTAAAAGAAGAAATAGAAAAGCAAATGAAAAAGGCATTGGGTGCTTCATACAGTCCCGAGCTTTCAGATCTGATGTTCAAACTACCCTATGTGAAAATTGAATTACTTGAAAGGAACAAGATTGCTCACCGTCAAACAGCGTCCAACTGGCTAAAGAAATTAAGTGAAGCAAAAATACTTCTTCCTGAAAAAATCGGCAGAACCACTTATTACATCAATCATATGCTGATGGATCTGCTTTCAAAACATTATTAACGCATTACTCCGATTTCACCGGAGCCGTCCTCGCAGAAACACCATTTTCATTGATAGCTTCAATTGAGAAGTAATACGTCTTCTCCTTATCCATCGCTTTATAATAATATTCATTGGCATTATGCACCATAATGCAGTTGTATAATTTATCAGGCGCAAGGCCCGTATAGATGTTATATGCGTAAGCATTGTCAACCGGCTTCCATTTTATCCAGGCCGAACGTTTGTCTTTCTGCGTGCGCAGCACAAAGAAGTTCTGTACCGCTCCGGGCTTTTGCCCGTTGCCATTGCCAAATACACGCAAACCACTGATGGCAAACTTGCCCGTTGGCATGTGAACATTTTCCAGCCTGATGTAACGCGCCTGCACCGGTTTTTCCAATTCAACATAATCATGCGGCACGTCTTTGCGGTTATTACTTTTATCGATCAACGTATTCCACTTTTTTCCATCGGCTGAATAAGACAATTTATATTGATGATAAATGTTAGTTTGTTTTCCAAGGAATTCTGCGTCCTGATCGGCAAAATTCACCTGAACGGCGTTGACCGTGCTTACATTGCCGAGGTCCGACTGGATCCACTCACCCTTATTACCCGTTGCGGCACTCCAATAGGTTTTAATGCTTTCATCAACCGCATGATTTGGAAAATAGCTGCCCAGCGTTGACGACACCTGCACTGGCTTATTATAATTCAGCAGCATCCAGCCGGTGAAATAACCTCCTTCATTTGGTGTGGGTACCGGCTTCCGGTTTTCTGCCGGGATGTAATGCGGATAATCGCCAAACGCGGTATTGCAATACATCACGCCATCTTTGTCGAATCCCGCTGGCCAGATGCCATTGCGTCGTTCAAAATTGTTCTTTACCGAAATGGCCATAGTACTTATATGCCAGTAATTGTTCCATTTATCCTGAAAGGTGGCGCCATGTCCTGCGCCTCTCGCAAAACCACCAGGCTTGTAGCTGAACGGATCCGACTGAGGCGTGAATGGTCCTAACGGATTATCGCCTACAACCACTCCATCGGCATAACCACTGAACTCGGTTCCCGGCGCTCCATACTGCAGATAGTATTTGCCATTGTGTTTTGTCATCCATGCACCTTCAATAAATGCATCGAGGAACGTATTGTCCATATACTCTCCAAAACGCTGCCATCCATACCTCCAGCCTTCCAGTAAATACATTTCACTGCGTGTACCGATTGGTTGAAATGTTTTACGGTTCATTTCAACACCATATAAAGGATATCTGTTGCTGCTTCCATTGTACATATAAAGCCGGCCGTCATCATCCACGAAAAACGCGGGATCCCATCCGCCAATTTCAAGCGAGTCTAACGCTTCTTTCCAAACATTCCCTTTCGGATCAGTACTCATCCAGATAGGGAAGTTGCTGGAGTAGGTTGAACCAAATACCAGCATGGTATCGCCCTGCACCCAGGCAGCAGGAGCGCAAAGCTCATCATACACTTTATGATAAGGCTTCAGAAACTTACGCGATACAAAATTCCAGTTCAGCATATCACTGCTCCACCAATAACCCCACTGGTTGGTTGAGAACAGGTAATAATCGCCCTTATAAGTAATGATTACAGGATCTGCTGTAGCGCGATGTTTGCCCCACTCAGTGAAATTGGGAATGGGACAATATCCATAATCTATGTTGATAGGGTTGCAATAAGTTTGTTGCCTGAACTGCGCAGATGTCACTACCGATGCCCCGGCAAATATCACCAGGAAGAACAACCGAATTTTCATAACATTCATTTTAGGTGCTGGAGTTGCACATCATTTCATCCAACTGACCTTAGCAGATTGAACATCCCTGGAGTTTCCGCCAATCATAATAATAAACTCTCCTGCTTCCCAATCATGCACCAGGTCTTTATTATAGAATCTGAGGTCGTTGGTACTTATAACAAAACGTACTGTAGCAGACTCACCAGGCTGAAGGAAGACTTTTTTAAATCCTTTTAATTCTTTTACAGGCCTAACCACCGATCCTGTTACGTCGCGAATGTATAACTGCACCACTTCATGCCCCGCCAACTTTCCCGTGTTGCTTAACTGAACAGAAGCCGTGAGATTTCCGTTCCCTTTCATATTGGTGGAACTCAACTTCACAGAATCGTATTTGAATGTTGTATAGCTAAGTCCAAAACCAAATGGAAACTTCGGACTATTTGGCAAGTCGATATAAGCCGAAACATAGTTCACATCATTCTCTCCCGAAGCAGGACGGCCGGTGTTGTAATAATTATAATAGACCGGTATCTGCCCTACTGTTCGCGGAAATGTCATTGGAAGCTTCGCGGCCGGATTGTAATCGCCGAACAATACATCCGCAATTGCATTTCCCGCTTCCGTTCCCAGCCACCAGGTATATAAAACCGCAGGTACATTGTCGGCCGTCCAGTTAAATACGAGCGGCCTTCCCGCGTTTATCAATACAATCACGGGCTTACCTGTTGCGTGAACCGCTTTGATCAATTCTTCCTGCACACCCGGAAGATAAAGGTTGCTTCTGCTCTTTGCTTCGCCACTCATATCCCTTGCTTCACCCATGCTCATGATAACAACATCTGCCTGCTGCGCGGCAGTTAGAGCTTCGGCAAAGCCGGCGCGGGAACTATCTTTTATTTCGCAACCCTTTGCGTACAGCAGGCGTGTTCCGTTCTGCACTTTGTTCCTGATGCCCTGCCATTGAGTTACGATCCGCGTTGAATCGTCGGGCCATTCCATTGACCAGAATCCCAGGTTATCTCTTACTGCTTTCATGAATGGACCTATCAGCGCAATGGTGGGTGTGCTTTTTGAAAGCGGAAGCAGGGCATTTGAATTCTTCAGCAACACAATACTTTTTGCAGCCATTTCCCTTGCAGCGGTAATATGCTGCAGGTTATTGGTTTGCCTTCGTTCTCTTTCTTTATCGCTGAACCTGTAAGGATCATCGAACAATCCCAGCTCAAACTTCTTTTGCAGAATGCGCTTCACGGCTTCATCAACCATCTGCACAGGAACCTTTTTCTCATTCACCAGCTTAACAAGATGCTCTTTGTACGCGCGGCTTTCCATGTCCATATCGCTTCCTGCGGTTATGGCCGCAAGCGCTGCTTCAAAGTTATCCTTCGCAAATCCATGATTCACCATTTCACCAACCGAACCCCAGTCGCTCACAACAAAGCCACTGAACTTCCATTGTTTCTTAAGTATGTCGCGTTGCAGGTATGCATTTCCGGTAGCCGGCACGCCGTTAAGATCGTTGAATGAGTTCATGAAGGTTGCGGCGCCGGCATCCAGTGCTGCCTTGAATGGTGGCAGGTACACTTCCCACAGCATCCGTTCGCTCATGTCAACCGAATTATAATCACGTCCGCCTGCCGCGGCGCCATAAGCGGCAAAGTGTTTCGCACAAGCCATCACCGCATCGGTGTAACCCAATCCTTTTCCCTGGAATCCCCTGACCCTGGCTGCGGCAATCATCGACCCCAGGTATGGGTCTTCACCCGCACCTTCCATAACACGTCCCCATCGCGGATCGCGACCGATATCCACCATCGGCGCAAAAGACCAGTGCACGCCATAAGCCGCGGCTTCCGTTGCAGCTATCCTGGCAGAACGTTCAATGAGTGGAAGGTCCCAGCTTGCTGCTTCCGCCAGTGGAATCGGAAATGTTGTACGGAATCCATGTATTACATCCTGCCCAAAGAGCAGCGGGATCTTTAACCGCGACTGCATTGCCATTTCCTGCAGCTTGCGTGTGTGTTCGAATCCAATTACATTCAGCATTGAACCAACCTGTCCATTCCTGATCTGCGCCTGTTTATTTCCATCTTCGGTGATAGGACCGGTATGCGCCCAATCACCTGTATACTGGTTCAGCTGACCAACCTTTTCTTCCAGCGTCATCAGCTTGAGTACGGAATCAACTCTCTGCTCAATACTTTTGCGTTGTGCATGCAGGTTACTAAAACAGCCCGCCAGTATCAATGCAAGCAACGTCCTGACCAACGATGATTCCCGCATCAGAAAAGATGGTTTAATACTTATTGATTATTTTGTCCAGGTAACTTTTCCTGATTTTACATCCCTGGAATTTCCACCGATCATGATATCAAATTCTCCCGACTCCCAGTCATACTTCAGATCATAATTATAAAACTTCAGTTCTTCTGTTGTGATCCGGAACGTGATGTTTTTAGTTTCACCTGCTTTCAGCAAAACTTTCTGAAAGCCTTTAAGCTCCTTAACAGGTCTTGCAACACTGCCTACTTTGTCGCGTATGTATAACTGAACTACTTCCGATCCGTCCAGGTTTCCCGAATTGGTGACGTTGATACTGGCATTCAAAACCTGGTTTCCTTTTAATGATGTACTGCTCAGGTTAAGATTACCGTAAGTAAAACTGGTATAACTCAAACCAAATCCAAAAGGATAAAGCGGATCGTTGGAAACATCCAGGTAGTTGGATCGAAACTTCTGAAACCACTTGCCTTCCGGAAGCGGACGACCGGTATTTTTATGATTGTAATAAAGCGGTACCTGGCCGATATTCTGCGGAAATGTGGTAGAAAGTTTGCCCGAAGGGTTCACATCACCAAACAATACATCCGATACAGCATATCCTGTTTCACTTCCACCAAACCAAACGTTGAGTATCGCAGGAACATTTTCGTGCTCCCATTTTAATGCCAGCGGACGACCCGTAAATAAAACCAGTACCACCGGCTTACCGGTTTTCAGCAAGGCGCTGAGCAGGTCTCTTTGCGCTTTCGGGATTTCGAGGCTCGTAACGCTGGAGCTTTCTCCGCTCATCTCAGCTGCTTCGCCAAGCGCGGCCACCACAACGTCTGCCTGGTTTGCGATGTCAACGGCTTCTTTAATGATCACTTCTTCCGGACGATAGTCTCTGAGAATTGTTTTGCCAAACATGGTAGCTCTTTGCTCGAATACCGAATCAGAAGAAAGGTTTGATCCTTTGGCGTATAATATTTTTACATTCTGCCCAACCGTTTCCCGCATACCCGCCAGCACAGAAATTGCTTTTGAAAAATCAGCCGCAACGCTCCATGTGCCCGGCATGTTCTCTTTAGAATCGGCCAACGGGCCAATCAAAGCAACAGTGCCGCTTTTCCTGAGTGGCAAAACGTTGTTATTGTTTTTGAGCAATACAAAACTTTGCGCGGCAATTTCCCTTGCAACCTTGCGATGTGCATCGGTATAGATCTCAGTTTTTGCTCTTTGCTCTTTACAATATTTGTAGGGATCATCAAAAAGTCCAAGTTTGTATTTTGCTTCCAGCACTCTGCGGCAGGCCGCGTCTATCTGAGCCTGCGTTACCTTTCCTTCCTGCAATGATTTTTTTATAGTGGTGAGAATTCCTTCGCCAACCATGTCCATATCAACACCAGCTTTGAGCGCGAGCGCAGAAACATTCTGCAGGTCACCCATTCCATGATCTATCATTTCATTGATTGCAGTGTAGTCGGTGACCACAAAACCCTTGAAGCCCCACTGCCTGCGCAACAGGTCGGTGAGCAACCAGCGGTTTGCGCTTGCTGGTATTCCATCTATTTCATTGAATGAGGTCATGATGCTGCCAGCACCCGCGTCCAGCGCAGCTTTATAGGGAGAAAGGTATTCATTGTACATGCGGATGCGACTCATGTCAGTAGTATTGTAATCGCGGCCGCCTTCAGCCGCGCCATACAGGGCAAAATGTTTTACGCAAGCCATGATGGTGTTATCCTTTGTAAGGTCCTGGCCCTGGTATCCGCGCACCATCGCCTTCGCTATTTCAGATCCCAGGTAGGTGTCTTCACCGCTACCCTCCGCTATCCTGCCCCAGCGTGGATCGCGTGCGATGTCGACCATTGGCGAAAACGTCCAGCAAATACCATCGGCGCTTGCTTCCACCGCCGCGATTCTTGCGCTGCGCTCAACAGCCTGCATATCCCAGGTGCACGACAATCCAAGCGGAATCGGAAATACAGTCTGATAGCCATGAATCACATCCATTCCAAAGATGAGCGGAATTTTAAGCCGGCTGTTTTCCACTGCAACCCGCTGCACTTCCCTTATTTTTTCCATGCCCTTAATATTAAAAAGGCCACCAACTTTTCCTTCTCTGATCTTTTTACCAATATCAGAACTTGATGCCTGGCCGGTTGTAATATCACCTGCGCCGGGAAGGTTCAGCTGTCCTATCTTTTCATCGAGCGTCATTTTACTCATAAGACTGCCGACAAATGCATTCATCTTCGGATCGATGGCTGCGGGTTTCGTCTGCGCATAGTTCACACCTGTTATCAGCATCACCAGCATGGTTACGATGGTCGTACGTTTCATCTTTGAATTTTTATTTTCCTTTGAATATTATACATATGATCTTTTGCTGAACAACACATAGTCTAGGCTATATCTTCCTCCTCCGGTAAAAAAGAACACCAATGCAAGCAGCACAAACAGAAATGGATGCTGATCGTCGTACCACACTTTACCATTACCCATGATCACGCTGATGTAAAACATGATCCCGGCTATAATAATGCTAGCCAGCCTTGTAAACAATCCCAGCGTAAGCAAAACTCCCGCGATCAATTCGCCCACTTTTCCAATATATGCCATTGTTGCCGGAGATGAATATGATTTAAAGGAATCCCAGGTTGCATATTCATTCATTTTTGCTTCGTCGAATACCTCCCAGCCATGATACACCATTAACAAACCTGTAATGATACGCACCAGCGCAAGCCCGGCGGTTGCCCAGAGAGGATGTGAAGAAAGGAATCGGTTCATTAGTTTATTTATTAAGAGTTTTTCATACAACAGGCCATTTGAACTTCGACTGCAGCATGATCTTTTTCCCGCTCTTTCCCGATTCGCGGGCAGCTTCTATTATCTCCAGCACATGCAATGCATGTTCAACGGCAATCAGTGGTTCTTCACCGGTCATCAAAGATCGGGAGATCACCGTTGCGCCTTCCTGCCAAACATAACTTCCGGGATCTGGCACGAAGCGTTGCGGTTTCTCATGGTCGTGAGTGGAAAGGTCCACACCCTGCGGCGCCCAATCGTATCCTACCAATCCCATATTGCCATGCGATCCCCAGATGGTAATGGTATGTTTTTCCTGTCCTTTGCCTTCATGTCCGTACGGATCGAAATAATTGAATCCGCACTGCACATGAGAGATCACGCCATTACCATGATCCATCAATACCATCGCGTTGTCTTCGGCTTCTACTTTGATCCTTCCTTTATTATCCACTATCCGTTCCGGCGTAACGATGCTGGTCATGGCCATTACTGACTTTGCAGGTCCAAGCAAACCAGTGAGGCTTGCAAGGTTATAAACACCCAGGTCAGGCAGACTGCCGCCTCCTTTTTCATAAAAGAAAGCCGACCATAAAGGACCAGTATGGCCATAATGCGCATGCGCGCTGGAAACCTTTCCCAGCTTGCCTTCACGTAATGTTTTACTCATGTAGGCAAACTGCGGACTGTTCACAACAGCCGGCGCTCCCCAGATTCGAAGCTTTCTGCTTTTGGCAAGATCCAACAAAGCTTTCCCTTCCTTATAAGTATTGGCCATCGGCTTTTCGCTCCACACGTTGCGACCTGCAAGCAATGCCTGCCTGTTCAACCTTCCGTGTTCCTGCATGTCGGTAAGATTTACCAGCAGGTCAAATTTCGCACCTGCCAGCATCTGATCAATATGAGGATAATGATTGGGAATTTTAAACTCCGCTGCTTTTGCTTTCGCGCGACTGTAAATGATATCACACGTGCTTACCAGCTCTACATACTCCGCTTTCGACAAGTGAGGAAGGTATTGACCTGAAACACTTCCGCATCCGATGACGCCAATTTTTATTTTGCGCTGCTGCGTGATTGCGAATCCTTCAAGAGATGAAAGCAGCAAAGCCGCGCCCGCCATTGCCGTTCTCTGAAGGAATTCTTTTCGCGAAAGTTCTTTCATAACTGTTTGTTTATGGTTATGAGTAATCGCCATTTACTTTTTAATGGGTTGTTTTGAAGTTTCTTCTTCAAGTTTCTTCAATCCTTTCCGGATGTCGGGGTCCGACATAAATAATTTCCAGATCAAACCTGTCCGGTGATTCTCGATCATTACAACCATCGGCGCCTGATTCAATCCCATGTAAATGTCGGAGCACCAGTTCTGTGTTAAGTTAAATGCATCACGAAAACCATATTCACCCCATAAAAAACTGCCATAATTGTGGTAATAATTCTTCAGCGCCTTCATCGATTGTTCAGGCGTATATGGAAATGAACTGATAGCCCCTGTTGGTGCGATCTTACCCCTGTCCTGACGCTGCACCGGCTCATCTGCAGAATAATCATACGGACCATCACTTGCGGTTAGTCCCCAGCAACTGTCGCCATATCCTTTGAACTTTTGCGGATTCTGCAGACAGTAACGGTAATTTATAAGCGCAATGTTCCGGTTGTTCTTAAAATAATTTGTATAGCGGTCGTTGATATAATGCGGATCATAACCCATGTAGGAATAGTGTGTAAAGAATAAAGGTCCTCCATTGGATACGCCAACATCAAGTTTGATCCCAAAATACGTATTGCCATTAGTGTACATCGAGCCTTCTTTTGTTTGTCCCCAGGCAGAACGGTATTGCTGACCGGTGCTGTCCTGGTTTGCCCAGCCTGAATAATACATACTCGCAGGAACAGCATGAGTCGGAGACGCGATCGCCAGAAGGTAAGTGACCATGGTTTCGTTCCAGCCTATGAGCCGGTGATTGATCACCCATTCCTGGTCGGGCGACCAATGCCAGAATAAAAATTTACTGTCAGGATATCTTCTGTACCAGTCCCACTCGGTTTTTTCCCAAAGTTCCGTGATACGGTCACGGATATATTTTTCTTCCTGCTGCGCTCCGTTAAAATAAGCTCTTGCGGCCAGCAGTCCCTGCATCAGAAATGAATGTTCCACCAGGTCGCCGCCATTATCTCGCTTTCCGAAGAAGGGTTCAACCTTTCCCGTTGGCCCGTTTATAAAATGTGGCACCACTCCATGAAACTTTTCGGCCTTATGAAGAAAATTTACAATCGTGGTGAACCTGTCTATGGCCTGCTTGCGGGTGATAAAATTTCTTTCGGTGGCGGCAATGATCGCCATTATACCAAAGCCCGAAGCGCCGGTTGCTATCATGTCATGGCGACCATGAATGTTCTCCTTTGCAAGCCCGCTTTGCTTTTCCGCCCCATCCCAATAATAACGGAAGCAGGCTTCCTGCACCATTGACATCAGTTCATCGTCACTCATGCTTTTTGTAGCAGCAGAAACAGGAGCTGATACCGCCTGCTGAATATAATGATGGTTGATGAACGCGATCTTGTATTGGTAACTGGTATTTGATTTACCTGTGTAATCGGAATAACGGTTGATCAAAGGTGATTGCATTCCAACGGGGCGGAAGATCCCTTCATGTGTGATTCGATAAATCTGAACATACTTCACTGCTGTATCGGTAACTGGCTCCCATTCGATATCAACGTGCCGGTCGTAACCCTTTGCCTGTTTAATTACCGGAACTGCAGTAACCGCGCGAAAAGTGGTTGTCTGCAAAAATTCAATATCGTCCACATACAGCTTGTGAAGCTTTCCTTCATTTCCGTTTTGCGCAAATACAATTGCAATTACTTTTTGCGGATGTGTTGAATCACTGAAGCCAAATTGCTTCAGCGGCAGGATCACCTGCTCCCAACCAGGGTATGCTTTAAGTTTCAGCGTTTGCGCGGCTGAGAGAGAACTGTCGCGGTACATGAGTTGAACCGAAGGGAACTCGCCATTTCCCGAAGCGGTAGAAAGTTTCATGATGCGGAACGACAGGTAATGCGCTTGCTTAAACTGATCCTGCCCCCTGATCTCTTGTTTATAAACTGTCGCCTTCCAGTTTCCGTTCGCTCCATTTACGTATTCAAGCTGCAGGGAAGTTCCTGGTGTTGAGAAGTATGCGTCACTCACAGGAAGTTTCCCATCTACGTTTTGAAGTTTAGAATCACCGGAAGATTCAGCTTTGCTGAAAAAATAATTTCCCTTCATCCTGCTGTTCACAAAAAATACATAATCATATGGCCGTTCCTGCGCAACAGCGGCAATTGCGGAAAATAAAATCAACGAAAACAATAGTTTCCTCAAGGTTTTTGGTTTTGAAAGTGAGTTCCGTTTTCTTATTTCAGGTGCGGACTTTGAAAGCCCAGCTTTTTCAGGCCTGCCTGCACTTCAGGCACGCTCATGAACAGTTTCCATAATAACCCGGTACGATAATTCTCAATCATTACAATGATGGGACCCTGATCAATTGCCAGATGGCTTTTGGCGTACCAGTTTTGTGTTTCATTAAATGCATCTACAAAACCATATTCACTCCATATCTTATCTCCCAGATTGTTGTAAAAATGTTTCAACGCCTGCATAGAATACTCAGGCGTGTAAGGGAATGCCGACAAAGCTGCTGTTGGCGAAATTACTCCCAGGTCCTCCGTGGGCGAGTGCGCACCATAACCTCGATGATTATCGCTCGCGGTGAGTCCCCAGCAATCGGCGCCATAACCTTTAAATTGTTTCGGATTACGAACGCAATGCTCGCGGTTGATGAGCGTATGATTTACATTCTGCACCCAATAATCTGCATGCCGATCCTTTAGCCCTTTCGGATCCAGCCCAAGAAAACTATAATGAGAAAAGAAAAG
Organism: Chitinophagaceae bacterium; assembly: GCA_036402175.1. Taxonomy (GTDB): domain Bacteria; phylum Bacteroidota; class Bacteroidia; order Chitinophagales; family Chitinophagaceae; genus DASPKM01. Next base: position 4,473 of record DASWTK010000109.1, on the reverse strand, counting down.
CGGACCTCCAAAATCGAAGCCCAGCGGCAATTTAATTCCGTAAAATTCACGTTCATTCCTGAAGTGGCTGCTGTTTGCCCAGCCACGATGATACACATCGGGCGTTATTGAATACCGCGGTGAGGAAGCTGCAAGTACATAAGTGATCAGGCATTCATTCCATCCACGTATTTCATGGTTCATGCTCCAGCCGTTGTTTGGGCTCCAATGCCAGAACAACATGCTGAGGCCTTCTCTTGTATGCCAGTTCCACTCCACATCATTCCACATCCACGTAATGCGGTTGCGAAGCTGGGTTTCTTTCGGATCATTGCGGTTGAAATACTGCCTTGCCGTGAGCAATCCCTGCATCAGGTATGAAGTTTCTACAAGGTCGGCTCCATCATCTTTTGAACTGAACGGAATGGTTCTTCCGGTTTCACCATGCAGCCAATGCGGAAACACTCCGTGGTATTTGTTCGCCTTCGAAAGAAATCTTACCATCTTCAGTAAATGGCCAACAGCCGTATCCCGTGTGATCCATCCTCTTTCCGCGGCAACAACAATTGCCATGATACCAAATCCGGTTCCCCCTGTAGTAGTGGTTTCACTTCCGTATTCATATGCGATATTGCTGCGCTCCCTGGCAAGTCCTGATACAGGATGCGCAAAATCCCAGAAGTAACGGAAGGTTTGTTTTTGCACCAGTTCAAGAAGCGCTGTATCAGAAAGATTTTTTAAAATTCCGGTAACAGGAATTCCGCCGGAAGTTTTCTCTTCCTGCTTTTTTTTCTGAGAAAATGAAGAATTAAAAATGATAAAGCATAATACCAGCAAAAGTTGATTCTTCATGTCGGATCTATTTTGTTAATGTGCTTTTTCAGAATCGCGGACCCTGAAATCCCAGCGCTCTCATTCCATCAATGACTTCCGGTGCGCTCATAAATAAATTCCAAAGCAAACCGGTCCGGTGATTTTCTATCATGATAATAATCGGTCCCTGGTCAATGGCCAGGTATGAACTGGCAAACCAGGGTTCGTGCAACGAAAATGCATCCACGAAGCCGTATTGTCCCCATAATTTATCGCCCAGTACATAGTAAAAGAATTTCAACGCTTTCATTGATTCGGCCGGAGTATAAGGGAAAGAAGAAAGCGCGGCCGTTGGTGCGATAACGCCAATATCGCTGGTTGGTGAACTCGCGGCATACCCTGAAGGAACATCACTGGCGGTAAGTCCCCAGCACGAATCGCTGTATCCAAAAAAGCCTTTCGGGTTCGCTCTTACATAAGCATTATTGATCAATGTATGATTTCTGTTCTGCACCTGGTAGTTCGCATATGCATCGGTGAGATTAACAGGGTCGATGCCAAGAAATGAATAATGCGCAAAGAATAATGGCCCTCCATAAGCAGGGCCCAATGGCAATGGAATATTGTAATAATTATTATTGTTAGCCATTCCGCCGCCCGATGCCCAACCCTGGTCGTATACAACTTTAGGAATGCCAAACGTAGTTGAGGAGGCCGCAAGCGCATAGGTGATCAGGCATTCGTTCCAGCCTTTAATGGGATGGTTCATATCCCAGCCATAATTCGGGCTCCAATGCCAGTACAACACATTTTCATTGTTCTTTCTGAACCAGTTCCATTCAACCGTATTCCAGATACTATTGATATCGTTACGCAATGCTGTTTCCGCAGCATCGGCTCCATTAAAAAACTGCCGTGCAGTAAGTAATCCCTGGATCAGGTATGATGTTTCCACCAGGTCGGCGCCATTGTCTTTTGAACTGAATGGTATCACCTGCCCGGTTGTTCCATTTAGCCAGTGTGGAAATGCGCCATGAAACCGCTGCGCTGTTGTTTTAAGGAAAGTTGTTATTTTCTGAAGTTGTGCAAGTCCTTCCGCTCTCGTGATAAACTGACGTTGAACACCAACCACAATTGCCATGATACCAAATCCTGAACCGCCCGAGGTTACGGTTTCACCAGAAGTATTCCGCTCACGCGCAAGTCCGCTCACCGGATGCGCGAAATCCCAGAAATATTTGAATGTTTGTCTTTGCACCAGCGTCAGCAGCTCATCGTCGCTGATAACAGGGAACTTGCGCGAAGAATCAATTGACGTTACAAAACTTATTTCAGAACCAGCACTCAGCTTGCCACCCGCGGGAGATCTTAACTGATCGGTAACCGATACGATGTATTTGTTCAGATTCGATAATGCCTGTGACGGTTGAAGCACAATAGTGCTGTCTGCATTCTCGTATGTTATTGAAAAATTCACCGGACTGCCCGAAACTTCTTTCAGGAAAATGTTTCCCGGTACCGTGCTTCTGTTTAATGGAGCGGAAAAACTAAATCTGACAACAGGATTTTTGCTGATATCATGATAAAGGCTTCTGGATGGCAGTCCGTTCACACTCCAGCCCTTGATCAGAAAATTGGCGGGAGGAGGAGGCGGAGGCGTTGTAGTACCGCCATCCTTTTTCTTGCTGCATGCAGAGAGAATGCAAATGGCAATCAACGTAAACAAAATACTTCTCCTTATCCTCATGATTATTGTTTGATCAAAAACCTTAAACTATCGTTGTTCCTTGCAAGCAACAGTAACTTCTTTCCTCCGGCATAGTTTAACCACTTCGCGTCACGTACTTCCCCCTCCATGCCTGGTAGTTTTGTCAACTGATTAAAAGCTGATGTGCCTGCATCATATGAAAATACCCCGGGCAGCATGGCATCGTATCTGCCTTCATATGGTATCACGCCATAAAAATTTCCCGCCGCAAAAAATGTATTGGGCTGATTGTTATAAGGAGCGAAAGCCGTCAGCGGAGCCAGCTGCAACTCGTTCGGAAGATTCACTCTTTTAAAATTTCCTTTTCCATCGTTCAGGAAACAGGATGAGCTTACTACTTCCGCTTTAAGTTCAATATAATCTTCAAACAGGTTATACAAAATGTAATCGACGGTTTTGCCGGCAACTTCACTATAAGTGAGATAGCCCTTCTTTAGTGTAGGCAAAGGTCGTTCCAGTTCATCCTTGCCTAGAAAAGGATATTCCTTTCCATCAATGGTGTATGCCAGGATCTGCTCGATAGAGCCATTCTTGTCGAAGTCCTTTACAAATAATTTAAGCGGACCATTCTTTCCGGCGTATAGCTTTGAGTTATGTCCCCAATTGCCGGCAAGAATATCCATATGGCCATCGCCATTGATATCTGAAGTATAAATTGTTTGCCAGAGCCCGGTAGATTTTTCCAGATCGGCTGGTTTGAAAATGCCTTTGTTGTTGATGAATGTTTTTACGGGCATCCATTCACCGGCAATTACCAGGTCCATCCAGCCATCTTTGTTCAGATCGGCGAATGAAGCTGAAGTAACCATGCCAAGTGCACGCAGTTTAATCACATCTTCTCCGGCTATTGTGAAATTTCCTTTACCATCGTTTAGCAGCAGCCAGGAATCCTGCGCAATTCCATAAGCCTTGGATGATGATAAACCTCCAATGAACAGATCGTTGTCGCCATCCTGATCAACATCCGCTGCGCTCACACACGACTTGTTTGCCGGCATTTGCGGGAGACCGCTTCCCGGACCAAAATGTCCTTTACCATCATTCAGGAACAGGCGATCGGCAAGTGATGGAGAATTGTTTTCAAACTCATTTCCGCCACTTACTACATACAGGTCGGGCCAGCCATCTTTATTGGCGTCGAAGAAAACGGCATCCACTTCTTCGCATGGGATCTGTTTACGGAATACCGAAGTATCTATCGCGCTGAACTTTCCATCTGCCGACTGCAACATCATAACTCCGTTCTGCGCAGATGAGCCACATACATAAAAATCGTCCAGTCCATCTTTATTGACGTCACCAACCGCAATCTTCGGACCTTTTACAGACAGCTGATGCGGTATGAGGTATTGCACGTTGAAGTCTACAAATTCGTTTTCCCTGTGCTTCCAGTTAATACCCATTGTGCCGGAAATGTCGCTCAGCATTTCAGGTGCTTTTGGGAAATAAGCCTGATGTACAAAGCTGCCGCCTGCATCAGTGTGCTTTATTATTAATTGCTTTCCTGCCTGAATGTTTTTGATGACCTGGTATTTCTGATCGGGCCATACTATCAGCAGGCTGTCTGCTGATGTTTGATCGTTCAAACCGAAATGAAGCCGTGATTCGGAAGACGATTGAAATCCTCTTGTGAGCATCAATTGCTGGTATTGCAATTTGCCGCCGGCATACAGCCATGCTTTTGCACCAATGCCGGCTTTATTCAAACTATCGCCTTCGAAACCGAGTGTGAGAAATTTTTTATCTTTTGTATTGTTTTTGTAAATGACCGCGGGAGCGTTGATGGAGTTTACTATCAGGTCAACATCGCCATCGTTGTCAAGGTCGGCCCAGGCCGCGCCATTGAAATATCCTTTCTGCTCTCCTGTTCCCCATTCCATGCTTTTATCGGTGAAGATGCCGTCTTCATTTCC
>DASWTK010000108.1:0-24587 GCA_036402175.1 Chitinophagaceae bacterium | reverse complement strand
CGACTTCGGCATTGAAGCCCATTTTTGCGTGATGATGGCTTCAAGCTTCTGCTCAAATGTCGCTGCCGCGGGATACGCGTATAATCCGGCAAGCAACGTATTTGGATTGTCGCCATACCTGGCAAACGAAGCCCTTACGCCCTGCTCATATTGTGCCTGTGCACCGGCGCCCGCATAATATCTTTCAAGTGCTTCGGCCTGGAGGAAATGTGATTCCGCTTTTGAAATAAAATCAACGGGATCAACCGGCGAAATATTTGCTTTCGATGCATTGTTGAATGTCGGATCAGGGTTCAGGAAATCGCCCTGGTGAATTCCAAGGTACTGCGTTGTAGAACCTGTTCTTGGTAACATATAATTATCAATCCTTGGATCGCCATTCGTTTGCAGCCATGAAAGGAAAGTAACGCTCGCTTTCAGGTTGGCGTCGGTATTAAGTTTCCTGTTATTGAATTCGAACAGCGGATTGCTTTTATTCTCAGCATTTTCAAACACATCCAGCTTTGCATCTTCATTCAGGAACTGAACGCCCGCATTATACATAGCCCTGATACCGGCTTCTGCTTCCGTTGGTTTCGCGTACACCATGCGCAGGTACATTTTCAGTTTCAGTGTATTGGCGAAGCTTACCCATTTCTGAAGATTTCCATTGCTAACCCAGTCTGCTTCCTGTGCTTCTACAGTAGGTCCGGTGCCTGGCCACAACAGATCGTATGCACCGGGAGAACTATTGGTGCTTGCCTCAAAATTTCCGGCAAGGGCTGCATCCAGCTCCTGCAGAAGCGCTTTGTAAACTGAATATCCATCGTCGAATTTCGGTTGCAGGTTATTGATACCCTGGAATGCTTCCGAATATGGAACCTGGTCGTATAAGTCAACCAGCATCTGCATGGTGAATGCTTTTATCACCGTGCCGACAAGCACATAGGTATGGTCATTTTCCTGCTGCGCCCTGCGGATGGTGAAGTGAAGGTCATTCAAAGCACCGGAATACAATTCCGCCCATGGGCTGCTTATCAATGTGCTTCCGAAATCGCTTTTTGTAAGATCGAACGCATCAATGTTCTTATACTGATTAGAAGTAGTATTCTGTGTATAGAACTGCGCCCATATTCCGCCCACAATGGCAAGGTCACCACCAATGCGGCCTGCCGATGATACCACCGCTGCAGGAAACACCAGTTTGGGTGTTAGCTGGTCAAGGCTCGGGTTGTCCGGATCCTTATTAATATCCAGCTGCTTTTTACATGATGATACCGTTACAGCGGCCATTGCTATAAGGATCATGCACAATTTCATCTTCATAATATCCTGGTATTTGTTTATTAGAAATTTATTTTAAGTGACACACCATAAGCTTTGGTTGTTGGAGATGCAGCCTGTTCGCCGAATTCTCCAATGATATCATTGCCAAGGTTGGTGATCTCCGGATCAATGAACGTATTCTTCTGCGGAACCCACAGCAGGAAGTTGCGACCGATAGCCGACAGTGTTATATTCTGCGCATTTATCTTACCGGCCCAAGCCGTTGGCAGCCTGTAGCTCAGTGTTACATCGCGGAGTTTCACAAAGTCCTTTGGCAAAATCACGCGGTCCCAATGCATCGCGCCGTTGGATGAGTGATACCAGTATGAATTGATATTTGTCATATCAATCGGAGTGGTATTCTCTGCATAGATCGGTTTTCCCTGCGCGTCAACTGTACCGGTGTTCACTACTGAATTAGGTATGATGAAAGGTCTGCGGTCATAGTTCTCCGTGAGATACGCATTACCCACGAAATAGGTAAGGTCGGCAGTACGTGAAACAAAGTATCCGCCCTTTCTGTAATCGAAGTTGAAGCCAAGACTCCAGTTCTTATAAGTGAAGTTGTTATTCAGTCCCATCATGAAATCACGTTGCACGGTACCGTATTCGAAGTCGTCACTCGTAGTAACCGAAAATCCATTTGCCGCGTTCACAATGATCCTTCCGTCGTCTGTCATTTGCGGCTTCGGCGCTTCAAGCACTCCTACCGGGCGACCTACCCTGCCAACCATTTTGATGTCGAAGTATGAGTTGAAGTCAACCTTATCCAATCCATCAGGCAGTTCAAGTATCTTGTTGTTGTTCTTTGTGAACACGTAGTTCATTGACCAGGTGAAGTTTTTGGTTTGAACGGGCGTTACGTTCAATGAAAGCTCGATACCCCTGTTCTCAACCAGGCCAAAGTTTGTTACCAGGCTGGTATAACCTGAAGATGTTGCAATCGGCACATTGATGATTTGTCCATCTGTACGTTTGTTGTAGTATGCAACGTCGAGCCCGATCCTGTTTTTCAGGAACCTCACTTCCGTTCCGATTTCCCATTCAGTTGTGATCTCTGGCTTCAACGACTGGTTGCCGATAGTGTTACCCAGTTCGAAAGCTGTTATGCCATTGAGGGGAAATACGATGTTTCCAAATCCGAGTGCAGAGTTTCCGGTAACTCCCACTGATTCCAGGGAGTACACAGGAGCATCCTTACCGGTTTGTCCTATAGCAGCTCTCAGCTTCCAGAAAGAAATGGGCGTATTATCCAGGTTCACGATCCTGTTCATGATGGCACTGATGTTTGCACCGGGATAGAAAAATGAATTCTCACCCTTTGGAAGTGTGCTCGACCAGTCGTTCCTTAAGTTTAACGTGAAGTACAGATAGTCTTTAAACGAAAGGTTTGCCTGTCCGAAAGCTCCAATCAATCTGCGCTTGGTGCTTAACGTGAATGTGGTCGGATCGTTTGATGTATTGGTAATATGATAAAAGTTGGGAATGATAAGTCCGGTGATCTTCGATGAATGTCTTCTGCTCTCCTGTTCATTGTAATTACCACCAACAAATCCTGCAAGATTGAAGTTGTCATTGATATCGTAATCATAATTAAGGAACAGGTCAGAATTGATCTCACGTACATAATCGCTCAACTCACGAACACCACCCGTTTTTGCCGTATAGCTGGCGCCTTCAGCATTGGTTGGGTTTGTTCCTCTCCAGCTCCCCACTTTTGGACGCTCTATTGCCTGGTAATCTTTTACACGGGCATTCGAAACGTCGACACCATTTCTCCACCGGATGTTGAATACATCGGAGAAATCGTAACCAAGTTCCACATTACCGAAAAAGCGGTCGTTCTGCATCCTGTTACCATTTTCGAATAAAGAGAAGTAAGGATTGGCAGCATATGGAGTGAAGTAATTATCTACGTTGAAGAACTTGTTGTTGTAATCCTTGAAATCAACCATGTTGAAATCACGTGGTATCTGTATGATGTTTTCAAACGTAGAAGATCCCGCTTCGGTTTCATCGCTGTTAACTGTGCGGCCTGCCTTATTGATGTAATTGAATGAGCCGGATGCGAGGAACCTGTCGGTCTTGACCTGTCCTCTCAATGCAAGCGTATTCCTTCTGAACACATCAACATCACTTGGCAGAACACCATTATTATAAACATTACCGTATGAAAAATAGAAATTCGCATTCTGGTTACCACCTCTGACGGCAATGCTGTTATTGGTTTCGGTTCCCATATCATAGAACCGGCGAACATTATCTTCAACCGCGCTATAGGGTTTAATAAGCCTTGAATTATCAACTTCTGAACCCCACAAACGATCGGTACCATCAAGCCTTGGACCCCAGCTTCCATTCTCTTCTTTCCAGTGCTGAGCATTCCATCCCTGTCCGAAAGTATTTTGAAAATCAGGCAACTTCGCAACAGTTGAGAAAATGGTAGATGAAGTAAAATCAACACTCAGTTTTCCGTTCCTTCCTTTTTTTGTTGTGATGAGCACCACTCCATTTGCTGCACGTGATCCATACAAAGAAGTTGCACCCGCGCCTTTGAGGATGGTGATGTTATCTATATCATTAGGGTTAAGATCGTTCAGACCATTTCCAAAGTCAACACCTCCACTGTTCAGGAAGTCGTTGAAGGAACCAAGCCGTGAGTTGTTGAACGGAACACCGTCAACAACAATCAGTGCCTGGTTATTGGAAGTCTGTCCAATGGAAGAATAGCCACGTAAAATGATCTTGCTGGAAGATCCGGGCTGACCGCCGATGGTAGAAATGTCGGCTCCCGCAACACGGCCCTGCAATCCATCGAGGGCGCTTACCGGTGCTGACCTGACAACATCATCGGCTTTAAAAGTTGATGCAGCATATCCAACCTTGTCCCTGCTCCTGGTCTGCCCAAGAGCTGTAACAACCACCTCGCTCAACTCTCCGCTTTGCGGTTGCATGGTGATACTAAGGTTATCGCTGGTACCCACCCTGATCTCCTGTGTGCCGAAGCCAACGTTGGAAATTACAATGGTGTTTCCCTGCGAAGCGGGAATGCTGAAGTTACCTTCTGAATCGGTTTGAGTGGCGGTGCTTTGTCCTTTAATAGAAATGGTAGCACCAACCATGGGCGCTCCTTTCTGGTCTGTTACTTTTCCCCGTACTGTTCTTTGCTGTGCCCAAACGGCTGCAGTAGCCAGCACAGCAACGAGCAAGAAAATCAATTTTCTCATTTTCGTTATTTTAATTCTGGTAATGATTCTGAAGTCAACAATGACAGGGAAAACTAAAGAAGCGCTGAGGAAGCAAATGGAGTTTATAACTGAATCGGTATTATTTGAATCTTAAACCATGTTAATCCGGGGTGAGAATTTTCTATTGTTCAATTTTTTGATGTGTTGGTCTGTAAAACGCGGGACAAACCGCATAACAAAAACCTCCCGCTTTTGCGGGAGGAAAATGATTTGGTACGTTACTCATCAGGTACCAGGGGGTCACGTTTTTCACAGGAAGGTGGATCTTTTCTGATCAGTTGTTCAAAATCGGATTTTGGATTTTGGGACTGGTTTTTCTTTGGATCTGGTTCTAAATCTGGTTTTCCGGGTTTGGATTCTGGTCTGGTTTTTCTTGATCTGGATTCAATTTCTGGTTTTTCAAGGAATCGGATTTCATTCGCTTGCAGTGTAAAGATGTATCGAAACAGGCTCTTCACAAACTCTTTTGGCACATCATTTTAACGATTCATCGGTAAACTTACCGGCCGCTAAAGGGAACCCCTTATGACCCGTAGAAGTACTATTTATTTTTATAGGACTAACACGATACCGGTTTGACGATCCGGCGATTCGGCTTACCTTGACCCCACTAAAATTAACCCCCATGACCAATCTTGAACAACGGGTGTATTCACTCGAGAAAGCAGTACGCATGTACCAATTCCTGTTTACAGGAGTGATCTTAATTGCACTGGTTATTACCATTAGTTCTTTCAACAGGAACCAGGTTCCCGAAAAGATCACGGCAAAGGCTTTTGAAGTTGTTGATGTCAATGGAAAAGTGCTGGTGAATATTGGAAGTTACAATGGGAATGGATCAATTACCACCTTCGATAAAAATGGAAACTATCTCGTGGACATCGTTTCCAATACATCCGGGTTTGGCAACGTCAATTTATACGACGGTAAAGGCAAGCCAACCATTCAGCTGTATAATGTAAGAGGCGGCGGAGGAGCCGTAGCAATAAAGAATAAAGAAGGAAAAGATGCGGTGATGCTTAGCCTTATGACATCCGGCTCAGGCCACCTTACATTGAATAATACAGAAGGAAGATCATTGATCTGGATGGGTGAAACAACTGAAAGGAACGGTGATATCAAAATGTATAATAATGCGGGAACGCAGGTACTCCGCCTTGCGTCCACCAATGTAAGCGATGGCAGCCTGGAGTGCTTCAACAACCAGGGCACCAGGATGATTTATGCAACCACCGATGTCAATGGAGATGGAAGTGTGACGGCTTTTAATAAGTCGGGGGTGAGGATAGGGAGAGTGCCGCAGTAATTTGATAATTAGATAATTTGAGGATTTGGAGATGAATTAGCCGATTTTGCCAATGAGCCAATAAGCAAATTGTTCCAGGGGCGATGATCTTTTTTTTGAGGTTAGGTCCCCCGCGGGATGGCGGTAAGGCTTACCTGTTTGGGGGCCGTTTAATAAAAAACACTGCAAAATTCGGGGTCCTTAATTGGCTTATTTGCTTATCGGCAAAATCTGCTAATTATTTATTTTTCCTTTTCTTTTGTTAACGCTTGCAACTTAGCGAAGCGTTCACTATTTTCATAGCGAAATCAATATCTGAAACCAACCAACTTAAAATCCCATGCACAAAGCCGACCGTATCTTTCTTATCTCCATTGTAGTAGGTCTCGCCGCCATTTATTCATTCTTCGCACTTATCAGCTAGCAAATGTAAATTCCCGATTTTTTTCCGGGACATACTTACATTCGCAGGATGAATGGCATCAGCATACGCACAATCCTGCCTTCTGATAATATCGAACTGGCACGCATCATAAGGGATGCTCTCGCCGAGTTTGGAGCCAACAAGCCCGGCACGGTTTACTATGATGATACCACAGACCACCTCTACGAAATATTCAGGAAAGAAAACACCATTTACTACGTAGCAGAATTAAATAACAAAATCGTAGGGGGCGCAGGCATATTTCCATCTGAAGGCCTTCCACCCAATGTTTGTGAACTGGTGAAAATGTACCTCGCTCCCGCTGCCAGGGGAATAGGATTGGGAAGGGAACTCATAACCCGCTGCCTTGAATTTGCGAGGAGTGCAGGATACCGGCAGGTTTATTTGGAAACAATGCCCGAGCTGAAACAGGCTTTGAAAATTTATGAGAAGTTCGGCTTCCGCTATCTTAACGGGCCAATGGGTAATACCGGCCATTTCGGGTGCGACAGATGGATGATCCTGGACCTTCAACCTGCCTTGCGTACTTCATAAACCGGGCTGAATAAATAGAGCCTTCTGGTTTTAACTTCCACGCATTCGTAACGCTTCCGTAGTTTTTTACCGCGCCTGAAAATGCGACCGTCATCCAATGCAAATAGATTGCCCTCAGCGATCTGCTCAACCATTACAATATCGGGCGATGTTACATCGTAACTTTTTAAAACACGCATCAGGCTATCATCAGCACAACTTGAAGCAGGCAGGTCGTGAATGGATTTGGCCAGCGCCCTTTTAATATCATCCGGGAAAATATTGGCCGAAAGGAAATCCTTTAATAAAAATGCAAAAAGCTTCTTCCACTCTTTTCCATGAGATGCCACACGGTTTCCGTATTGCTGGAAAGTAAGCAGGTGAGCCAGTTCATGTACCAGCGTAATAAGAAAGGAATATTTATTCAGGTTGCCATTTACACTGATGCGATGATTGCGGTCGTGCGTGGCATGACGGTAGTCGCCATAAAGACTTTTTCTTTCCCTGGTAATTGTCAGATGCACTTTGTACTGGTGAAGGTATTGCATCACCAGCTCGCCGGATCCTGGCGGAAGATATCGCTGAAGATATTCAAGTGGGGCTTCCTGTCTGGACATTTTTCTGCTCCTTGCTCAATCGTAACAAAATACTCACTTCAACAAAAGTGTAAACAAAATAGAGGAACATGCATCCGAACAGGGCGGGTTTGTTCACTTTATCTGCGGCAACAATATAAATGAATGCCGCAACCAGGCAGATGAGCATTTTAAGGAACATGCCACTGTATATATAACGGAGAAAGGCCTGGGGCTGGCTGTTTTTGAGCGACCGTTCATAAAGCACAAAAGACACCATTGTAGCTGCCAGCAAAACGGTATTCCCGATAATCAGAATATCGGTATCCACTTCGTAAGTAGTTGCCCATTTTTTGCCTGCAATAAAAATTGCGTTTGTGATAACGTAGATAAGAATGACTGGCCACCATGGCTTCCGTTGCCGCTTATTTATCATGCTTTTGTTTGGAAGTATCCTTTATAGTTTTAATGATCATACCAATTATGACCAGCAAAGGTAATACCCAAACCAATACAGGAAAGGGAGTCCGTATCCAGGCATCCAGCTTCAGTCCAATAAAGACCGCAAGACCAAGAGAAACCAGGATCTGAGCTCCCATTCCGGCATATCGAAACAGAATGTTGTTATCGTTTTTCTTATCTGGCAACCGCCCTTGCATCTGACTCCTTTGGATCTTTCATGGCAATAATATTACCACTGCCGCTTTTCGTCTCTGCGTTCTGATTAACAGTGCTTATCATCTGGCACTGGCCGTTGAATGCTGCAGATGGTTCCACCTGAAGTTTCCCGGCGCTGATGTTCCCGTCAACTGTACTGCCGTTCTTAAGTTGCAGCAGGTCCTTTACGCGGATAGATCCAACCACCTTACCCATGATATCAGCCTGCTGGCCCGATATATCGCCCTCAACAACTCCATTGGCCCCGATGATCACTTTGGCCGAGCCGATGATGTTCCCTTTCAGCGTACCGTCGATACGCAGATCGCCGTTACTGGTGATGTCGCCTTTAAGGGTAGTTCCTGCACCGATCATGCTTGCACTGGCAGGCACATTTTCCTCGTTGTTTTCAGATTTGGATTTCGAATTGAACATAGTATTGGTTTTTAATCTTTGATTTTTTCAGGGGTCGGAATGTTCAGGGTGTTTGTATCCAGTTTGATGGTCACATTGCCCTGCAGCACGGTTTTCAGGTTCTCCATATACAGGTCTTTCTGCCGCATCGACTCTTCCAAAGAATCCGTTTTGATCTTAAGCTCCCGCAATTCCTTGGTAGTATTAACATCGCCATATCCTGGTATATACAGCCTTAAAGGGGTAAATACTATCAATGCCACTGTTAAACTGGTGAGAAGCACGAATATTGTGCTGAGTAAAACATAAACACTGAGTCGCGACAGCTTGAACGTAACCACTTCCTCGTAGCTGTCATCGTTCATGACCACCAGCCGGTAACGGTTTCTTAGTCTCTTAAGCGTAGAATTGGCATCGAACTTGGCCATAAATTAGCTTTCGGGCTAAAGTTAGCAACAAAAGCAGACTGAGGCTGAAAATTTGATGCCAAAACCCATTATTTCCCTTTAACGAATTAAGGGAAATTTTAAGATGTAATTTTAAAATAAATTTCCTGAAATTCAGTTATAACCACTTAGTTTGCGGCCGCATGCATATCCCATTTTTTAGAGTAGCGTGTTCAACGTTGGCATTCATGCTTTTTGCTTTACCGGCAGCCCTTGCCCAGGAAGCGCTTGCGGTGGATGTGAAGAAGCCCGAAAAGTTTGAAAACAAAAAGCTCGGCTACGAAAAAACGGCAGAAAAAAAGTTCACAGCCCCTCGCCGTTTTATGCAGAATACCACTACTCATTACAATTACTATTTCAACGCGAATAATAAACTGAATGAGGCGCTGGCCAGGGTGAAAGCCGCTCACCGCGACGATTATACCCAACTGCTCCCTTTTTACAATTACACACTTGAGAAAACAGCCGGTGAGAAGCAGGAGCTTGATTCGGTAATTTATAAGTCAACCGTCGCCATTCTCATTCACGACCTTCGCAGCAATTGGGTGGATAATATGTACATGCTTATGGGCAAGGCATATTATTACCGGAACCAGCTGGATTCAGCCTATCTCACGTTTCAATATATCAATTATGCTTTTTCCCCTAAAGAAAAAGACGGGTATGATAAAGTGATCGGCAGCAACGCCAATGAAGGCGGAAACGCATTTACCATTTCTACGAAAGAAAACAACAGCCTGGTCAAAAAAGCCCTTACACGGCCTCCCAGCCGGAATGAATCTTTCTTATGGCAGATCAGAACCTACCTGGCAAATGAAGAACTACCCGAAGCGGCGGGATTAATTGAAACGCTTAAGAATGATCCCAATTTCCCGTCACGACTGAAAGCGGAACTTTCTGAAGTTCAGGCGAACTGGTTTTATAAACAGAACATCTTTGATAGCGCGGCTATTTACCTGGAGAAGGCGTTGGATGTAGCGGCCAACAACCAGGAGCTTTCAAGGTGGGAATATCTGATAGCTCAATTGTATGAAAGGTCGTTGAAACCGGAACTCGCTGAAAAGTTTTACGCACGCGCTATCAGGCACACATTCGACCCGGTAATGGAAGTTCATGCGCGTCTGAATATGATAAGGCAGAATAAGTCTGATGAAAAGAACAGTATCCAGGAAAATATTAATGAGCTTTTGAAAATGGCGCGGAAAGAAAGGTATTTCAATTATCGCGACATCATTTACTACACTGCCGCCCAGATGGAACTGGAACGTAAAAATGTTGAGGGCGCAAGGGCATTATTACTAAAAAGCACAAAATACAGCCTGGAGAACCAGGAACAGCGCAACCGTTCATTCCTTCAACTGGCCGATCTTGCGTTTCAGGAAAAAGACTATAAATCTGCAAAAAGTTTTTATGATAGTGTGAACGTCGCAGGAATTCAGGGCGACGTTAGTTCCATTAACCAGAGAAAGGAAGTTTTGAATTTCCTGGTAACTCCATCGGGTGTTATTTATCGCCAGGACAGTCTTCAGCGGATCGCGGCCATGCCCGAAAAAGATAGAGAAGCATTTGTGAAAAAGATGGTAAGGCAGTCACGCAAGGCGCAGGGTTTGAAAGAAGAAGAACCTGCTCCCGGAGTTTCGAATAATCAACTGAACAATAATCAGCCCTTGCCTCCTGATCTGTTTACAAATGCGCCGAAAGGAGAATGGTATTTCAGCAACCAGTCACAGAAAGCAAAAGGATTTACCGAATTCCGTTCCAAATGGGGTAACAGACCCAATGTAGACAACTGGAGAAGGCAAAGCGCCATTAATAATTTCGCACTCACAAAACAGGGTGATAATAAGATCGGCGACTCCCCCACTCCGGGATCGAACAATACCATTCAGGAAATTTCTTATGACGCGTTTACCAGCAATCTTCCGTTGACAACCGAAAAGCTGAAGCTGTCGAACGACAGTATTGAATCGGCCCTGCTTGAATTGGGAAGAGTTTATCACGAAAAGCTGGAAGATCACACCCTGGCTGTTGAAAGTTTTGAAAAACTGATCGGGCGTTTTCCAAATACTGCATACAAGGAAGAAGCGCTTTTTAAGCTTTACTACTCCTACTGGAAGCTTGGCGACCTTACCAAGGCGAACTATTACAAGATACAGTTGCAGCAGATGTTTCCAGCTGGAAAATATGCGGTGGCTGTTGACCCGGCCCTTGCGGGCAAGTCGCCCGACAGCCTGTTGAAAACCAACGCAACGCGCAGTTATGAAAAGATCTACACTTCTTTCATAGAAGGAAATTTTGAACAGGCTTTGGCCGATAAAAAATTAGCGGACAGCTTGTACGGAGAAAGATACTGGACGCCTCAATTATTATACATCGAGTCAATTTATCATATCAAACAGCGGAACGACAGTACGGCAAAGGCTCTATTGTTTCAGCTTATCAGCAGGTTCGCCGATTCGCCCCTGAAAGCAAAGGCCGAAAATCTGATGAATGTCCTGAGCAAACGGGCACAGATTGAAGCATACCTGACCAACCTGGAGGTTACCCGTGCAGACGATACGGCTCTCGCCACTGTACAGCAGCCGGTGACCCAGCCACAGATTGATGCCCCTGTTGTGAAGAAGGTGGATTCTGCCATAGTGCAACAGACGCCTGTAATACTACCAAAAACCGATCTGCCTAAAAAGGATACAGTACAGAAGGTCATTCAGCCACCCGTAGTTACAAAAATGGGATACAGCTTTAAGGCCGAAGAACCTCAGTTGGTAATGATTGTTCTGGACAGGGTGGATCCGGTTTATGTTTCGGAAACCAGGAATGCATTCAATCGGTTCAACCGGGAAAAATATTATAACAAAACGTTTGAGATCACCAATGTGCCGCTGGACGACAATATCAAACTTGTGGTGCTGAGCAATTTTGAGAATGCCAATGCGGCAATTGAATATGTGGAACGCGTTCGCAAATCGGCTGGTTCTGAGATAATTCCCTGGATGCCACCCGGCAAATACACATTCTATATCATAAGCGCGCAGAACCTCGAAGTGCTGAAAACATCGAAGGATGTGGGTGCATACATTAAGGAATTAAGTGCGGTATTCCCGGGGAAATTTTAACTAACAGATAACTGGCAGGGCGGTTCGTTACCGCCCGGTTAATTGAGTACAATATTTGCTGTAATAACATTCAGTATAAATTACCAATATGTCTAAACCCGTTCGTGTATTCTGGAGGCTGTTTTTCTTAGGCCTTGGCGCCTTCATTTTGCTGCTGCTCCTTATCAATTTCGGGCTTTTTGGAAGGATGCCATCACTGGCCCAATTGGAGAACCCGGCTATTACGCTTGCCACAGAAGTGTATGCCGATGACGGCACGCTTATGGGAAAATATTACCGCGAAAGGGGTAACCGCAGCAATGTGGACTACAAGGACATTTCCATACATGCGGTAAATGCACTTGTTGCAACAGAAGACGAGCGGTTTTATAAACACTCAGGCATAGACGCCAAGAGTCTTGCGCGTGCAGTGATATTCCTTGGCAGTGAGGGTGGTGCCAGTACCATCACCCAGCAGCTGGCTAAAAATATGCTTGACCAGGGGTCAACGAATTTTGTGATGCGCGTGATTGAAAAGATGAAGGAATGGATCATTGCGGTGAAGCTTGAACGAAATTTTACAAAGCAGGAGATCATTGCCTTGTATCTGAATACGGTGCCATTCGGTGATAATATTTATGGTATCCGCAATGCATCACGCACATTCTTCCAGAAGGAGCCCGACATGCTGAAAGTGGAGGAAGCCGCAATTCTGATCGGGATGCTGAAGGGAAATACATTATACAATCCCAAGAGAAATCCAAAGGCTGCAATGGATCGTCGCAATACTGTGATCGAACAAATGGTTCGTAACAATTTCGTGGACGAAGCAGTGGCTGCAAAGCTCAAAGTGCAGCCGATACGTCTCAGCTATAAAAAACTGGATGAAAATAACGGCCTCGCTCCATATTTCCGTGATGTTCTGCGTGAAGATCTGAAGAAATGGTGCAGGGAACATTACAAGCAGGATGGTGATGCTTACGATCTGTACGCAGACGGATTAAAAATATATACAACCATTAATCCACGAATGCAGCTGATTGCAGAAGAAGCCGTAGCGAAAAGCCTTCCGGTTTTACAACGGGCATTGAACCAGCAGGGCAATATTAAAAAGAAAACTGTCTGGAAGGGTCATGAGAACGTGCTGGAATCTGCAATGAAAAACAGCGATCGCTGGAAGAAGCTGAAGGACGATGGAATGAGCGAAGAGGACATAAGAAAAACCTTCAATGAAAAAGTGCCGATGAAGGTGTTCGCATGGAACGAAAGAAGAGAAAAGGATACGGTGATGACACCGATGGATTCCATTAAATATCACCGGTTGATGTTGCAGACAGCTTTCATGGCCATGGATCCGATTTCGGGTCACGTGAAAGCATGGGTGGGCGGCATCGATTTCAAGAGTTATAAATTCGATCACGCGAATATCAACACAAAGCGCCAGGTAGGATCTTCTATCAAACCCTTCCTTTATGCCGAAGCTGTTGAGGAACTTGGTTATACGCCGCAAACGCCACTTGAAAACGTTGCGCAGCATTTCCCCGGTAACGGAATGGTGCCTGCAAAAGGAATCTGTAAAGGAAATGGCGCGCTGGTTTCTATGGCAAGCGCGCTTACCTATTCGTTGAACTGCGCTTCGGCTTACATCATCAAGCAGGTAGGACCGCAGCGGTTTGCTGATTTTCTGAAACAGATAAGTATTCCAACGAAAGTGGAACCCTACCCTTCCATCAGTCTTGGCGCATGCGATCTTTCATTATATGAAATGCTTTGGGGTTATACGATATTTCCCGCGGGCGGTTTCAGTACAAAGCCCATCTACATCACAAGGATCGAGGATAAAAATGGCAACGTAATTGCCAGGTTCGATACAGAACGGAAAGAGGTGATCAATGAAGTAACCGCATATACCATGACCAAGATGTTACAGGGACCGGTTGACTTTGGTACTGCCAAAGGATTGCGCGCTAACCTTGGCATGGCTGAAATGGGTGGTAAAACGGGTACTACAAATGATAATGCGGATGCGTGGTTTTTTGGATTCACACCTCAGCTGCTGGCAGGAGTTTGGGTTGGTTGCGATGACCGCTTCATCAGGCTTGAAAGCGCATTGGGTTATGGTGGTACCGCGGCTCGTCCGATCTGGGAATATTTCTACAAAAAAGTTTATGCCGATAAAACACTCGGTCTTGATAAGCAATCCATGTTTGTTCAACCGGAAAGCCTGAGAAGTGAAATGATGTACGATTATCTGAATATAATCGACGCGACAGCTCCTCCCGGAGCAGAAGGTGAAGATGTTGGAAATGGAACCGGAGACCAGTATTTTATGCCAGACACAAATAATAAAGTTCCGGTTGAATCGAAACTCGATCCGGAAGAAGAAAAAATAAAAAAAGAGGCAATCAATCAGAAGAACCAGAAGGATGTTCCAAAGAAAGACAGCAGTGAAACAAAAGAGGAGCCAGAGAAAAAAAAGGGGATATTCAGGAGAATCTTCGGTAAAAAGGATAAGAACAAAGACGGAAATGATTAATACATCTTTCAACTTCAACCAAAACTAAATGAGCTCAGACAAATTTGAAACCTCACGGTTAAGTGGGGTCCATTCTCAATTGAGCCGGATGGCCGGAGAATGGGAAGGAATTACCCGCACTTTTTTCGAAGAAGGCGTAGTTGCCGATGAATCACCAATGAGTGGAACCATCAAGCCAATAATGGACGGACGATTCATGTTACATGAATACAAAGGCAGCTTCGGTGGAAAACCATTCAGCGGCATAGCGATTTATGGTTATCACCTCGAACACCAGAAGTTTCAGTGTGCATGGGTCGACAGTTTCCATACAGGAACCAGCATCTTTTTTTCTGAAAGCAACACTACAGATAAACTATTCACTGTACTGGGCAGCTACGGCGAACCAGGTGGCACACCCTGGGGCTGGAGAACAGAGATTGAAATGCCCAACAGTGAAGAGCTGTTCATCACAGCTTATAATATTACTCCGGATGGAATAAATGCCGGAGGAGTTGAAACCAGGTATTCCAGGAAAAAGTAAGTTTTTAAACAATAACCGCACGATTTTTTCTACAGCTATAATTGATTTAAGATCTTTCACGATACAAGGCTAACTAAGATCCACAAGCGCAGTTGCTGTAAATTTATGAGCAACCGGCCTTTCATTGAAAAGTTCATGCATATATTTCTCGCAAAGGAATTGCGGATTATATGTTGACAATTCTATTTTGAGGTTCATTACGTTCTCCCTGTATTGCGGATCGGCAATAACGGCTTCAACTCCTGCTCTTATCTGCGCAGGCGAAGGCATTTCCGATTTCAGGTTAACACCTAATCTGAAATATCCTACACGGGCATTGATTTCATTTTTTCCTTCGTGAACCCCGGCAACCACCATCGGAAGGCCGTGTTCAATGCCAAGCATAACTCCACCGTAACCACCATTGGTTATATACACATCGCAATAGGGCATAACATCGTTGAAAGGGATAAAGTCCTCGATAATGAAATTAGTTTGAGGAAATTTTTTTCGCAGGTCATCAGTACCCGACCCGCCAGTGGTAACAATTACCAGGAAGCCGGAATTTTTAAATGCTTCCAGTGTGGGTTCAAGAAGTTTTGCGGTATCCCGTTCAACTGTACCCTGCGTTACGAGCACAACCCTTTTGAACGTATTCAAACGTTCATCAAACCAGGCTGACTGCCGGCGTTTTTTGCTGTAAGGCAAAAGAGCGCCAACAAAACGAATGTTTTTTCCAAGATCGGATCGCCTGTATTCAAAACCCGGACTACCACTTTGCAAAACCAATGACGATTGCCGGATAAGCATATCAAAGATGTTTCCGCTGGCTTTGATATCGTATTCCTTCAGCAGTTGCCTCATTAATTTGTTGGGCTTTCTGAATAATATTTTATCAGAAAGGAATCGAAGTATGTGCTGCTTCTGTTTTCCGAGCGCGCTTTTAGCCGGCGTCATTCCCATTCCATAAGGCGCAAGGTCTTTTGATGTTTCCATCAATGGAAATACGCTCACCGAGATCACTGGTACATTCAGCTTATTTTTTACGAACGGGATACCACTGAACGCAACGTCAGCGATCAGCAGGTCGAACGCGAAGTTTTTATAAATTTCACTGATATCGGCAAAATATTCAGGACCTCTGAGTATGAAAATATTTATCATGTCGAAGTTGAGCTTTCCCACCACGCCTTTGATCTTTGCACGCTCTGGAAAGTCTCTATCGAAAGTTTCAGGATCTATT
The DNA here is from genome assembly GCA_036402175.1 of Chitinophagaceae bacterium. GTDB lineage: Bacteria > Bacteroidota > Bacteroidia > Chitinophagales > Chitinophagaceae > DASPKM01. The sequence continues at coordinate 8,323 of DASWTK010000108.1, read as the reverse complement.
TCACGTGCTTTCCTGAAAGGATAATATGGAATATCCAATGACTTCACCTTACCGGCATATCTTTCACCGGTGTACCATCTTACATCGCAGCCAATGCTTTTTAAATGCATTGCCAGCCCTGTAAGGGGATTAAAATGTCCGTCCGCGGGCACATTCGCGAACAGGATCTTTTTCGGCTTTGTAGCGGAAACAAATGTGGCGGTATTGATCCGTTTGAACTTTTCCATGAAACGTTTTTTATGAGACATGTTTTGGGATGTTTTGTGACAAAATGGTATTGGCCGTTTATTGATCACCAAAAATGCCTTCACAGAGGCTGATTACCAATAACCAAACGAAGTCATAATACATCCCCGGAAACAGTGAGAAAAATTGCGGAGGGATAATATCATTAACCAGAAATGACTAAACACTGTCTTCCGATACGAAGAACAGAAGAGCAGAAAACTAAAAGCCGTAAATGCGGAGATCTAATTTTTGAAATCGAACAGGGTGGCAGTAAAAATTCCCCTTTCGCGTTTTTTGAACATCACGTCCCAATTTCCGTTATAGCGAAGCACTTTCGGAACCAGGTATTCGCCGAAGCGGGTGAGTTCAGCTTCTATTTCAACGTCGAAATCATATACCCCGGCCCGGTAACTGAGGTCATATTTGCGGAGCACAATATCCATTGTCTGCTGATTGAACCAGGTGATCATCTTATTAATAACCACCTTGTCTTTTTCGCCCGATGACAGGCTCTCCCGGGCTTTTACTTCAAATACATAACACCATTCGCCGTTGAGCAGTTCCAGGTCAATGATGTAATCGTAGTAGCTGCTCATTTCATCGTCAAACAGCGCGAGTTTATTACCAATGAACGGAAGGCCGGGAATTCTTTTGCCTGGATTGAAGAAAAGCATTTTTAGTTGTTCGCGGTGTTTGGCCGAACCGGTTTTGTTCCTGATGTTGAAGCTTGGATCGCCAACAATATTATTCTCGCCGCATAAGGTATCGGCAACCCAGAACAAGCCAGCATACAGGTCCATGGTATAATAATTCCATGCACCTGATTTATCCAGCAGGTCGCCGTTTATCCTTTGCTCTTCGGTTACCGTATGGCGACAGCCGTTGGTTACAACCTGTCGCGACTTCCCCTGCAGAGACGCGCGGGTTTCACCCTTCTTGTCCAGCATCCGGATGTCGTTGAGCGAGGTATATCCAAGTATCTTGAGGTTCTTGAAGGCTTTGTAGAATGTCGTATCGTTCTTTACCCTGTCGATGAATGATGGCACGTTGAGGTTACTGCGAACAACGACTTCCTTCAGTGTAACTACTTTCTTGCTTACCATTACAGAAGAATCCTGCGCATCAGCGGTAAGAAAACAAACAAGCAGGAATGTTATATAGAGGATGCGCTTCATTAATTGGTCATCGACCACAGGCTATTTTGAGAATACCATCTTATAATCAACCTTCACTTTGCCCCTGGAAATGTCATCCAGTTTGCCCTTCAGCAACTTCCGTTTCAGAGGTTTCATGTAATCGATGAATAGTTTCCCTTCAATGTGATCGTACTCATGCAAGATGACCCGCGCGGTTATTCCGTTGTATGTTGAGACGTGGGGTTCAAAATTTTCATCCAGAAAGGAAATGGTCACTTCTTCATTGCGTAAAATGTCTTCCCTGATCTTGGGAATGCTCAAGCAGCCTTCATTGTAAACCCATTCCTTGCCATTCAGCTTCTGGATATGCGCGTTGATAAAAACCTGCTTGAGACCGGGCTCATCAGGATATTTGCCTTTTTCATCATCATCGAGATTCTCGAAAATCTGTTGGCTGTCGATCACGAACAGTCGGATGTCTTTGTTCACCTGGGGTGCTGCCAGCCCTACCCCATTGCTGTAATACATTGTTTCCCACATATCTGCAATGAGCTGTTCCAGACCCGGGTGGTCTTTATCGATATCCCTGCACACTGTTCTTAGCACAGGCGCACCATAAGCTACTATCGGAAGGATCATAATTAAAAATTGTGCGAATTTACGCCATTTTGCCGGTTTAAAGGCGATGGCCGCGACGATAATCGGGCAAAGTCAGCAATATTAGAGTATCGTTATGTTTTGGTATAACCGCTATCCCTGGCCTGTAGATACTCCTGCAGCATGATCGTGGCGGCAATCTCATCCACCATGGCTTTGTCTCTGCGCTGCTTCTTTTTCATACCCATGTCAATCATACTTTGCCTGGCCATTTTGGAAGTAAAACGTTCGTCAACCGTTTTTATAGGTATCGATGGAAATTCTTTTTTCAATCGCTTAATGATCGCCTGAACCAGTGGCGTGGCGTGCGTATCCGATTCGTCCCAATTCTTTGGCTCGCCGATGATTATGAGCTCCACTTCTTCTTTATTAAAATATTCTTTTAATACTGTAATGAGTTTTGGAGATTCAACTGTCATAAGACCGGTTGCAATGATCTGCAGGGGGTCTGTTACAGCCAGTCCGGTTCTTTTAAGGCCGTAATCAATAGCGAGAATTCTGGGCATTGTTTTATTCAGGGATTGGAGATCGCGGTTGGTCAGTAAAGTTTTCAATGACACCGTATCTATTTCAAAAAAACAAGATCCGAAATTACAAAAGTCGCGAACACTATACTCGCTATTCCATTGGCTGTCATAAATGCAAGGTTAACGCGGCTCAGGTCATGTGGTTTTACAATGGCATGCTGATATGTGAGCATGGTTATGAATATGATCCAGCCGGATATATACAGCCATCCAAAATCGCTATAAACATATACTCCCAAAAGGACCAATGCGCAGGCTGTATGCAAAGCTTCGGATATTTTTAGCGCCTTTTCTTTCCCGACAGCCGCGGGAATTGAATGCAGGTTATTGGCCTTGTCGAATTCCTCGTCCTGCAATGAATAAATGATATCGAAGCCACTCACCCACAGCAGAACCGCAATTGAAAAAAGTACCGGAACCAGGGCAAACTGGGCTGTCACGGCAAGATAAGCTCCAATGGGTGCGAGTGAAAGCCCCAGTCCGAGTATCAGGTGACAGAGTGGTGTAAATCTTTTCGTATAACTGTAACCCAGAATTACCGCAAGAGCAACCGGTGAAAGATAAAAACAGAGCGGGTTCAGGAAAAACGCGAAGAGCATGAACAGCAGGCTGCAAACAATCGTAAACCACAAAGCACTGTTAGCCGAAACAATGCCGGCTGGAATTTCACGGATGGCGGTGCGGGGATTCAGCGCGTCGAAATTCTTATCAAGGTAACGGTTAAACGCCATGGCGGCAGAGCGTGCCATGACCATGCATAAAATTACCAGGATGAAAATCCGCAGATAGGCCTGCCACCACATACCGGTACCTGGGTCCCATCCCCATCCAATGCTGTGGTTCAGGTTCAGATATCGTTCGGGTGGCCCATGCTGAACGCCCAGGAAAAACCCTATCAATGCAAAGGGCATTGCAAAAATCGTGTGGGAGAACTTAATAAGTGAAAGGTAATTCCTGATGGTTTGCATAGTTCATTCTTCTTTTTTCACAGAACAGGTATATGTTCCCTGATCATTTCCCATAATACGATGCCCGCCGCCACCGATACGTTAAGCGAATGTTTGGTGCCCATCTGGGGTATCTCAATGCTGCCGTCGCACAACAGTATGGTCGATTGCTCAACGCCGGTCACCTCATTGCCAAAGACCAGGGCAGTTTTTTCGTGCCTTCGCCGGTTCACTAACTGCAGGGCTACGCTTCCCTCGGTTTGTTCAACGGCGAAAACTTTGTATCCTTCCGCCTTTAGCTTTGTTATAGACTCTCCTGCATTTGCAAAATGCGACCATGTTACCACTTCATCGGAACCCAACGCGGTTTTTTTTATCTCCTTGTGAGGCGGTCTTGCGGTGTATCCGCAAATGTGAATGCCCTGCAACAGGAAAGCATCGGCAGTCCGGAATATACTTCCCACATTGTAAGCGCTCCTGATATTTTCCAGCACCACCATAACCGGTATTTTATCGGCTTCCCGGAAAGCCTCGGCCGATTTCCGGTTCAATTCATCCATACTTCGCTTGCGCATATACCTCATTTAAGCTGCGCAAAAGTAATTCACATAGTGCATAAATACGAGCAGGGTGCGGTCAAAGTGCTTATTTTCGGGCCAATTAAACCTCATAGCGAGCAGATATAGTGAAGACAACTACCGACACCCCCTTAATGCAGCAGCACAGGGCCATTAAGCAGAAATATCCGGATGCCATCCTGCTTTTCCGTGTGGGTGATTTTTACGAAACTTTCGGCGAGGATGCGGTTATAACATCCAGGGTGCTTGGAATTACGCTTACGAAACGAAATAACGGGTCAGCGGCGTCCTCAGAACTGGCAGGTTTTCCACATCACGCGCTGGATACTTACCTCCACAAACTGGTGAAGGCCGGATACCGGGTTGCGATCTGTGATCAGCTTGAAGACCCGAAACTTGCAAAGGGCATTGTAAAACGGGGCGTGACCGATATGGTAACCCCGGGCGTTGCCATGAACGACAAACTCCTCGAACACAAAAGCAATAATTTCCTGGCAGGGGTTCATTTTTCGGACCAATGGTATGGGATTTCGTTTCTCGACATTTCTACCGGCGAATTTTTTGTCGCAGAAGGAAATGCCGAATACATCGATAAGCTGCTGCAAACGATGCGGCCGGCCGAAGTGGTGTTTCAACGACAGCACCAGAAACAGTTCAAGGAAACCTTCGGCCATAAATTTTACACCTACACGCTCGAGAGCTGGATCTTTGATGAAGCCTACGCCTCAGAATGCCTGCTCAGGCATTTTCAGACAAATTCCTTGAAAGGATTTGGCATCGAAGATATGAAAGCAGGGATCGTTGCCGCCGGAGCCGTACTCCAATACCTGAAGGATACCGAACATCCCAACCTGCAACACATCAGCTCCATTCAGCGGATTGACCGGAATGACCACCTATGGATGGACAGGTTCACGATCCGCAACCTTGAATTGCTGAACAGCGCTTCTGATAATGGTTTTACATTGTCAGGTACACTCGACAATACCGTTTCACCAATGGGCGCGCGGATGCTCAAACGGTGGCTCATTATGCCTCTGCTTGATATAACAAAGATCAATGAGCGATTGAACGCCGTTGAATTTTTTATTAAAAGCGTAGAGCTGAGAAATGAATTGCAGCAACGGATAAAATCATGCGGAGACGTTGAACGCCTGGTGAGCAAGATCCCGATGAAAAAGATCAATCCGCGCGAATTGCTACAGGTTGCAAAAGGATTGCAGCAAACTGAACACATCAAAAATCTCTGCGTCGCATCGAACCAGGAATATCTTCAGAAGATAGGAGCTTCGCTTGACCCCTGTGCATTCATTCGTGAAAAAATTCTTAAACAGATCGCGGAAAATCCGCCGGTGCTTGCTTCCAAAGGCGGACTAATCGCAGGAGGAGTAAATGAAGAGTTGGATAAATTGCGAAAGATCGCTTCAGGCGGAAAGGAATATTTACTGGAGCTGCAGCAACAGGAAGCACTGGCAACAGGCGTGTCATCGCTTAAGATTGGATTCAACAATGTATTTGGTTATTATCTCGAAGTCACCAATTCGCATAAAGGCAAAGTGCCTTCGTCATGGATACGAAAACAAACCCTTGCGAACGCAGAACGTTATATAACTCCGGAGTTGAAAGAATATGAAGAAAAGATCACGGGGGCTGAAGAAAAAACTTTACTGATCGAGCTTGAATTGTATGAACAGCTGCTGAACGAACTGGAGGAATATATTCACCCGATCCGGCAGAACGGGCAGCTGCTTGCAATCATAGATTGCCTTGTATGTTTTGCAAACAATGCGCTTCAGTACAATTATAAAAAACCTTTGCTGCATGATGGCGCTGTGCTGGAACTGACGGGAAGCCGCCATCCTGTTATCGAAAGAAATCTTCCTCCTGGCGAAAGTTATGTTGCAAACGACATCCTGCTTGACCCCGACGGTCAGCAGATCATAATTCTTACCGGGCCTAATATGAGTGGTAAAAGCGCGCTGTTGCGTCAAACCGCGCTGCTTACCCTTATGGCGCATATCGGCAGCTTTGTACCAGCGGATGAGGCAAAAATTCCGTTAACCGACAAGATCTTTACACGTGTTGGCGCATCCGATAACCTGAGTGGAGGCGAGTCCACATTCATGGTGGAGATGAATGAAACAGCCAGCATCATCAATAACATTTCAGCCCGCAGCCTGATTCTGCTGGATGAGATCGGACGAGGCACATCAACATACGATGGTATCTCCATTGCGTGGAGTATTGCTGAGCACCTTCATCATTCCGACTGCCAACCCAAAACGCTGTTCGCAACGCATTATCATGAGCTGAACGAACTTGAAAACAAGTTCCCGCGTATCCGAAATTTTCACATCACCAATAAAGAGATCGGCAACAAGATCATTTTCCTTCGCAAACTGGCCCCTGGCGGAAGCACGCATAGCTTCGGCATACATGTGGCGCGAATGGCAGGCATGCCACCATCTCTCCTTCAACGCGCGAATGAGATACTGAAGCAACTGGAAGAAAAACACGTTGAAGAAGGAACGGCAGAGAAAGTAAAAAAGATATCATCCCCTAAAGTACAACTCTCAATTTTTGACGCGCACAGCCAGACATTTAACGAAATCAGAGAACTGCTGGAAGGATTGGACATAAACAGGCTTACGCCGGTAGAGGCTTTGCTGAAACTGCAGGAAATAAAAGGGAAGATCAAATAAACTTATCATTCATTTACGAAGAATGAAAAAACGGTGCTCCCATAATTCCGTTCACTTCTGAAGAGCGCATAATTTTCATAACTGTTACGCGGAGTATGCTCCAGTACAAACCAGCCACCCGGTTTCAATAATTTTTTTTCCGCAATCAGCCGTGGCAGGTCATCAATATTAGTAAGTGCGTAAGGTGGCCCCGCGAATATAAAATCGAACTGCTGCCTGCATTGTCCGATATACCTGAACACATCCATCTTTATTACCTGGAAGTTTGAAAACTTCAGGTCGGCAGCGGTTTTTTTTATGAACTCATACATAGCAGGATCTTTCTCTACAACAGTAATGTCTTCCGCTCCCCTCGAAGCAAGTTCGAAGCTTATGCTGCCGGTGCCTCCAAACAGGTCAAGCGTTTTCATGTTCTCAAAATCCAGCTGATTTTGCAATATGTTGAAGAGACCTTCCTTGGCAATATCGGTTGTAGGCCTTGTATGAGGCATCTTACCAGGCGGGTTAATGCGCCTGCCTCCGGCCGATCCGCCAATTATACGCATAAAGCCATCTTCAGTAGTGGTGAAAAGAAATGTACAGGCAGGGGATTGAACAAATCTTTTGAAAACGTCTGTGGCACTTCATCCATATGGAAGCGCAGGAAGTATTTTTTTACTTCATTCAGCAGTGCAGAATCATTATCTGCGTATCCACTGATGACCAGCAGAATTTCTTCGGGAGAAAGTTCGAGTTGCCTGCAGATATTCAACAGGAAATAAACTGCATCCTCAGGTACCTGGTAGGTGTATGTTTGTACCAGTTGCAGCAAACCTGTTCTGAGAACCGAAACAAGCATTTTATCGGGGTAGAATAAAACGTGCACGCGAGCCTGGCCTTCTTCTATTTCAGGAGGGAAGCTTTTCAGAGAGGAAAGCCACAGGCTGTAGATGTGCCAGTATTTTCCCGCTGTGAACTTCTGCTGAAACAAACTGTGCATATCGGGTGGCACGCGGTAAACATTGTATACGGGATGACCCGGAACTTTTTCGCTCAGGATGAGCCCTTTTGAAACTCCTCCATAAGTAAGTTCCACCAGGTCGCGGTTCATTTCAAGATTAAATGCTGATTCCGGCACGATCACGCTTTCCGCCACATTATAAAGTACAATGGATTGCCTGAACTGCTGATGCAGAACATCGTCGTTGTCAATGATAGTTTTCAGCCGGTCTGTTAAGCTCCTGCTTTCGGTGGCGGGCAGCGAAAAATATTTTGCATCCAGCACTTCCTGCCTCACCTGATGCAGTACAAGGTAGCTGAACCCATTGGGGTTCACTTCCATCAGTAACAAGCTCTGGAGGTAATCTTCCTCCAGTGTTTGCTCATGTTCTATATGAAATGCAGGTTGCAGCATTGAGGCGGCAATAATACTTAAAAGTTTCGGGTTTTGGGTTTTGAGTTTCGTGTTTCGGGTTTCGTGTTTCGGGTTCTTCTCCGGATTGTTCGGGATAAATAGTGTTTTGACATTATTTAGATTTTTGTGAGGTCGAATTTACTTTTTGGTGCACA
>DASWTK010000107.1:0-8327 GCA_036402175.1 Chitinophagaceae bacterium | reverse complement strand
TTTGAGTTTCAAACCTGTACAAGTTTTCTTTGTAACTTCCTATAAAATCAGTTGCAATGAGAAAGTTTGTTTGTTGCTTCATGATTTGCTGTCATGCTTTGCTCCTGGCCGGACAGACAGCTGGCCCTCTAAAATTTCATCGTCTCGGCATCGAGGACGGCTTACCTGATGCGAATATCACCTGCATCGAACAGGATGACAATGGTTTTTTATGGATCGGAACCACAAATGGCTTGAGCCGTTACGATGGCGCAACTTTTAAGAACTTTTTTCATCAACTCGATTCAAACACAATTGCAGGAAATCACATCACTACAATTCGGCGATATGGCAACACCCATTTATTGATCGCCACTACCTCCGGGCTTTCCATCCTAAATACACTTACGCTTCGGTTCAAGAACTATATCGTGCAGTCTAAATCAAAAATGTTTAGTCTTGATAACTGGTTTTTTACTGCCACAACTGACAAAGACCTGAATATTTGGGCCGGTACAAAAACTGCCCTTTATTACCTGAGCCCTCAACTAAAAGTTCTCCAACAATTCAAAGGATTTGATGAAGATGATTACAATCTGATACGCATGGCTTATGCGCCGGACGTGCATACCATTCCGGGCGATCTTCCCCTGGCCTTTTTACAGAATAAGAACTGGGAACATTGTTATTTTGTCATTGACCGAAAAACAGGAAAAAAGGCTGAATTAAAATTTACCAGACATACACTTCAAAAGTTTAGCCAGCTAAATGTGTACCGCTTTGTAACTGACAGCAAACTCCGGTATTATTTTATTAAACCAGGCACAGACAGCTTACTGACATATGATCCAGCAAGTCATACATTCCAGCACCTTAAGTATGCTACCGACAAACACTTTGAAAGACATAACCTCAAAAATGCAACTGTTGTTGCGATCGACGAAAACGATTTGGCGGCAGTTTATTCCAGAAGCGGATTTTCAATTATTCCCTATAACGTTTCACCCGGTTCAACCAGATTTGTAACCGTGCAATTACCGGATCATTTGATAACTGCCATAAAAAGAGATAAAGAGGGAAATTTGTGGGCCGGCACTGATAACGGTCTGTATAAATGCGCTGTGACATCAACGTTTGTTACACCAATGTTGATAAACCCGGTCTCCATAAACCCAAATTTATCGCCGGGCCTGAGACAATTATTCTTTATCGATACCACACTATGGATCAGTTCTAACTCATCGGGTTATTTTACCACCAACCGCATGCTAAACCAATGGCAACAGTTTACCTTTTCGGAAAAGGATGATCCAAATATTACCTGGAGTGTTGTGAAGGCACATGCAGGTGACACACTGTGGGCAAATACGCAATTTGGTATTCGTTGGATTCACCTTGCTAATCATTCAAGAGGCAAACTGCCAATGACAAAAAATCACAGCATGGATTCGTTACCCATCACAGCTTTGCTTCGCGATAGCAAGGGTCTTATATGGATGGGAGTAGGTTTTGGCAACGGCCTGGTGCAATACGATTCAACATCCAGGACCATTGTGCATTACACACCCAACCACAAACAAAATCCATTGCCCATTCGATATCCACTCTCGCTGGCAGAAGACTATGAAAGCAATTTATGGATGGGCAATCAGGAAGGCGCAGGATTAGTACGATGGCGCAGAACGACGGATGCTTTTGAGTTAATCACGCCTGATTATACGTCCACGTTTAACAATGGAAAAATCAATACTCTTTATTGCGGGAAAAAGGATGTGTTGTGGATTGGTACAACGAATGGTCTTTTTAAGTATCACATACCATCGAAAAGATTTACGAGGTTTGATGCGCCGCAAAATCTGCGTTCGGCGTTTATTAATAGCATTGCCGAAGACGAAAACGGGCGGGTATGGATAGGCACAAATTATGGTTTGAGTTGTTATCTTCCTGCTGAGAACCGTTTTCTCAACTTTACCTCTCAAAACGCGTTGCCGGAAGCCAAGGTAAACGGCGTGGTTTACGACAGTTTTTCAAAAAAAATATTTTTTACGACAGATAATTATGTAGCATCATTTACTCCATCGCAACTGTTATTGCCACGCATTCCTCTTACAATAAAATTCACCAGCATTTTTATTGGTAATAAAGAAAAATCATTAGAACCAGAGTTTGTCGTTCCGTATAGTCAAAATGAAATTACTCTGTTTTTTACAGCTGTGAACTTAACTGACGGACAGGATAATGAATACTCGTACAGGATAAATGGCAAAGAGTGGATTACACTCGGACGTCAACGCCAGTTGCGGCTGGCCAACCTTTCAGCTGGACAGTATATTATCGACATTAAAGCGATTAATGGTTCTGGCAGACAGAGCCTCAACCAGGCCTCTCTTCGTTTCAGAATAACTCCCCCCTTTTGGCAAACCTGGTGGCTTTATCTTAGTATCGCTGTATTGATTGGCCTCATATTATATGCTTTATATAGGTACCGTGTCCGCCAATTACTCAAATGGCAAAAGACGCGGGACCGTATTGCCACTGACTTGCATGATGATATTGGTTCTACTCTAACCAACATCAGCATCTTATCGGAGCTTAGTAATAAAACGCTGAAAGAACCCCATAAAGCACAACAATTTCTGCAGCGTATTTCAGAAGAGGTGCACGCTTCGAGCCAGGCAATGGATGACATTATCTGGAGTGTAAACAGCAGGAATGATTCGCTGGAAGAAACAGTTGCCCGCATGCGTCGTTACGCTGCCGACCTGTTCGATAACAGTGCGGTCACCTATCACTTGCACTTAGATGAACAGACGGAAGGCAAAAAGCTGAACATGGAACAAAGAAGAGACGTATACCTGATATACAAAGAATCATTGAACAATGTATACAAACATGCCGGCGCAAAAAAAGTATGGGTTAGCGTAAGGCAACATAACGGTTTTATTAAACTTTCTATCAAAGATGATGGGAAAGGGTTCTGTATCAACACGCCGACTCATCGCAACGGTCTGAAAAATTTGGTATCGCGGGTGAAAAAATGGAAGGGAAAAATTGAAATTAGTTCAAGACCGGGCATAGGAACAAGCATTGAGGTAGAAATGCCTGTAAAAATATAAACCGTAAAGTGACCCGCTGACTACCCAAAGAGATGGGGAGCTTCAGGGAAACGCAAGCTTAATTTTGATTATGGCCATCAATATCGTCATATTTGAAGATAATGACTCGCTTAGGGAATCCCTGGTGTACTTGTTAAAGAATACCGGTGAATATAAGATTGCCGGCGAATATAATAATTGCCTTGAAGCGGCTACCATTGCCCGTGTATACCAACCTGACGTTGTTTTAATGGATATTGATATGCCCGGCGAAAACGGCATTCAAGGTGTTCGCATGATAAAGGAAACAAGGCCACAAACGTCCGTGATTATGTACACAGTGTTTGAAGACGATGAAAAACTTTTTCAATGTCTTTGTGCCGGCGCCAACGGTTATCTGCTGAAAAAGACACACCCCTCCCGGTTGTTTGATGCGATAAAGGAAGTATTAGAAGGCGGCGCACCAATGTCTCCTTCCATCGCAAGAAAAGTTCTGGATTCTTTCCGCCATGGCAGGAGTAATAAATATGCCTTATCGACAAGGGAAATAGAGGTGCTCCAGCTTCTTATTAAGGGATACAGTGCTAAGATGATCGGCGGTGAATTAAATATTTCGTTTGATACGGCACGGTTTCACCTGAAAAATATCTATGCCAAGCTGCATGTTAACTGCGGCAAAGAGGCTATTGTGAAGGCGCTAAGTGAGCATATTTTATAATACAGGACTACTCAAATGAGTAGTTGTCTTTCGTTCGGCATTCCTTCAACTTTGATACCTCAATCCTGTCAAAATTGTCTTAACAATGAGGTCAATCTATTTATTCATTCTGCCCCTCGCACTTTTCAACTCCTGTGGCAGCAATAATGACGAATCTTCAACAAAAAGTGCAGACCAAACAACTTCTAAAGAAGCAGGTACTAAGACTAAACAAGGCAAAGGCGTTACCGGCGAGTGGGAACAGGCAAACACGGTACTTGATCAAAATGGAAACAATCTGCTGGAAGAGGCGGAAAGGCAAAAACCGATGTCAACCAAAATTGGCAGCTATTACCTAAAATTCAACAGCGACGGCACCTGCCTTGTGGGTGAAATGAAATTTGAAGGCACGTACGAAGTAAAAGACGACGGAGGAGAGCAGACCATCTTTATACAAACCGGGGACCCGCAGCGGCTAAGAATTAAATCACTCAACTCCGATGAAATGGTGCTCATGCCTTCCGGTGCACCAGGAACATTTCTCGTTTATAAACGCATTTAATAAAAACCCTTCATTATGAAAATTCTACTTCAGTCGCCCATCTTATTACTTCTCCTGGTTCTTTCAGCATGCAGCAACGAGGCAACTGTAAAGAACCCACCCGAAAATTCGACAAAAACGCCGGAGCAGACTTCAGCAAACCCACAAACAGATAATTCTTCAAATGACGATGGCATAGTTGGCGATTGGGAACTGGTGGGTTTTGTGGGTGATACAAATGACAATTTGCAGATCGACGAAGAGGAAAGAAAAAACCTCAAAGCTCCAAGTTATAAAGACTACATGACATTAAACCGTGATGGCAGCGGTCTTTTTACCGTGGCCAAGATGGAGGGCCGTTACGAAATAAAAGCAGATGAGAGTAACGGAAGAAAATTTATGACCTGGTATGATAAGGGAAATGGCCCGCACCGGGTAGGATCAATTATGAAAGTAACAAAGGATGAATTAACAATTAAAGAACCCGGAGGCAACGGGCTTTTCCTATGGAAACGGATATAAATCTGATTACAATAAATATTGGTTTATGAATTCTAATCTTATTCCTTGCATTGCAATTACAATATTGCTCGCCTGTGGCAACAACAATAGCGCTCTCAAAGAGACTGAATCTGCTAATCAGGCAGATGCAGCCAACCAAACATCTACCCCCAGCACTTCACCTGGCCATATTGATGCTCAGGTTACTGGCGACTGGCTCCTTTATTACATAGCCAATGATGATAATGACAATAAAATACTTGATGAAGCTGAGATAACGGGGGCAGTCCATCATTGGGGCAAGCCGCATAATAGAAGAAAAGCAATCTGGCACTTTGATGCAAATGGTTCTTTTTCCAGCAGAGAAGAAAATGTAGAGACGGGTCAGTCTGAAAATACCGGCGACGGTGGCAAATGGGATGTAAAAAATGAAGGTGGTGGCCAAGTGCTTTATATATATCATGCGGACCCAAAGTTAGAACCTGCAAAAGCTATGCTTCTGAAAAAAGATGGCAACGAATTGCGTTGGGTTCACATAGACAGAGTTCTCAGAGGTACTATATATGTTTTTAAAAGATCTTAATCAAACCAATGAAAAAGGCACTTTTCCTGCTAAGTTGTTGCCTGGCAGCCGTAACCCTGATTACATCCCTTGCCTATGGGCAGGGTGCGACAAGAGTTCTTGTATGCCGCGGTAAACCCGGAATTGTTCTCAAGGTTCAAACGGACCCCAGCCCCGATAATCCGCGCTACGTCCGGGTAGTGCTGCAATACGAAAGAGCAACGCAAAAAGTTGATGAAGACTTCAATAACCTTGCGCCTGGTACATGCGCGTGGAATCCCGCAAACTGGCCGGACGTGCCTGTAGAACCCGGGATAGTGTACTTCGATTTACCCAAGGAAGCACAGCCATGGTCGGAGACTGTCAAGCGATTGATCGATACGACCCTGAACGCGGCTGTTCATTTTCCAGACATGATCACCCTGCCACGCTACCTCAACGATCCATCGAAATACTGGTTGTTTTACGTTGATGACAAGACAAATTTTTCTGTCAGCTACACTGCAACAAAACACCACGCGGGCGCCCCGGTATTCACGGAGATAACCGGCGTTGCGGGAGCAAGGCAGGAAGAGCTGCTCTGCCGCGGGGGGCCCTCTCTCGGCTTCACTAAAGGCTCAGTAGTGGGCGACAACCGCGTGGAAATGCAACTGGAATATACGGTGAGTTCAAAGCCCCCCGGATCTATGGGAGCCGGATTAGCTCCGGGGACGTGCGCATGGATAAACCCTGTAGGAATAGTGAAACCCCCGGCACAGATTCAATTCACGACTGCTGGCAATGCACAACTTAGCCAGACACTCAGGGGTGATCCGGTGGATCGCAGTTCAACCGCCGCTGAGAAATGGCCTGATGCGAACACCATTCCCGTGTACATGTCAGACCCCAATCACTACTGGAGCTTTAAGACCGTAGAAAACGACCCGGCAACAGCCCGTTCCCACAGCGTTTGGAAACCTTCGATCGGCTCAACACCGCGGTCGACAACAGCTGATAAAACCTCAGACGCGACTAAACCCCGCGATCGTAACAAAAGTTCATCGTCCTCAGTAGTCGGACGCTCTCAAAGCCTGGAGTATGTAACCGTCGATCGCAAGCTGGATCAATTCAGCATCCGGTTTCGGGCTCGAAAAAATGCATCGGCACAAGTGCGTTACAGTACAAGTGCGCCGATACAGGAACCAAGCACCGGACGATTGTATTTTCCGGGTGCCGGCTACACAGGTGGTGGAGGCGTTGAGCAAATTGGCGGCTTCCAGGCAGAGGTCTCTATAGCCAAGCCCTTGCCGCTGGTAAGTGGCGCTGAATTCGTGGGCCGCAGTCGTTTGAAACCCAAGCGTGGCACAGTGTATCATTTCATCATCAGGATTCCTAAGGACGCGAACGGGACTGAGGAGCAGTACACCGGTCAGTTTACGACTATGAGCCAGACGGTGCGAGTTGAATTGGAGACCGTTAAAATACTGAAGGAGCCGCCTGGATTGAATAGCTACTGGTCGTGGGTTTTGTTCTCTGGCGACGGTTCGGGTGAAATTGCAACCTCGGGTAATATGATTCTCGACTTGAAGAACGCTTCAGAGCGGGTAAGGATGATCGTGGGTGCCGAAGCTGAGGAGGACGCGATTCACCAGGAATACATCGGCAAGCGACACTGGACGCTCACACCTAAGGCGGGCATGGGCATCGCACTGATAAAGCACGAATTCGACACCCGCAGCATGACACCAGGCAAGCGATATCCATTCAACCTCACGTCAATGCGGGGCATGGACATAGAATTTTACATCTCCGGATACGTAGAAATAAGCCATCAGTAGGAGCGTTGGCGATCAATTGCTGATTGGAAGTTCACCGTTTATTGTGTCACTCAAATGAGTAGTTGACATCCGCTTGCACTCCAACGCAGGATTTATACCTTCTTCAGAAGCCGACACCCCTTCGTCTCTCCGACCATTTTTCCTCTATTTAAAAATAAAATTGCGCAAGTCAATCCTTGCGCATATATTTGCAAGTAATTACTTGCGCATTATGACCCAAACAAGAGACATCTTTCAGGCAATAGCAGATCCAACCCGAAGGCAAATTATAGGTATGCTGGCTAAAAAATCACTAAATGTAAATGCAATTGCCAGAGAGTTTGATATAACCCGGCAGGCAGTTTCATTGCATGTCCAGTTCCTTAACGATTGCGGTCTTATTGCAATCAAAAAAAAAGGAAGGGAAAGATTCTGCGAAGCTAAACTCGAAAAACTAAGTGAAGTATCAGATTGGGTAGATCAGTACCGAAAATATTGGGACAACAAACTTGACTCACTGGAAAGTTATCTGGCCAAAATTCAAAAAAAGAAAAAATAGAAAAGTGAAAAACTACAATACGTTCAAACAGGAAGACAATATTATTATACATACAAGAATCCTTGATGCCCCAAGGGATTTGGTTTGGGATGTATGGACCAACCCGGAACATATAAAAGAATGGTGGGGTCCAGATGGTTTCTCGTTAACCACAAAATCAATGAATGTAGAACCAGGCAAAATCTGGGATTTTGTTATGCACGGTATGGGACGTGACTGGGATAACAAAATTGAGTACATGGAGGTAATAAAACCTTCCCTGTTAACTTATAAGCACTCAGGTGAAAGAAGCGAGGATTACAATTTTACAGTTTCAGTTTCATTTGAAGAGGTCGAAGGAAAAACATTATTGACAATGAAGTCGATATTTAAATCCAAAGCAATTATTGAGGAACTAAACAGAAAGGTAAATGCCATTGAAGGTGGTAAGCAAACTTTAAATCGACTTGAAAACTATCTTAAAATTAAAAAACCGACAATATGAGAAAAATAATTTCATTTATGCACGTATCACTTGACGGGTTTGTGGCAGGATTGAACGGAGAACTGGACTGGGTTAAAATTGATCAGGCATTTTTTGAATATGTCGGTAAGCGG
>DASWTK010000106.1:0-12786 GCA_036402175.1 Chitinophagaceae bacterium | reverse complement strand
CAAAACAAATCAGATGAACATGTATAAGATCCTGCCTCGGCTTTTTACACCAATAGCGATAACATTTACTTTATCCTGCGCGAATGCTTCAGATGGTGGTCCGCAATCCTCATCTGATACTACGCCGGTTGAAAACCAATCACCAAACACCAATTACAGGCCGGCTTTCACTGGCCAGACCCGGGTTGCTGGTATAAAAACGAAAACTGCATATGAGGGCAAGGTTCTTACAACTGAATTGAAAAGTCCGTGGGGCATCACAACCCTTCCTGATGGAAGGTTTCTTATAACAGAGAAAAGAGGTGGAATGCGCATTGCCACTACAGCAGGTAAACTTAGCGAACCCATCACAGGCATTCCGGAAGTGAATTTCCGTGGTCAGGGCGGATTATTGGGAGTCACGACCGACCCGGATTTTTCAAGAAACAGAATGGTTTATTGGGTATTTTCTGAGAATACCGCCGACGGCAACCTTACTTCAGTTGCTAAAGGAAAATTGTCGGCCGATGAGAAGCGAATGGAGAATGTTTCCGTCATCTATCGCGCAACACCCGCATATGGAGGCTCGCTGCATTACGGCGGCAGGATACTTTTCGATAAGACAGGTAATATAATCATCAGTACCGGTGAGCGATCTGACCGGCAAACCAGACCACAGGCCCAGCAGCTCAATTCCGGACTGGGTAAAGTGATCAGAATAACCAAAGATGGCCAGCCTGCACCCGGCAATCCATTCGCGGGGAATACAAACGCACGGCCTGAGATCTATTCATACGGACACAGAAATGTTCAGGGACTTGCGTTCCATCCGGCCACAGGAGACCTCTGGGAGAATGAATTTGGCCCCAGAGGAGGAGACGAGATCAACCTCATTCAGCCGGGAAAAAATTATGGATGGCCCGCGATCACTTATGGAATTGAATATGGTGGCGATAAAGTAGGACCCGGCAAAACACAGCAAAGCGGAATGGAACAACCGGTTTACTACTGGGATCCCGTTGTTTCTCCGAGCGGAATGACCTTCTACAGCGGAAATGGTATACCCGAATGGAACAATAACCTTTTTGTAAGTTGCCTCAGTGGTCAGCATATCGCTAGATTGGTAATAAGAAACAACAGGGTGGTGGGTGAAGAAAGATTACTGGCCAGCGAAGGACAGAGATTCCGTGACATTACCCAGGGAAAGGATGGTGCCCTGTACGCGGTAACGGATGGTGGCAGGTTGTACAGGATCGGCAAGAAATAATTTTATATAATTCAGTTTGCAGGGAAGCCCCCAACACATGAGATTATCTTTTGTACTTCTGTTATTGACTGCGGCCGGATCTACCGGTGCGCAGCAAAAGGGATATCCGATTACCCCTGTAAATTTCAGCGCCGTTAAACTTACAGACAACTTCTGGCTACCCCGGATTCAGACAAATCATACCGTTACCATACCGGCATCATTTGAACGCTGTGAATCTACCGGCCGTGTCAGGAATTTTGAAATGGCGGCTGCGCGTTCGGGTAAGTTTTGTACCAAATATGTTTTTGACGATACAGACATATATAAAACAATCGAAGGCGCATCTTATTCACTCAGTTTGTTTCCCGATAAGAAGATGGAATCTTATATAGATTCACTCATCGTCAAGATCAGGAACGCCCAGGAGCCCGATGGTTATTTATATACCGCCCGCACAATCGATCCTAAAAATCCTCCGGGCTGGTCGGGTAAAGAAAGGTGGGAAAAAGAAAGGGAACTCAGTCATGAGCTTTACAATTCAGGTCATTTATACGAAGCCGCCACTGCGCATTATTATGCAACAGGCAAAAAAACGCTGCTGAATATTGCATTGAAAAATGCCGATCTCGTTTGTTCGGTTTTCGGACCCGGCAGGCGAAGTGTAGCGCCGGGACACCAGGTTGTTGAAATGGGTCTTTTTAAATTATACCTTGTCACAGGAAAGAACGAATACCTTGAAACGGCAAAGTTTTTCATAAATGCAAGAGGAAAACACCAGGGTTATGACCCATCCAGCAAAGACTCCTGGAAGAACGGATCATACTGGCAGGATCATAAAGCTGTTGTTGACCAGAAAGAAGCCGTTGGTCATGCGGTTCGCGCCGGATACCTGTACGCGGGAACAGTTGATGTTGCTGCGCTGACAGGCGACAAAAAATACATGCCCGCGATGGACAGCATCTGGGAGAACGTAGTTTCAAAAAAATTATATGTACAGGGAAGCATAGGCGCGGCGGGCGATGGCGAACGTTTTGGCGATAATTACGAATTGCCCAACTCCACCGCTTATAATGAAACCTGTGCCGCTATTGCCAATGTTTACTGGAACCACCGGATGTTCCTGTATCATGGTGATGCCAGGTATATAGATGTACTGGAAAAAACCCTGTACAATGGTTTGCTTTCGGGAATTGGACTGGATGGCAAATCGTTTTTTTACAGCAACGCAATGGAAATTAAGAACAACCATCTCCACCGCGACCAGGAAAGGAAACGGTCGGGCTGGTTTGAATGTTCATGCTGTCCTACAAATATGACACGACTGCTGCCTTCAATACCGGGATATATCTACGCGCAAAAAAATGACAGCATTTATATAAATCTGTTTGCAACAAGTGGTACAACTTTCAAAATTCATGATCGCCCGGTTTATATTTTACAGGAAAATAATTATCCGTGGGAAGGTGATTTGCGTTTTACCGTTACACCTGAAAACGCAGACGATTTTACATTGATGATCAGGTTGCCAGGATGGGCGGGAAATGAAGTGGTTCCTTCCGATCTGTATAAGTTTTATACTGTTCAGACAAATAAACCGGAGTTGAAATTAAATGGCAGGACGGTGGAATACAATATCCACAAAGGGTACGCGGTAATAAAAAGATCATGGAAGAAAGGTGATGTGGTTCAGCTTCAGCTTCCGATGGATGTCAGGAAGGTAGCATCACATGATAATATAAAAGAAAATAAAGGCAAGTTCGCATTGCAACGCGGTCCGCTGATCTACTGCGCTGAATGGGTGGACAATAACGGCAAGACATCCAATATCATTCTGCCGGAAACCACAACATTTTCCACCGAACCAAAACAACCGCTCCTGAATAGCATCACTGTTTTGTCGGCCGAACTTCCTGTTTTGTCTATAAATACCAATGGCCAGGAGGTAAGCACCAGCAAGCGAAAGGTGACATTCATTCCATACTACTCCTGGGCAAACAGGGGAGAGGGTGAAATGATAGTCTGGTTCCCCGGTAGCGTACGGGGTATTGAAATACTTGCATACTCTTCAAACACATCGGGAAAATAATTAAAGAATAGCTTAAATTACAGTTGCGACGAGGGCCATCAAATTCACCGGATATGAAGAGCCTTTTCCTGACTGTAATCATACTATTCTTCTCCTTTTTGCTTTCTGCTCAAAAGGTTGTTTCCGTAAAAGTGGACGGCTCCATCAATCCGGCTTCCGCTGCGTTTATAAAAAAATCAATCGATAAGGCAGCCAGTGACAATTCAGAATGCCTGATCATTCACCTCAATACTCCGGGTGGGCTGCTGAAATCAACAAGAGTTATCGTAAGCGACATTCTGGAGTCGCCGGTTCCTGTTGTTGTATTTGTTTCTCCCGGTGGTTCGCATGCGGGATCAGCTGGTGTTTTTATTACTATGGCCGCACATATTGCCGCCATGGCGCCTTCCACTAATATCGGCGCCGCACATCCTGTCAGCATGGAAGGTGGTATGGATTCTACCATGAGCGATAAAACCACCAACGACGCGGCAGCATTTATCAGGGCAATTGCTGAAAAAAGAAACAGGAACCTTGAATGGGCTGAGGAAGCCGTAAGAAAAAGTGTTTCAATAACTGAAACAGAGGCGGTTCAGAAAAAAGTTGTTGATCTGGTTGCAAGGAATGAACCCGACCTGCTGAAACAGATCAATGGTAAGGTTATAGAATTGAGTACCGGAAGCAAAACGCTTCAAACGGAAGGCGCAACAGTAGAAAGAGTTGAGATGAACTTTATTGAAAAGCTCCTCGACATGATCAGTGATCCGAACATCGCGTATATACTGATGATGCTGGGATTTTATGGTGTGCTGTTCGAACTGTATAGCCCAGGCGCAATTGCTCCCGGAGTAATTGGAGGCATCTGCCTGATACTTGCATTTTATTCTTTACATACCCTGCCCATTAATTATGCAGGCCTCGCCCTTATCGTTTTTTCCATCATTTTATTTATCCTGGAGATCAAGATCATAAGTCATGGGGTGCTGGGGATCGGAGGAACCATTGCGTTAGCGCTTGGTTCAATGATGCTGATAAGAAGCGATTCGGCGCTCGAATTTATCAGGATATCAACAAGCGCGATCATTACGACTACGGTTGTTACCGCACTCTTCTTCTTTTTTTTAATTGGTTTGGCAGTTAAGGCGCAAAGAGCCAAACCTGTTACAGGTATTGATGGAATTGTTGGAGAGGTTGGTGAAGCGCTGGCTACGCTGGATCCCTTTGGAATGGTAAGAGTGCACGGTGAATTATGGAAAGCAGAATCGGTTTCGGGAAGTATTGAACAGGGACAACGGATAAGAGTAAAAGGTATCAATAATCTTACGCTTTTCGTAGAGCAGGTCGGTAAATAATTTACTGCAGCAAACCTGTAATTCATTTTACTTATAAAATCAACAGCATGGAACAATTTCCAATTACTCCCGTCATAATCGGTCTTTTTATCATCTATGTGTTAGCCAGCTCTATCCGCATTCTGAATGAATACGAACGTGGTGTTGTGTTCAGGCTCGGTCGGATGGTTGGCGTTCGCGGTCCCGGATTGATAATATTGGTTCCCTTCATTGAAAAAATGGTAAAGGTTAGCTTGCGCACTGTTGTGATGGACGTGCCTCCGCAGGACGTGATCACACAGGACAACGTATCCATAAAAGTAAACGCGGTTGTGTACTTCAGGGTAATGCAGCCCGACAAGGCGATCATTGAAGTGGAGAATTTCCTGGTTGCAACTTCACAGATTTCGCAAACCACCTTAAGAAGTGTGCTGGGTCAGTCGGAACTGGACGACCTTCTTGGCCAGCGGGAAAAGATAAATCAGCGCCTTCAACAGATCATAGATCATCAGACAGAGCCATGGGGGATCAAGGTTTCTACTGTAGAAGTAAAACAGATCGATCTTCCCCAGGAAATGCAACGGGCAATGGCACGTCAGGCAGAAGCTGAGCGGGAGAGACGCAGTAAGGTTATTTCGGCTGAAGGCGAATTCCAGGCTTCACAAAGATTGGCGGATGCCGCGAAAGTATTGAGCGAACAGCCAAGCGCGTTAACGTTGAGGTATCTGCAAACGCTCAGAGAAATAGCGGTTGAAAATAATTCAACAACCATCTTCCCGGTTCCGATCGATATCATTAAACCTTTTATAACCCATCAGGAAAAGAAAGAATCATAAGCATTTTTTCTGACCGCACTCACTCCTCAGTTATTTTTGCACGCCCACTGAATGGTATAAGGTGGACCGGGTGAATTATAATTGTGATAAGTTGTCTGGTAACTAACCAATCTTCCCCTGTCAATCACATGATTGATAATATCATAATCATATGCAAGATATGGTCCCCAGTTAACGGTTGTTCTTGTCCTGAGATTAATGGGATCTGCCTCAGGGAAATATCCCGCGGCATGCAGCACGCTGAAAACATCCAGGCTGAATCCCCTTGCCTCATCCTGGTAATATTGGTCTTTTACCTTCTGCGTATAGTCGTACTCGTATCTGTGATTCATGCTCGGATACTGTGAGATTGTATCGGTTACAATCTGAGTAAGGTTATCAAATTGATCATATCTGAAGAAGAATCCGAAAGTGGTATTTATGTAGATCTGTTGAAGCTGACCATTCTTGTAATAGAACTCCTGCGGGCTTGGGCTGTATTTAAGCTGTGATCCGTTGATATCATTGCCAAGTTCAATTTTAATGACACGTCCGGCCCTATTCAGATAAGCCACCATACTTGTATCCAAAGCATTTTTTGCGTTGACGAAATAAACCACATCCGTTCCATATACAACATTCAGGAATGCGGTATCAATTATTCCACCGCCACTGTACAATCCAACCTTGATGAAGGTCAATTTCCCGCCAACATGATCGTAAGTTCTGTTGAACATGTAACGTTGTCCGTTTCCGTAATAATCGGGATAGCTGAAACTTAACAGGTCGCATTTAGATTCTTTAATTTTCTGGCCGCCGATAATTTCTTCATTATCGATTTCGTCCAGTCCTACTTTAGTACATGAAAAAAACAGAAGGAACGCCAAAGCTGCCGCTCCGGCAATCTTTGCAGATGTGAGGGGTTTCATAAAAAATTATTTTAATGTTCTGCATTCATCAATTGTAACGCCTGCGTGTTACAGATTGAAGGTGGTTTAGGGTTATTCCAGGGAGGGGATCAGCTGAGATTTGATGTAAAGTTACCGTGGTACGAACTGTCAAAAAATGATAGGGGGCATACTTGTTGGTGACATAAGTCAGTGATGTAAATTAATACTAAATGTTGAAAGTCATTATACCTCAAACAGGTATTGAAGCGCCGGCCAGTACTCCTGAAGCTTTTGTTCAGTATCAAAAGTCACACTGGGGCAGTGTCCGCAGCCGTATTTTTACAATCAAATAATGGCGATGAATTTATTACAGAAGATCAGTCCTACTTTAATAAGCCGCATTATCCGCTTTGGATTTGGCGCCGTAATAGTCTATGCCGGAATAAGACAACATTCCTGGATAATGATCGGGTTCGGAGCATTGATGTTCATCACAGGGTTTCTGAAGCCCAGGTGTGGCGAAGGAGGATGCAGCGTCTAATGTCCTGATTTGATATAACTCCATCCTTCTTCCTGCCTCTTTACAATTTCCAATATGGCAACGGGAACAACTATCGCTTCAGGCACCAGTTGGTCTGCCGTGAGGTTTAAACGCTTTAATGAATTAGCGCAGGCGGCGATCACTACTTTTTTATTCTTAACCAGGTCGGTTATGCTCTCTTTGATAAATGATCTGTCTTTCACCAAAGCATAGATCGAATTTCCATGAAACACAACTTCCAGTTTTGCATCCGGCGCTGCCTTCAGAACATTATTTAATTGCCTTACAATAGCGCTGTGTACGGCGGTATCGCCGCTAACCATTTCAAATACGATCTTATGTTGTTTCTCCTGGGCCAGGCCGATGCCGGTAATGCTTAAGCTGGTTAAAAGCAGTATTAAAAAGTGTTTCATTTTTTTCGTTTGTATGAAGTGAAGTTACCATGTTATTTCATGACCTGCTATCTGAATTCATATCCTACTCCCATCAGCTGAGTAAGTAGTGTGTTCGGAGCGTCGGTTGCTGTGCACCTGCCTTCCAGTTTCGGAGCAATGGGTGAAAATTTTTTCAGATACTCTTCCAGTACAGGGTGAAGTGTATGACCAAGCCTTTGCGGCTGCTTAACACCTTCAACACGGCAGATAGTAGTATCAGGATCGCCTTCGCGTTCACAGGCTACAAAACTGTATTCCCTGTTAAGGTTTACCGGTTCGCCACCCACCCTGATCCAGTTCACCCTTTTACCATTGGCCTTTGCGATAGTGAAGTTTACCTGCATGCCCGCAAAGCGTACCACCCAGCCGCCGAATCGTTTGGCGGGATCTTCCGCAAAAGCATTCTGCAGTTCTTTTTCCATCCAGTCCCACAATTGCTGGCCTGTGATGATACCTTTTTTTGCTTCGCTGTCAACCGGCAGCATACTCCACAGATAATCTTTTGTAATGGTTGCAAGGCCGGTTTTTGCATCCGGCACAAGCGGAGGACAAAACCGGAATCCATTACTGAGCGCAATGTCGGGTTTGAACTTCCACATGATGGCATCCGTAATAAAATTGTCGACCGGGGTTTCAATCACATAATAACGCATCAGTGGTACACGGGAGGTTCCGATCACGGTGTCCAGTACTTTTTTATGAGGCGCCCTTGCCTTTTCTATCAGCTGCGTCATTCCTGCATCGGGTTTATACCTGCCAGGATCAACATCAAGCAACTGGTAATTATGCTCCTTTACTACTCCGTTCTCCACAACAATATCCAGCTTCGCGATAAACGATCCGAACGCGCCCGGCTCGGTGACCTTTGCGAACTTTCCGTTGATAGGAGTTCTTACGCGTTCATGCGTATCAGCTCCTAAAATATAATCCACTCCTTTTATTTCAGGCATATTACTGAGTCCTACCTGTTGCGCAAGTCCCATATGTGTGATCAGGAAAACCATTTCACATCGTTCATATTCCCTTAATATTTTAATATACTTGGCAACATTTTTTTCGGGCAATGTAAATGTGATGCCATCGCTGTAAGCAGGCGACTGCCGTTTGGGTGTTAGTGGGTCATTAAAGCCAATGAAACCGATCTTGATACCCGCAACATGTTTTACAAAATAGGGAGGGAATATCAGATCGCCATTAAATTCATCTTTGGTATTATGATACATGTTGGCGCAGATCTTTACGCTATCATATCCGAACATATCTTTCATCATCATTTCTTTGCCGTAAACAACTTCCCAGTTTCCCGGCAGCATGATGTCGTAACCAATATCATTCATTAATGGTATAATGGCCTTTCCTTCCGTTAACGCGGCTACGCCTCCTCCCTGGAAGCAATCGCCCCCGTCAATCAAAAGTGTATTCGCGGGATTTTGCCTTCGCAGTTCGTTCAGCATTGTCTTCATAACCGCGAAGCCCCCGCGCTTTTTGAATACATTTTTTCCATTCTCAACAAAAAACTCATCGTGCGTCATCAGCTGTGAATGAATATCCGCAGTATGCAGCAACGTAATTTTCTGAGCCTTCCCATTCAGGATCGCTTTACTTTTTTCTATAGCCGAACCCTTCAGATCAGATTCATCGTTATGTAAAGCCGATGCTGCCATCGGAGTGATCAGCCCTCCGCCAACACCCAATCCCATTCCCAGTGTGCCGGCTTTTCGCAAGAATTCGCGCCTGCTGTTTTCAGACAGGGAAACGTGCAGTTCTTTTTCCCGGGCGGTAAGCGCTGCTTCAGTACAATTCCGGCAATTACAGGTGGACTGGTGTGTGAATGACATGATTATTTAAGCTTAGGTGCTATCGATTTGTTTCCTGATGCTGTTGCAGCAGTTATATTTTTTCTTGCCTCAAGTATCGGTTGAAATGGACCATACTTATGCTGATGCTCATTAAAACCATCTGCATAAGGACCAAACGGGTGATCAACAGGTTTTTTGGAAATGTCGGGCCAATCCCTGCTGAGATCTTTCTGTGGCCTCGGCTGGCTGTTTACAAAAGCTGCCACATCCCAGCACTCTTCTACTGTCAGTAATGGACTCTGATGTGATGATTGTTCAAATGGCATGTTGTCGTGCACATATCCGGCCAACCTCGAAATTCTGTAAAGCCCGGCGCCCGTACTAAAACTGTGTTCACCCCAGAGTGGGGGGTACACATATCCATTTCCATCGATGTTCTTCAATCCTTCACCATTTGGTCCATGACAGGTCTGGCATTTACTGATGAACACCTGTTTCCCTTTTCCGGTATCCGCAGCGCGGGTTAAATAAGGCAGTTCTCTTATTCCGGAACCTTTGGGCTTTTCTCCCTTTTTCACGTCTTTGCCCAGCCATTTCAGATATTGATAAATAGCCTTCATTTCCCTGCTGTTTGAATCCAGCGCGGTTCCGTTCAGGCTTCTCTCAAAGCAATCATTCACGCGTTTGTAAATGGTTTCAATTGTTCCGCTTCTTTCACGCAATTTGGGATAGGTTGAAAAAACAGCGCTATAATTATTGCCGAATGGCTTTGTGCCCGCATCGAGGTGACAATTCTGGCAATTCATGCCATTGGTTACCTGCGAAACTTCCCCCATCGGGCCAAGGTATTTTGAAGTGTTTGCGATAAGCTTTTCGCCGTAAACTAATTCCCGCCTGTCGAAGCCTTCAGCATCATCCGAGAATAAACTGGGAGCGATCCAGTAGTCTGGCTTGTTGTCAGATATCACTGCAATTGAAGGTCTGTTCAAATACCTTATCGTATCCCTTATCATGATAAAGAATACGATAACAAACATTAAAAGCGCCGGCCAGTGTGACCTGATGGAATTCATATTAATGCTTTCGCTTTTCAGGCTTTTAATTAAGTGCGGCTGAATCAGCGACGTATTCAAAATTGACCAATTACAGTATCGGGAACATTGATTAAAATCACATAGTATTGTCTTTTAATGACCAAATCACATCCCACCCTGAAGGAAGTTACTCTTAATTTGATATTAAACCGGGAATATGACCGTTTGAATTTTGTAAGTACCGCCAACGGAATTGTATGGTTTACATTTCAGAACGATCACGATCTTGACGTCCGTGCTTTTAATAACTTACTCATAATTACCATAATCAAACTATTGTCAGATGTACAGGAAGCAGCTACTGTTCTTATTTTTATTTGCCTCTCCGGTCAGTTTCTTATTTGCCCAGCAGACATATGTTTATGATGTAGACCTTACCAGTGTGGAGGACGACAAGGTGAAGGTTCGCCTTACAGCCCCGGTGATAAACAAGTCTTCTGTGATTTATCACTTCCCAAAGATCATCCCCGGAACTTACAGGATCAGTGACTTTGGAAAGTTCATCCATGATTTCAGGGCGATCGATAAATCGGGGAAGGATCTCAGGGTAAAAAGGATGTCTGATAACAGCTGGCAGATCAGCAACGCGGAAAAGCTGGCTTCGATTGAATACAAAGTGGAGGATACCTGGGATACGGAAACAAAAAATGAAATCTATCCCATGGCAGGTACCAACATTGAGGAGGGTAAGAATTTTGTCATCAATCCACCTGGCTTCTTCGGATATTTCGAAGGCATGAGGCTGAATAAATTTGAACTGAAATTCCGGAAGCCCGCAAATTTTTATGCAGCTACTCCATTAAAAGCTACCCGTTCCACTGCAAACGAAGAGTCATTCGAACTGGAAAATGTTGACCATCTGTATGATTCTCCCATTATGTTCAGCGTACCAGATACTACTACCGTTAAATTAGGCAGTACCGAAGTGCTCATAGCTGTTTATTCTCCAAAAAAACTGGTGCAATCGAAATTTATAGCGCAGTTAATGACCAATTTGCTCAACGCAAGCACTAAATACCTGGGCGGAAGACTGCCGGTTGATAAATATGCATTCATCTTTTATTTCAATGGAGAGCAACGTCCATTTACATTGCCCGGAGCGCTGGAGCATAATTATTCTTCCTTCTACAGTTTGCCTGAAGCGCCGCAGCAGGCGCTGGCTGCAACCATCATGGACATCGCAGCGCACGAGTTCTTTCATATTGTAACTCCGCTCACCATTCATTCGGCTGAAGTACGGCACTTTAATTTCTCTGAGCCCGTAATGTCAAAGCACCTTTGGTTGTATGAAGGCTCTACTGAATACGCGTCGGATCATGTTCAGGTAAAATATGGGTTGAATACTATTCCTCAATTCCTGGATAAGCTGTCAGGTAAGATCAGATTATCGCAAAAGCAGTATAAAGATGACCTCCCTTTTACAGAATTGAGCAAGGAAAGCGCGGGGAAGCACAGTCAGCAATTCGGTAATGTATATGAAAAAGGAGCATTGATCTCAGCTTGCCTTGATATTTATTTACTGCATCTTTCAGGCGGTGCGTACGGATTGGGTAATCTGAAGCACGACCTTTCGGTAAGGTTCGGCAAACGGACCGCTTTTCCCGACGATTCGCTGTTTAGCATCATCACCGAAATGACCTATCCTGAGATAAGGAGCTTTTTCGCGAAGTACGTGGAAAGCGGAGAACGCATTCCCTACGATTATTTCTTTGGCCTTGCCGGAATTAAATACCAGCCTGTGGCAGTGCGTTCTGATTTTACGTTGGGCAATGTCACATTCGGACCAACCCAGGATGGCCGCGTGATTGTAACTGATAATTCCCAAATGAATGCTTTCGGTAAAAAATTAGGGTACAAAAAAGATGATGAGCTGATAAGCCTGAATGGTCAGCGGATAAGCGCGGCCGAATTAAACACGGTCTTGTCAAAGGTTAAATCGGGCCTGAAGGAAGGCGATGTGTTGCAACTGAAAATTGTGCGGGCAAATGCAAATGCGGGAAAAGATACCATAATGTTATCGGCGCCTGCGGAAAAGATCGAGATCAAAGAGGAGCACAAACTTGAAATGATGAGTGAGGTGTCAATGGCCCAGGCAACTGTTCGCAGGACATGGCTTGCGGCGAATGAAAGGGGAATTCCGCTTACTGTCAACATGAATGATGTTTCGGAGATTGACCAGGTGATAAAAGCCTTGTATGATGTGATCTCTGGTCCTGCGGGAAAACGCAATTGGGAGCGGTTCAGGAGCCTCTTCACTTCCAATGCTATTATGGGAGCAGCTGTTTCTGGTCCGAACGGAAGCAGGTTTGCTTCTTTTACGCCTGAAGAATATATCAAAAGAAATGAGCCCACATTCAGCGCCGAATCGTTCATGGAAAAGGAAGTCGCAAGAAAGGTCAACCAGTTCGGGAACATCGCGCAGGTGTTTACTACTTATGAGTTCGATCTTGGTAACGGAAAAGTGAAACAGCGCGGAATAAACAGTATGCAACTGGTGAAGGAGCAGGGTAGGTGGTGGATCGCGTCCATCATCTGGCAGGATGAATCGGCGTCATTACCTATACCGCAGGAGTATTTGAAATAACAATC
>DASWTK010000105.1:0-5043 GCA_036402175.1 Chitinophagaceae bacterium | reverse complement strand
TTCTCGCCGTTCCATTTGAAGCCGAAAAAGAAATTGCTGAAAAGATCAGGGAAGTTGCCAACCAAAAAATTGTGGTTAGTATAACCAATCCGTTAAACAATACCTATGATGGACTGGTAACAGCGCCTGGAACCAGCGCGGCCGAAGAATTGCAGTTATTGTTGCCAAACTCGAAGGTTGTTAAAGCCTTCAACACAACTTTCGCGGCGGATTTTTCCACCCCTGTCATTGATGGCAGGCAGGTAGATGCATTCATTGCCGGCAACGATGAGGACGCTCTTCAAACAGTTTCGGAAATGGTTAGAACCGCGGGCTTTAATCCAATCATTACCGGTGATCTTACAATAAGCAGAACGCTTGAAAATATGCAACTCCTGCTGATACGACTGGGAATGAAATACAACTATAACTGGCTGGCGGGCTGGAAGATTCTGCACAACTAAACGCTCACTATAACCAGTAAGCGCCTGAATGAGGCAGATGGAGTTAAGCAATAACAGACATTGAATAAGCAATAATTTGGAATTTAAAATCAAAGCATATGAAATCTTTAGAAAACAAAGTTGCGATCATAACAGGCGCCGGTTCCGGCATCGGGAAAGCAACAGCGGAGTTATTTGCAAGAGAAGGAGCAAAAGTGGTTGTATCAGATATCAGTGAAAAAAATGGTAACGATGCAGTGGAAGAGATCAGAAAGAATGGCGGAGAAGCCTTTTTTATAAAGGCCGATTCCTCAAACGCGGAAGATAACGAGGCGCTGGTAAAACAGTCGATTGAGAAATACGGCTCCCTGGATATCGCGGTGAACAACGCCGGCATTGGTGGTCCTTTAGGTGCTACCGGCGAGTACCCCATCGATGGATGGAAAAAAGTAATTGATATTAACCTTTCCGGAGTGTTTTATGGACTTCGTTACCAGATTCCTGCCATGCTCGAAAAAGGAGGAAGTATTGTAAACATAGCATCCATTCTCGGCCAGGCAGGCACCAGGTTTTCTCCTGCTTACGTCGCCGCCAAACACGGTGTCGTTGGACTTACAAAGGCCGCAGCGATTGAATACGCCGATAAAAAGATCCGCATTAATTCAGTAGGACCTGGTTATATCAAAACACCACTGTTGGAATCACTCGACTCCGATACTTTGAACGCATTGGTTGGCCTGCATCCGATAGGACGACTGGGTGAATCCGGAGAAATAGCGGAACTGATCCTTTGGCTGGCATCAACTAAATCATCTTTTGTAACTGGCTCTTATTATGCAGCCGATGGTGGTTATCTGGCGCAGTAAGAGTTGGTTGAGATTAATCAGTAACTCTTATTACCTGTTTAACCTCTAATTTCTGATCCATCACCACTTCAAAATGATACTCGCCTGGCATACCGGGAGTGAACTCGAAATCACGGGTTGTGCCAGGCCCGTTACGTTGATTGATGGCCGGAATTGTTAATTGCAACCTTGCCGGCATTCCCATTCCATCCTTGTCGATCGTTTTCCATAGTACAGGTTTGCCATCCTTTTTCAAAGAGATATAAAAACCTGCTTTGCTCACCTGAGTGAAATTACTGTTCTCCTGCGCTAAGATGTTGATCACCCGAAGACGGTACGTCACATTCTTCTTCAATTGAATTTCATCGGGTGTATTGCTTCCATTAACCAGAAAATGCAAGTCACTAAAGCCGTGGATCCAGTGTTTTGTATACTTTGAGGATGCAGACCCCTGACTTACTAATAATATTTTATCGGTTTCAGGCTGATATTTTTCTCCGGGCTCTAAAACAATCATGGGTCCATACAGACCATCCAGCAATTGCTTATCGTGCATGTGAGTATGATATATAAAGGTTCCGGCGCGCGGAGGTGTAATGTGCACCGTAAATGAATCGCCTGGTTGAATAAGCGGCGCAAGCATGCTTCCTTCATTCCCCCAACCTGCCACACCATCATAATAACTGTCAAGTTCAAGTCCATGCCAGTGAATGGTAGTAGGTTCTTTCAGTTTATTAATAACGGTAATGGCCACGGGTTGATTTTTTGTAAGAACTATCGGCGGCCCCGGAATATTATATTCACCTGACGAAGATTTTCCGTTTTCGAACAATTGAAATCCCTTGCCATTTACGTTATGAAAATAATTCTTCGGCTGCTCACCTACCTGCAGCGTCAACTTCTTCTCCGGTAATGTTCTTACAGGATGCTTCTTCGCATATTTCTTATTGGGACGTACTTCTATACCCATTACCAGACCGCCCATACCATGTTTCGCATGTTCCTCAGCGCTCATGCTTTTAGCATCAGGAAGTGGTTTATTGTTGTAGAATGCTGCAGGCAGAACATGATCCAGCAAATGACAATGAAAAAGCCACTTGCCTTCTTTGGCAGGAACCCATGTAATCCGCATCCTGTTCATTGGAAAAAGAAATTGCGTCACCACCTCCGTCCTGTGTGCTACAGGCACTATCGAATCTTTTGCCGATCTGCCGGGAATAAGCGTGTTAACTACAAACGGAAACCCGTGCAGATGCATGGGATGACCCAGCACACTGGCATTAATTATCCTCCAGTTTACTGCTTCACCCTGCAGGTAACTTACCCGCTCAGTATACGGCCATGACAAGCCGTTCATTACATATTTTGGCAGGATTTCATTATTCTGCTGTTTAACCCCGCACATACCTATCACAAATACTCTTTCTTCAGGATCAATTTTTTCATTGATGGAATCAACCAGCATTGCGCCGTAAAGCTGACTGTGTAAAAAAGGCATTGCAAAGGAGGCAGGGGTCACGCTATCGGAAATATCTTTAGCGGAATATAAGAAAGTGCCGGCCTGGTTCGCCATAAAAGAAATCTCCTTCGTCTCACCCTCATTGATAACAATACTGTCCTTTATATCCTCAGGCCTGTAAAGCGGCCTGCTGAGGCCATACAGCATAAGCTGACCATTGATACTATTTCGAACAGTGGCTCTTATTTCTGTACCTGCCGAAACACGGATCAATGGCCCGGGTACCTGCAAAGGTTTGCCAACCTCTGCAAAAGCTTTTATTCTAACCGGTCCTCCTTCTATTGATTCAGGATACCAGTAACCTTCTCTCGCTTCAAGATTAATGTAATAGATCCCATTTCTTAACTCACCGGCCGGTTTACGGTTGTCGTTTGTCTGAACTTTGTCCAATGAATTGTCAAAAGGTTCATTAAACAAAGAATTAGGAATACATGGTATGATTTCGGACTGCTTCAGATCATACGAAGTTGCATTAACAACAGCCGTCTTATCAATATCTGATTTCAGATTAATATTCGAAAAAAGCGCACAACAACTCAATAGTATAACCAGCAGGAAAAAGAATGAACCAGTCTCATAACTGCGCAACGAAGTGATGTTAGTTTTGGCTATCTCTTTTCTCATTTCAATAGATTTTGGTTTTCAAAATCCGGAGTCTGGAGTTTTTAAACTATAAATTTCAGGAATTCCCAAGGCTCTGGCAATACTCTTTTTGTAGTATATGAAACAGGTGTTTCTAGAGACTGATATGCTCAGCCAGCACTGTTGCAATGGCCTCCTTGCCGCAGTTTACATGCAATTTTGCGTAAATATTGGCGAGGTGTGAACGAACCGTATTAAACGCAATCTCCAACTTATCGCTGATTACCTTGGTACTGTGCCCTTTAGATAATAATTGGAGCACTTCGAACTCTCTTTCAGTGAGATTATACTTATTGCTTGTCCTGACCGCTTGGAAGCTTTGAACCTCGCCGCATATCCTCTATTTGCAGCAGGCCTTTCCAGGCCCTAACCCGTAGATTTAGATGCCCTGAACACCAGGAAGAAACTGGAATATTGGGTCAACCTGGCGCTGGATCATAATAAAATCGCGAAAGCATCAAAAAAGAAAAAGTAGTTATACACCAAAAGGAAAAGTTTCAGGCATTTGATGCCCATCGGGTTTTATGTGAAGCGGATGCAAAGCCCTGGTTTCATCGAGGTAAATAAATGCATCGTACCGGATAGGCAATATAGTAGGCACATAATTCCCGTGTTGTTCATACTGCGGATTATAAACTACGCCAATGGCACGGTGGCCGATATGATTCTCCATCATTGTATCATTCCCCACAAGATCATTCATCACCAGCAATTTATTTTCCGTTCCGGCTTTATGCATCAGGTATTCCCAGCTACCACCTTTAGCTTCAGGCATGACCATGGTTTGCATAGGTGCACCCCAGCTTCGCCCTGCGGTGACTGTCCCTTTGTATGAACCAAAGCCAACCAACACCACGTTGTTATCATGATACTGTATGCGGGCCAGTTCTCCAATGTTGAACATGCCTTCGTCTGCCATATCTGTAGCCCTGGCATCACCCACATGGGTATTGTGGGCCCATACAATTGCCTTTGAATTTTCACCATGAAAGTTCAGCAAACGTTCCAGCGTTTCACTCATATGCCGGTCGCGTACATTCCAGCTATGCGGACCACCCCTGACCATAGCACGGTAATATTTTTCCGCGTTCACTGTGACCAATGCATTTTGTTCGGCGCTGAAAACATTTTCATGATCAGTATTATACTGTGGTAACTTTCTTTGTATTTCTGTCAGCAACCGGATCACTTCGTTCTGACAAACCTCGGGAACCAACAAGGTAGCCTGCGCGTATGAACGCCCTTCATCCTTCCTGTATGGTTCAAAACAATGGAATGCTTCCTCGGCTATTTTCAAAGCAGCAGGATCAGTATTTTTCAGGTATTGCATGATGCTGTCCATGCTTTCCCAAAGACTGTAAACATCCAGGCCGTAAAATCCAACTCTTTTGTTTGCAGGCAAACCCACGTTGTGCTGCTGCATCCAATCGGCCAACGCAATAATTTCCCAATTGGCCCACATCCACGTAGGCCAGCGGTTAAATGCATGCAATACATGAAAAGCGCTTTTATTATTGGTATCGTATCCCTTCACAAAGCGGTTGAGCCTGTAACAATCCGGCCAGTCACCTTCAACTGCAATAAAGTTGAATCCTTTCTCTTCAATGAGTACGCG
>DASWTK010000104.1:0-4073 GCA_036402175.1 Chitinophagaceae bacterium | reverse complement strand
CGCTCTTCATCCAGCTCCACTATCTGTTTGCGCGAGAGCATTTCCAGGGCCATTTCCACCATGCCTACCGCGCCTTCAACAATTTTAGTGCGGGCTGCCACGATTGCGGTTGCCTGTTGCCGTTGGAGCATGGCGCCCGCGATTTCCGGAGCATAAGCAAGATGACTGATTCTCGCTTCACGGATCACTATTCCGGCGGGAGCAAGTCTTGCGTTCAATTCTATTTCCAGAATTTCATTTACTTTATCACCACCGCCACGCAATGTTATTTGCGCATGTTCGTCTTCCAGGCTGTCGTATGAAAGACTGGATGCCAGGTGGCGTACAGCAGCCTCGCTCTGGATCTTGACATACTCTTCAAAAGCAGCTACTTCGTATGCGGCCTTATAAGTATCGCTAACCTGCCATACTATGACGGTAGCGATCTCAATGGGATTGCCCATCTTATCGTTCACCTTGAGCATCTGACCCTGGAGGTTCTGGAATCGCAGCGATAGTTTATGCGTACCATAAAGCGGATTGATAAAGAACAATCCATTGTCCTTTACGCTTCCCATATATTTTCCGAAAAAAAGCAGGACGCGGCTATGATTTGGCTGTATGATCATCAGTCCTTTCATGAGAAAAAGGCTGGCTGCAACAGCAACAATTCCGAGGGTGATAATTAAAACATCGTCTGCGAGCGTGAACAGGTAAACCGATAATGCAAGCAGCAGCAGAGCCACAAGCAACGCAAGGTATCCTGATACTGGTTTGAGGGTCTTTTCCATAAAAGCAGTTTGATATTAAAATGATATCAAATCTATATCAGCCTCCTCAAATATCCAAATCTTCCCTGATATTTATTTTAGCCTACAATCTCCCCTCTTTCCCTTCACATCTTTACATTACTCACCTCCCATTCCCTTAAAAGATATATCGCTTTAATTCATTCAAAGAAGTTCAATAACACCCAAAAAAAAAGCGCAACTTCCGTCGCGCTCATTGGCTAATCTGCTAATTGGCTAATTGGCTAATTATCTAATTGCTCCTACCCTCCAGTCCTTCCATCCCTCACCTTTATCTTTTTCTTTCCCGAATTCTTCTTTTCAAAATCCAGCACTTCCTTTGGTTTTGCTGTCGCCTTCTTCTCAGCCGGCTGGTTATTTACGATATCATCTCTTTTTGGTCCGTTATCTATCGCGCCCAAAACCCAGTTCTCTGTTTTTTCCAGCATGCCGGTAGAGGCCTGGTAGTATTTCCATGGGCCATGCTTAACAGCCGAACCTTCCAGCTTTACAACCACTTCCTTTGTGATGAGTCCCAGCGGATCTTTCTCCCAGTCAGCAACCTCAATGGTATCGTATGGATTCATTGGATTAACTGCTCTCCAGCTTTCTTCTCGTAGCAATTCTCCGTTTCTTGTAAAATACTGGAACACTCCGTTTTTATTTCCCCATCGGAAGCTCTCGATAGCAATGAGATCTCCTTCAAGATTATACTTTCTCCAGGTGCCTTCCTTTTTTCCATCCTTGTATTCTCCTTCTTCTTCAAATCCGGGTTCACCTCTTACCTGATCATATTTCACGATCCACTTACCTTGTTTGAGTCCTTTCACATCGGTGCAGTTGAGAGTATCCCCTTTCACACCAATTATATAATCCTTGCATTGGGAATATGCATCCAAAGAAATAAGAATCCCTATTAAAAAAATCCAGCGCATCTTTAGTAAGTTTGAAGATTAGCAAAGCTTCATTAATAACGCCCAACAATTCACTTTATGATGAATAATTGCAATATGATGAGAAAACTTCTTGCCAAAATTACTGTTTCACTTCCTTTATTTCTGTTAACCTTTTCCCTCGCCGCTCAGGTCAGGCCAACTGCCGGCGACGAGCGCCTGAAAAGCATGCAGAAAAGGAAGGACCTGGAGAAAAGATCGCTTGTAAACAGCGTTACTTTCCGGAATATCGGCCCTTCTATCATGAGCGGCCGCGTGGTTGATATTGATGTAAACCCGGAAGATCCCACGGAATTTTACGTTGCCTATGCCACTGGCGGGCTCTGGCATTCCACCAATAATGGTCAATCATTCAATTCGATATTTGACAGTGAAGATGTAATAGTACTGGGCGATATTGCCGTTAACTGGTCAACAGGAACTCCCGACGGAAAGAACCGCGTTATCTGGGTCGGATCGGGTGAAGTTAACAGCAGCCGCTCATCGTACGCGGGACTCGGGATGTACAAAAGCAATAACAACGGACAATCATGGGAATACCTGGGTCTTCCTGAATCGCATCACATAGGTAAAGTGCAATTGCATCCAACTGATCCCAATACAGCCTGGGTTGCGGTGTTAGGTCATCTTTATTCGCCCAACAAGGAAAGGGGAGTTTATAAAACGAGCGATGGTGGCAGGACATGGAAACAAACGTTGTATACAGATGATAATACTGGTGCGGTAGATCTGGATATCAATCCTCAGAATCCAGATGAATTGTACGCGGCCATGTGGTATAAAACGCGCACTGCATG
Organism: Chitinophagaceae bacterium; assembly: GCA_036402175.1. GTDB lineage: Bacteria > Bacteroidota > Bacteroidia > Chitinophagales > Chitinophagaceae > DASPKM01. Next base: position 1,556 of record DASWTK010000104.1, on the reverse strand, counting down.
GAATCTTGAAGAATCGGGCAAGTCGAGTGGCATTTACAAAAGCACCGACGGTGGAAATACCTGGAACTTGCTTTCAAAAGAAGGCGCCGGATTTCCGGTTGGCGCAGGGGCAGGCAGGATTGGAATTGCAGTGTATCCAAAAAATCCGCAGATAGTATATGCTGTTATCGATAATAATTTTCGCCGTCCCGATACCGCAAGGCGCACAAGAGATACAGGCAGATATGTGGTGAGAGATTTTGAAAAACTTACCAAAGAACAGTTTGAACAACTGGATAATTCAAAACTCGAAAGTTTTCTTCGCCAGAATCGTGTTCCCGCGCGTTATACTGCGGCGGTGGTGAAAGAAATGGTGAAGAACAATCAATTGAAGCCAACAGTTTTGTTCGACCACCTGTTCGATGCAAACACGGCCCTGTTCGATACCCCGATAATTGGTTGCGAAGTTTATCGTTCAGATAACGGCGGACAGAGTTGGGTCAAGGCCAATGAAAAAGAATTGAGACTGTATAATACATATGGATATTATTTCGGCAAGATCTATGTTTCTCCGGTCAATGATAAGAAGATCGTGATCACTGGAATTGACGCGCAACTTTCAACAGATGGCGGTAAAACATGGATTCGCATGGACAAAGGAAATGTACACGCCGATCATCATGCGATTTGGATCAATCCGAAACGTGACTCACATATGATCAATGGAAATGATGGTGGATTGAATATCACTTACGATGATGGAAAGAACTGGTTCAAGGCAAACACACCGCCGGTAGGACAATATTATGCAGTGACGGTTGACAATGCACGGCCATATAATGTATACGGCGGACTTCAGGACAATGGATCCTGGGTTGGCCCTTCCACTCACCGTGAAAACATTGGCTGGATTGATAATGGTGAATATGCTTATAAAATGATTGGTGGTGGTGATGGTATGCAGGTGCAGGTAGATACGCGCGACAACCAGACAATCTATTCAGGATTTCAGTTCGGATTTTATACTAGGCAGAACAGGCAGACACGCGAACAGCCAAAAGCGCTGAAGCCAAGCCATGCCCTGGGCGAACCGCAGCTTCGCTTCAACTGGCAGACACCAATTCTGCTGAGTAAGCACAACCAGGATGTATTTTATTACGGCAGCAACAAATTCCATCGCTCACTTAATAAAGGCGACAGCATGGTGACGATGAGCAACGATCTTACGAACGGAAAAAAAGAAGGCGATGTGCCGTATGGAACGATCGCAACTATCAGTGAATCGCCACTCCGGTTCGGACTCTTGTATACAGGGACTGATGATGGGAATATTCATATTTCGAAAGACGGTGGTTATTCATGGACGCTCATCAGCAAACCTTCGGGTAAGAATACAACGGGTGCGTTGCCGCAGGGATTGTGGGTTAGCCGTGTTCTTGCATCGCAATACAAAGAGAGCCGCGTTTACGCTACACTAAATGGCTATCGTTTTGACCATTTTGCTCCCTACCTGTTTGTGAGCGAAGATTATGGAACTACGTGGAAGCAAATCGGTAAAGACCTTCCTGCCGAACCGT
>DASWTK010000103.1:0-6751 GCA_036402175.1 Chitinophagaceae bacterium | reverse complement strand
ATGATCCAATATCCCAGCAAGCCAACAAGTCCCTGCAATAAAGCAATCACCGGTATTCCCACCGCGTTTGAAATGACCATTGTATTCAGGTCCTTCTTGATCAGCGTCACATTCTCATCCTTAACCGGCATGTAGGAATAGATCTTTGTCTCCATTTTTCTGCCGTTGGTCAGCATGAAATAAAGCAGGAAGTACATAACAACCACGGTTGTCAGTGTATTCATGGTAGCGCTGAGTATCGACGGAAGCGTTCTCGTTCCCCAATCGGTAAGCTTTTCTACTGTTTGAGGCGTGAATATCTGGAAACCCCATTCCCGTTCATACTTCTCAACGAACTGCTGGATCTTGGTAAGCACCTGCTGCGAATGCGAAATCGCAAATGTTACTTTTGACGTCATCATATTCACCAGTACCATAATAGGCAGTAATATGATCAGGAACGATAGGGTCATCAGAAGCATTGCAGTCCACCCTTGTTTCCATTTGTATTTACCTGTTAGAATGAACATGTACTTGCGAAGAATCATGTACAGCGTATAGGCACCCAGGAAAGCCGGAATAAAGAACTTCAGCTCTCTGAAAAGCACAATTCCCAGCACAACAATAGCTGCCAGTAACAGAACCTGCCTGATGATATCTCCGGGAATTCGTTTCATACGGGTTTAAATGTAATCAAAAAAGGAGCCATACGGGTTTTGGGTTTTGGGTTTTGAGTTTTGGGTTCTTCTCCGGTATGTTATTGCATGTTTCCGGTTTCGGGTTTCTGGTTTCGGGTTCTTCTCCGGTATGTTGCTGAAGGACTGGTTATGGGTTTTGGGTTTTGGGTTCTTCTCCGGTATGTTGCTGAAGGATGAGTTTCAGATTTAGGTTTGCAAAACTCAAAACCCTATATCAAGTCACTCATTTGGAAAACTCGAAACCAGAAACCCCGCCTTTGGAAAACACGAAACCAGAAACACGAAACCAGAAACTCCGACTTTGGAAAACCCAAAACCCAAAACTCAAAACCCAAAACCCAAAACCCAAAACTATATCTTAACCAATTTCCATTTCCCCCTCCTAAACAACACAATCGCCGCCACCGTAATCGCCGTTTCCGCAACCGGAATTGCGATGAACACACCTAACGGGCCCATTTGAAATGTTTTGGCAAGAAGGTAGGCAAGCGGTATCTGGAAAAACCAGAAGCCGATAAGATTTATCCAGGTTGGCGTCCGCGTGTCTCCCGCGCCGTTGAATGCATTGATCATTACCATGCCAATGCCATAGAATATGTAACCCGCACTGATGATCCTTAAAGCGTTCACTGCATATCGCACTACTTCCGGTTCGCGGGTGAAGACCGATACGATCCCTTCTGCTCCCACCAGAAACAAAATAGACACAGCACCCATGAATATGCCACTATAAGTAGCTGTCTTTATTACCGATCGCTCTGCCCGGTCGGGTTGTTTGGCTCCCAGGTTTTGTCCTACCAGCGTTGCCGCCGCATTGCTCATGCCCCAGGCCGGAAGAATAAAGAAGATCACGATCCTGATGGCAGTCTGGTAACCCGCCGATGCGTCGTCCTGTCCTGTAGTGGCTACCAGGTGCGCCAGGAATATCCAGCTGCATGATCCGATGATGAACTGAAGGGTTCCCGGCGACGCAACATTCACAATTGATTTAATGATCGGCCACTCGGCCTTCAGGTGCGCTTTTTTGAATTTGATCTGGCTCTTGCCAAAGAACAGGTGATAAAGTTGATACAGCACACCAATTCCCCGGCCGATGGTAGTGGCAACGGCCGCGCCTGTAAGTCCCATTTCAGGGAACGGACCGATTCCCCTGATCAGCATCGGACAAAGTATGATGTTGCCGATATTGGCGATCCAGAGACTTTTCATTGCCATCGATGCATCGCCGGCTCCTCTGAAAATACCATTGATAAGGAACAGCAGCATGATCACGATGCTTCCGCCCATCATGATGCGCGTGTAAGTAGTGCCCATGAGAACTGTTTCCGGCTCAGCTCCCATGAGACGAAGTACATCGTCAGCATAGATATACCCCAGCACACTTACAATGATCGTAATTACCAGGGCAACGATCAGCGACTGAACACCAGCAACCGCGGCGGCCTCCGGATCTTTTTCTCCGATCCTCCTGGCTACCATGGCGGTGGCGGCCATGCTGATGCCTATTGCAAGTGAATAAATAATTGTAAGGACTGATTCGGTGAGTCCTACTGTTTGAATGGCGTTGCTGCTATTGGGCAAATGACCTACGAAATAAAGATCCACAATCGCGAATACGCTCTCCATTCCCATTTCCAGTATCATTGGAATGGCAAGAAGGAACACGGCCTTGCGAATGCTGCCCGTTGTATAATCCTGCTGATCGCCCCTGAGCGATTGCTTTATGAGCGAAAAATAATAGGCTATCCTGTTGGTTGACACAGATTGCGACATGAGTGACAGTCGATTTTAAAAATACTAAATAATAGGGGGTTAAAAGCCCGTACTTACGGGAGTGTTCAAATAGATCGGCAGATTCAAAATAATCTGAAGGTCTATTGAAAATTCATAAAGTGAGATTGCCTGGCCTGTTGCGCAGGACTTAAAAGCTGTTCATATTCCGTAATTGAGTGCCGCAAAAGTAGAAAAATATTTTATTATCCAAACTCCGCTCGTCAAGAAATTTATATTGTTCAAACATCAGAGTTCGTCCAGCGCCTTCAGGTAGGCATCAACGTAATTGCTGACCTGCTTTCGCCTGTACTGCATGATAAAACGCGGATGTGGCAGTGGTAAAATGCGTTCAAAAAACCCGGCTTCGTTGTTTATTGAATTGAAATATTTAAAATTCTTCTCCCCTCCAATACAAATGCAGGAGCGCGAGCACCTGCTGAAAGCAATCTGTGTCCTGATGTTTTCAATGATCCATGGCCGGAGGCTCGAGGCCAGGGCCTTATCATCGTAATAATTGAGGTTAATTCCATTTTTTATAAAACCAAGCGGACTGACCGAGGTAATAAAAAATTTACCGTAGAATTTTTCACAACCACCATACGCATCGATCATTAAATAAATGAACTCTGCCGATAATTCCGATCTCAATTTGAAAGGGTGCTGAATACCGCAATGTTCCGTGAGTTGTTTTGGTCCGGTGAAGTTGACTCCGGTTGTGCCCGCGCCAAATCGGCCGGGATTAATTCCAAAAAGTAACTGGCGCGGATTATTGTCATTATAATATCGGTTATAAAATTCCTGCACAACCTGCATCGTTTGCTGGCTGGCCTGAGGATGTAATATCTCTACTCCGGCCGGAAGATCAAGCGGAGGCTGAAGTGATGAGTAAAATTCAATAATGGACTGACCAACAGTTTTCATACTTCATCGAAGATAATGGCAGGGCATTTTAGGTAAAAAGGTATTTTTGAGTTTATTGAATTATTATAATTTATCTCAACAAGCAATTCAGGATGAAACTTACTTTCATTCATCTTATTTATTTCACTTGCGCGCTTGCGGTTTCATCGGGTTTATCGTGCACTTCTACTGAAAGTAAATATCCACGAGTTGAAATAACCACGCAATACGGTGAAATTGAAATTGAATTATATAACGATAAGGCACCCAAAAGTGTAACAGCCTTTCTGGCGAATGTAGACGCCGGTCATTATAAAGACGGCTCATTTTATCGCGTGCTGAATATGGATAATCAGCCATCCAATGCCCCAAAAGCTGAATTGATACAGGGCGGCATCTGGAAGAAGCGGAACAAACCCGCGAACATTCCACGAATCCCGCATGAAAGCACTCAGCAAACAGGCATCCTGCACACAAACGGCGTAATATCTTACGCAAGAGAAGAGCCTGGCACAGCAGGAAGTGAATTTTTTATTTGTGTAGGTGATCAGCCGGGTTTTGATTATGGTGGCGAAAACAATCCCGACGGTCAGGGTTATGCGGCATTCGGAAAAGTGATCAGCGGAATGAACATCGTAAGAAGGATCTATACGCAGCCAGAGAATGAACAGTATTTTAATCCGCCTGTTGCTATCTATAATATTACCCGTCTTAAGTAAAGATGCGATCGATAATATGTGACAATAATATCATACGCGTTCAATAAAAAAAGGTCGGATGTTGATCCGACCTCTCTTATTTTAAACCGTTGATTTTAATGTTTAGTCTCATCAGCTGATTTGGAAGAATCTCTTTTTTTATATGTAGTATTTTATTGAGATATCATCCAGCGCTTGTGAGCAATCATCTGTAATGTATATTTCAATTGGCATGCCAAAACAAATTCTATCTTATACTCACTAACTTTAACAGGCATATTTACCACGAGTTGTGGAACTCCTTACACGCTCTGCCTTTAATCGTCAACCACAGTTCACTTCGTTTAAAAACTGGTACGATATTTTGACTCTATTCGGTGTAATTGATTTTTAAAAACTTAAATTATACAATTATGTTACGCTATGGAAAAATGGGAAAAAGTCCAGTTGGCCTGCTCTTAGCCGGCGCCGCTGCTTTTGCTTATTATAAATATTCAAAGATGAGTCCTCAGCAAAGAAAGGATCTCGTTGGTGGATTGAAAGATAAAGCAACAAAGATATTTGGTCAGTTCATGCCTGGCGAAAAGCAAACAGCTGCAACAACAGCTAATGGCCAGCATTATGGCGAAGGAAATCAGTACACAGGATAGGCTGAGTATGATACAATGATAACGACAGCTGCTTCACCCTTGAAGCAGCTTTTTTTTATCCTCAAATCCTCAAATCCTCAAATCCCCAAATCCTCAAATCACCTTAAACAATATCTAACCAAATACGTTATAACCTGTCATAACACAACTAAAATAATGTCTTCTTACAGCCTGAAACGTGTGCAAATTCTCCCCATTTCTCTCGACGAGGCCTGGGATTTTTTTTCAAATCCCGCCAACCTCAACGATATCACACCAACTGATCTGAAATTCAAAATACTGAGCAACAGCGGAAGCGATAAGATGTACGCCGGTCAGATAATAACTTATACGGTCAACCCATTTCCCGGTTTCCCGGTTTTCTGGATGACAGAAATTACCCATGTAAAGGAAAAGGAATACTTCGTTGACGAACAGCGCTTCGGTCCTTATGCTTTCTGGCACCACTCTCATTTCTTCAAACCCGTGAAGGAAGGCGTTGAAATGACCGACATCGTGCACTACAAACTCCCACTCGGGCCCCTTGGCCGCCTGGCCCACCGCCTGTTTGTGCGTAAAAAACTCAACAACATCTTCAACTACCGCTTCCAAACCCTCGAATCCCACTACCATTCTTCCCAAAAACCTCCAATCGAACTAAAACCCCAACATCTCACCCTCAATACCCCCAAATCCGTGTAATCCTTAAATCCTACCAATCATCTCAAACAAACCTTTCCAATCAAATCTGTGATTCCTCAATACCCCCAAATCCGTGTAATCCTTAAATCCAACCAATCATCTCAAACAAACCTTTCCAACCAAAAATCCGTGCTTCTACCCCCAAATCCCCATCCTTAAATCACCGATCGGTAAATCCCAATCCACCTATTCATATCCCCAATCCGCCTTTTGGTGTAACGTTTTTCTTCCACCCCGCATCCAGTCATACGTTTGTCCTCGTAAAAAAACTGTTATGCGAATCTTTATATTACTCCTTTCAGCAACCATGATCTTTAATTCCGCCAAATCCCAGGTGAGCGGTTCAGTAAATGACGACGATGGCAAAGCCGTTAAAGGCGCCACCATCAGCCTCTTAAAGGCATCCGATTCTTCATTGGTGAAGCTGGCAGCCAGCTCAACCGAAGGCCAGTTCAGCTTTGCCGGAATTAAAGAAGGCAGCTACCGCGTCAAAGCTACTTTCGTAGGACATAAACCAACCTTCTCCGCGCCTTTCAGCCTTTCAACTGAGGTTGTAACCCTTCCGGCCATTACCCTCACCAAACTTGCGGGTAGTATGAAGGAAGTAGTAGTTACCGCCTCAAAGCCGCTGATTGAAATGAAGGCCGATAAAACCATCCTCAATGTTGAAGGGACCATCAATGCTGTAGGTAATGATATGCTGGAGCTATTGCGTAAGTCGCCCGGCGTTATGGTCGACAAAGATGATAACATCAGCATGAGCGGGAAAAATGGCATTCAGGTTTATATCGACGGACGGCCAACACCACTGGCGGGAGCCGATCTGGCCAACTATCTCAAGTCGATTCAGTCTTCGCAGGTTGAATCTATTGAGCTCATCACAAATCCTTCTGCCAAATACGAAGCTGCAGGCAACGCCGGTATCATCAACATCAGGCTGAAGAAAAATAAATCACTTGGCACTAACGGTTCAGTGAACGCGGGCTGGAATATCGCCACCTATCCTAAATACAATGGTGGATTCTCACTCAATCATCGCAATGCGAAGCTTAACATCTTTGGCAACTATGCTTATAATAATAGCATCAATGCCAACAACATGAAAATATACCGCACTGTGCTCGATTCGATCTTCGATCAGGCTGGCGTGATGAAAATGAGAAATGAAGCGCACAACTTCAAGCTGGGCCTGGATTACTTCCTCAACAAAAAATCCACCTTCGGAATTATCGTGAACGGAAATTTCGCCGATCCCAGGATGGCCAACTCAAGCAAAATGGTGATCTCCGAGAAATCAACCGGCACCGTGAACCGCATACTGGTTGCCAACAACACCAATGCGATGCAGCGCGATAACATGAACTTCAATCTG
>DASWTK010000102.1:0-12364 GCA_036402175.1 Chitinophagaceae bacterium | reverse complement strand
ATTATGATGGGAAAGCTTCAAAAGAGGAGACTCTTGAGTTCCTGTCGCAGTTAGAGCGTCTTTCCGATGATGAATTGGGCTTACTGCTGCAGAATAAGTGGCAGCATGATAAAGGTGAAAAGGAATTTGATGGTCATCAGTTACGGCAAAGATTCCTGGAAAATATAAAGATGGCCGCTGATGCAGAAACCAGCGTGGTTCCGATGCATTCGCGTGTAAGGCGGATGTTCAGGATTGCTGCGGCAGCGGTTATTATAATGATCGTTGCTGGTTCGATCTATTACTTTCTGAACAGTAATGAACCAAAGCCAGTGGCCGGAAAAGAGCCGGTTGAACAGAAAATTACTGATGTTGCCCCCGCAGGAAACAGGGCCACACTTACGCTGGCAGACGGATCGGCAATTCTGCTTGACAGCGTTATGAATGGCGCAATCAGCCAGCAGGCTGGGATCAGCATAATAAAGAATGATGGGCAGCTGGCCTACACTGAGTCGGAGAATACGACCGAGGTTTTATATAATTCAATCGCAACTCCAAGGGGAGGACAGTATCAACTGGTACTAAGCGATGGGACGAAAATATGGCTGAACGCCGGATCGTACCTGAGATACCCAACATCTTTTCCGGGGAAAGAAAGGCGTGTTGAGTTGAAGGGGGAGGGATATTTTGAAGTTTCGCATGATGCCGAGAAGCCATTTTATGTAACTGTAATAGTAGATAATGGCGATGAAACGGAAATCCAGGTTCTGGGAACACAGTTCAATTCTAATAATTACACCGATGAACCAAGTGCCCGTACTACATTGGTTGAAGGGCGGGTCAGGATCAAAAAGGGCGAAAATTTTGTATACCTGAACCCTGGCCAGCAGGCGGTTATTGGAAATGTATCAGATCAGAATTCAATCAGGGTCGACCATCAGGCCGACATAGAAAACGCCTTAGCCTGGAAGAACGGCCTGTTCATTTTTGATAATTCTGATCTTAATAAGATCCTCAGGGATTTTTCAAGATGGTATGATGTTGAAATGGTAATTGAGGGCAATATCACCGAGAAGAAGTTTTTCGGGATAGTGAGTCGCAACAGTTCGTTAGCCTCCGTTATGAAGGCTTTGAAATCGGGAAGTCCGTCCACATTTAACTATAGAATTGACGGTAAAAAGCTTTATGTGCAATCCGCCTCAAAGAACTAGCTAACTTTGAGATTGTTTGCACTGCTTTGGGCCTTATAGCAATTTTTTATTTACCAAATCAATGCAAACAGATGAAACTGACTGCTTTTCGGCGTTTCCATTGCTTTTCGTGGAAACAACCTATCACCAAATCGCTGCGGATCATGAAGCTGACAACAGTACTCCTTCTTGCGGCTTGTTTGCAGGTAGCTGCCAGCGCCGGCGGCCAAACAGTAACCCTTAACGTTAGGGATGTTCCTGTAAAAAAAGTTTTCAAAGAAATTCAGCGGCAGACGGGACTCAACATCTTTATTGATGAAGCAGTGCTGTCAAAAACCAAAAGGGTCACACTTCAGGTAAAGGACATGCCTGTTACGGAAGTGATCAGTTTATGTTTACCCGGACAGGATGTGAACTCTTCCATCATTGATGGAACCATCGTTATCCGGGAGAAAACAGATGCTGACTATCCGTTGGGCGAATATCAGATGCCACCGCCTCCGATTGACATAGAAGGGCAGGTGGTAAATGAAAAAGGCGATCCTCTTGAGTTTGTGACTGTAACTGTAAAAGGTTCGCGCAAAGCTACCTATACCGATGTTAATGGACGTTTCAGCCTGAAGAATGTATCTGAAAACGCGGTGCTTGTTTTTACCGGAGTAAGTGTAGAGACCTTCGAGCTTCCGGTGAGCGGCAGAACAAGTTTTGCAGTTTCCCTGAAAACAAAGGTCAGCGCCATGGATGATGTAACTGTTGTATTCAACACCGGTTTCCAGACCATATCGCGCGAACGCTCAACAGGTTCATATAATGTGATCTCGAAAGAGCAGCTGGAAAAACCAAGTGTCAACATCGCGCAACGGATCATTGGTACCACGGCCGGCGTTCAGGCAAGGCTTGATGTAAATGGCAATCCAACATTTGAGATCAGGGGTTTGACAAGTTTGTATGCCAACGCGCAGCCACTGGTTGTGGTAGATGGATTTCCTATTCAGGGCGACTTCACCTCTGTAAATCCTAACGATATAGAAAGCATCAGCATATTGAAAGACGCGGCAGCCGCTTCCATCTGGGGCGCGCGTTCTGCCAATGGTGTAATTGTGATCACCACAAAAACAGCGCGGAAAGGAACTCCTCTCAAGGTTGAGTTCAATGTATTCACGCGCATCGGCAGTAAATTCGATCTGGATTATGTCAGACCGCTGGCTTCTTCGGCCGAGACTGTTGAATATGAAAAGATCGCTTATACAAACTGGAGAACGCTTCAGAATCCCAATTCGCTTCAGGATAATGGCTTTTCATTCTCTCTGGCAGGAACAGCATTAAATGAAGCTAATTTCGGTTACATAACCGCGGCCGAAAGGGACGCGAGGCTTGAAGCGCTCAAGAAGCTCGACAACCGCGACCAGATCTCGGATTACTTACTGGAGAATCCAAGAAATACTCAATACAACATTAGTCTTTCGGGTTCATCCGGACGGATGGCCAATATGCTCTCTCTCATGTATGAGGACAATCAAACCAATTTCAAGGAGTCGAAGAGCAAGCGGTATATGGTGACGTACAGGAATAATGTCAACGTATTCAAATGGCTTGACTTTAATGTTTCCGGAATGTACCTGGTGAACGACCAGGATAACAGCGGTGTTGGACTGGGAGACATCCAGGGCATGTCGCCTTACGATATGCTGGTGAATGATGACGGTTCATTAACGAACATCAACCGTTTTTACTGGCCGATCATACAGCGGCTTGTACCAACTTCCAAGTTTCCTTATACAGACTGGACGTACAATCCCATACAGGAAATTCAAAACCGCGAACTCACCAGTAAAACCTCCATCGCAAGGATCCAGGCAGGTTTGACATTCAAAATATTGCCAGGCCTTTCCATTGAATCGAGGGGTCAGTTTGAAAATGTAAATACCTACAACAGGGGTTTTAATAATGAGAACACCTTTCAGGTTAGGAATACTGTAAACCAGGCAACGTACTGGAACCAGACAGTAACTCCGCATACATTTACTCTTAACCTTCCCAAAGGCGGCATGCTTACGCAAAACCGTTCAGAGGTGAAGAATTACAACTGGCGTAACCAGGTCAATTTCAATCGCATTTTCTTCAGTGACCATGAAGTCAATGTAATTGGCGGCGCGGAGATCAATAATATCGTAACTGAAACAAATGCATATCCTACCAGTTACGGATATAACGACCAAACGCTGACAGTGGGCACATTTCCAAACGGCCCGGGTGGAACTTTCTTTCCGATCCGCAACTGGCTTGGCAACAACCAGACCTTTACTTATACCAATTCATTTGCATACCGTACAGAAAGATATTTTTCATTCTTCGGTAATGCGGCTTATACTTTCAAGCGTAAGTATACGCTGTCGGGCAGTTATCGTACCGATGCTTCGAACCTGATCACCGATGATCCCGACTACCGTTATGCGCCATTCTGGTCAGTAGGTGCAGGCTGGCAGGTGTCGGGGGAAGATTTCATGCAAGGTGTTGACTGGGTTGACCGGCTATATTTAAGGGCAACGTATGGATTTAATGGAAACGTTGACCGTTCAACTTCTTTCAGGCCACTGATCGCCACCAGCGGTACACCAAATGTTTATTCAAATGATTTTACCGCAACCATTTCCAGCTTTGGTAACCCTACTTTAAGATGGGAAAAAACAGCCAACTGGAATATAGGCGTCGATTATTCACTTTTCCGCAACAAGTTGTATGGTAAAATTGATGTGTATCATAAGTCGGGCAGGGACCTGATAGCACTGCTTTCTATTCCTGCTATCAACGGAACAACCAGCCAGCGTTTGAATAATGCGGCTATGATCAATCGGGGAATTGAACTTGAGCTTGGATCAAACCTGAAAGTAAACAAAAATATCAGCTGGAGAGGAAACCTGAATTTTGCATACAACCATAACGAGATCACCAAACTGTTTGTTGCAAACTACGCCGCTTCCACACTTTATTCCGGCGGAACAGGGGCATACGTTGTGGGTGAAAACGCAAATGACATCTGGCGTTTCAGATACGCGGGTGTAATAAACAACCAGCCACAGGTATATGGCGCGAAAGGCGTTACCTATGACTTCGGCGCTTTCACTCCGGGTGATGGCCGTGAGTATATGCAAAACATGGGAACAACGGTTGCTCCCTACACATTAGGGTTTATGAACGCGTTCCAGATTTATGATTTCAATTTCTCATTCATCTTCACCGGAAAGTTTGGTCATGTGTTCCAGCGGATGGGATTCAATTATCCACCTACATGGACATCGAGAGTATTGCCTAACAGCAAACTTTCGGAAGTGATGAATGGCGATCCGTCGAAAATCGTTCCGCTGCCATTGAATGCAAATGAACCGCGTTATTATTTCTGGGACAGGTTCCATCAATACCTGGACTACCTGGTTGTAAATGCTTCGCACGTGCGGATGCAGGAAGTAAATCTGACTTATGGCCTGCCGCGGACAATACTATCAAAATTGAGTATGAGCCGGATGTTGTTGTACGTTCAGGGGAATGACCTGTTTACAATATATGCCAACGATGCAGGGGAGGATCCTGAATATCCGCTGGGGACAATGAACCCAAGGCCCAGGTTTACTTTCGGTTTAAAATGTGAATTCTAAAAACGGTAGTAATGAAACAAATCAAATATAATCAGATCTATAAATTCATCCTGGTTACAACAATGTTCTTTGCTGTTGTTTCCTGCAGCAAGGTTAATAATTTCCTCGATGAACCGCCATCCAAGACCACCTCACTGGTGATCACCACGGCCGACCAACTGGATGCATTGCTGAATAACTACAGTATTTTTTATTCAGAAGGAAACAGAACCGCAATTTATGGTAGCGATGATTATGAACTGACAAAGGCCTTGTATGATGCAAGACCCGGAACGTTCTCGTCTATGGCAACCATTCAGTTCATGCTTTGGGATATTCCATTCTTACCCGATGACAATCGTGAAGTTTTCTGGAGCGGTGAATACAGGAAGATCTTCTATGCCAATACAGTTCTTGATTATGTAGACGATGTTACGGGAACCGACGAACAGAAAGCAGCATTGAAAGCGGATGCGCACTTTGTCAGGGCTTACAGCTACTGGGTGCTTGCAAACACTTACACGCTTCCATATACTGAAGCAACAAAAGGTGAGGTGGGATTGCCAATAAAGCTTTCTACCAGTTTCCAGGAGTCGTTTGCCAGACAACCGCTTTCAAAAGTGTATGAGCAGATCGAAGCTGACCTGGCCGAAGCATTAAAAACCACAGTGCCGCTGGTACAAAGTGGAAAGGCAAGGCATTGGCGGGCAAATAAGGCCGCGGTTAACGGATTTGCAGCGCGTTATTGGTTAAGCAGGCACGATTATGCAAAGGCGGTCGACTTTGCAAACAAAGCCCTGGCCGAATATAGTGTGCTGGTAGATTATAATACTGAGATGCGTTACGGCAACCCTCAGACGCTTACATTGAATTCCGGCACGCCGCAGCAATCATCCTTTACGCTTCAATATCCTTACACACATAATAATCAGATCGATTTTACCGATATGCTTGGCTGGAAAGAATTTCTTTATTTCAGATTACTGAACCACGAATCGTGGTGGTATATACCAAGCCAGGAGTTATTGAACCTGTACGACCAGACAAATGACCTTCGTTTCAGATATCATATCGTAGAAGGATATTCGTACGACAGGGGAATGACGAAGCCCTCGTATAACTATCCGGGTTATATTTTCTTTTTCAAGGATCGCGTTCCATCCGGTCCCACAACAGCTGAGATGTACCTGATCAAGGCTGAAGGACTGGCTCATACCAACCAGGTCACAGGCGCTATGGACGCGCTGAATACATTGAGGGCAAAAAGAATGACGCCGGGAGCATGGGTAAACCTGACAGCAACCGACAAGGACGACGCAATAAAAAAAGTAGGAGAGGAAAGAAGAAGGGAAATGCCATTTTCACAACGCTGGTTCGACCTGCGCAGGTATAACAACAATCAGTATGCAAATGACGATGTAAATCTTTCAAAGTCGTTTTACCCTTATACAAATTCTGCGGTTCAGTCAACACAACCTGTACAGAATTATACATTGCCGAAAAACTCAAGGAGATGGGCTACGCCGCTGCCGCGTACAGAACTCATTTCAAGTAATGGTGAAATTGTTCAAAACACATATTAATTGACTGGTGAAGAAGTATTCTTTGCTTAAACAGACTTGTATGAAAAAAGTTCGTTCGATAATTATTCTCGCATTCAGCTCAATAGCAATACTGCCTGTGCAAACGCAGGCGCAAACATCGGCGAATGCCGTTACGGTTGATTCTGCCGAAAATGTAAATAAACTTATAAAGACCATTGAATCTAATCCTGATGATCTGGCTGCGCATGAGGCTTATCTCAAAGCATCCGGTTTTACAAAATGGGGAGTTCCCGAGAACAAAGAGTTCATAAGGCAATATGAAGAATGGATGAAGAAGTTCCCCAAGTCGGCAACTGTTGCATACTCACTTGGCCATGCTTTCGCTGGGAAGGAAAGTCCAAAGGCTAAACCTTATCTGTTGAAAGCCGTTGAACTCGATCCAAAATTTGATAAGGCTTATTTTGATCTCTGGATCGATGCGGAGCGCTGGGGCGATTCTAAGGCCGGAACGGATTATCTGATGAAAGCGAAGAATGCCAATCCAAAAAGCGCCGATTATGCATTTTATTATGCGAACAGTTTTTCTGACCATGACTATGAAAAGTATAAAACCCTGAGTCTCCAGGTTGCAAAGGATTTTCCTGAAACTGAAAGAGGCGCGCAGGCATTGTACTGGCTTGGCAACCGCACAAAAGATCCGCAACAAAAAGTGGTTTTCTACGAATTGCAGAAGAAAGAGTTCCCACCAGAGAAATTCAACTGGAGCAGTTCGGGGATGTCTGAGTATTTTAACCTGCTGCTGATGCAGGACCCAGAGAAGGCAGTGAAGCTTGCTGAATATATGGCAGAAGTGAAAAGTAAGGATGCGCGTGCTGCAAAAACATGGGAAGGAAATGTAAGTACCGCGAAAAATATGATAGCCGCTGAAGCGCTGTTGAAGGAAGGAAAAGCTGCCGATGCCATGGCTTTTGTTGACAAACTGGTTGTTCCAAGGTATTCATCGGCTAAAGAGTATATGCTTCTTTTTAAATCGAAAGCCTACGATGCCGCTGGAAAATCAGATGAAGCTTATAAAAACCTGCTTACCGCATTTGTTCGTGAGCCATCGCAAAAGATCTATTCTGCCTTGAAATCTTATGGAAAGAAGGCCGGTAAAGACGAAAACGGTGTTGACAAAGACATCTGGTACAGCAGGGATACCATGTCAAAGCAGGCTCCCAATTTCACCCTGGAGAATTACTATACAAAGAAAATGTCTTCGCTTTCTGATTATAAAGGGAAAGTCGTTTTGCTTACTTATTGGTTCCCTGGTTGTGGTCCGTGCAGAGGCGAGTTCCCGCATTTTGAAAATGTTGTTCGCAAGTTCAAAGGAAAGGATGTTGTATATCTCGGGATCAATATTGTGGATGAGCAGGATGAGTATGTGCTTCCGTTCATGAAATCCACAGGGTACAGCTTTATACCGCTAAGAGATACTAAGGAATGGACAAAAGGACCACTTGATAATCGCAATGCAGCCCCTGTCAATTTCCTGATAGATGGGGATGGAAAAATCATCTTCTCTAATTTCAGAACTGATGGAAATAATGAAGCAACACTGGAAATGATGATCGAATCAATGCTGACACGCAAGAAAAGCTAATTTTTGCCTATGAACTTAAGGACCTCCCTGGCTGGTGTTGCCTGCGCAGTATTATTGTCGACTTTATCATTGTGTGCTCAGCAATCGCAGGGTGGTCCCTTTGAAGTGAATGGATTTATCAGGGGTATGAACAATGACAGCCTGGTTATATTCATTTCAAATTTTGACAAAAGCGGAAAACAGAAGCCGGCAGATACAATCATTACGCGGGCTGTGAACGACCGGTTCAGCTTTAAAGGGAACATTCAAAAGCCAACACTGGTTTGGGCACAGGTAGGAGGATTGAAGTCCAGACGCAGTTTTTCTTTCTTTCTCGAAAAAGGTAATATCATTATTGAAGGCTCTGTTGAAAAGTTGGATGAAGTAAATTATAGTGGCACTGCTGCTAACAACGACCTTGCTAAAACAAGAGGGTATACCAGTTCGGTTTTCAACAGGATCAGGATGCTTCGTATTGATTTGAAGAATCAGGCCGAGGGAAGTGCCGGATATAATGCTATCATGAATGATATTGCAAAAAAATTTGATTCCATTCAGAATTATGAGCTTGATTTCCTGAAGAACAATCCGCATTCATTTGTGAGTGGCATTTATTTGTATGTCAGAAAAGACAGGCTGCCGGTGGACGAGCTCGAAAAATTGTATAATAAGCTGAGCGATGAAGTAAAGCAGGGCGACATGGTTGCAATGCTTCCTGCAGCAATTGCCGCGAAACGATCCGTTGCAATTGGCAAAACCGCCCACGATTTTACTGCGCCTGATACCACCGGCAAAATGGTAAGATTTTCTGATTTCAAGGGAAAGTATGTGTTGCTTGAGTTCTGGGCAAGTTGGTGTGTGCCGTGCAGAAAAGAGAGCCCCAATCTTGTAAGATTGTATAATCAATATGAGCGCAAAGGTTTTACCATTTTACAGTTTTCCCTCGATGATAATTCAACCGCCCGTCAGTGGCGCGAAGCGATCAGAAAAGATGGATTGACATGGACTCAGGTTTCGGATCTTTCCGGATTGCATAGTGAAGTTGCCAAACTTTATGGAGTTCAGCCAATCCCTGATAATTTCCTGATAGATCCTTCAGGAAAGATCCTCGCCCGCGGACTGCAGGGTGAAGCATTGGAATCGAGGCTGAAGGAATTGTTGAAATAATGATCCGTTAAAAAAAGAAAAAGTTGGTATGAGAACTTTGTTTTTGATTTTCATTATTTGTTTGTCCGGCCAGATGACCCTTGCACAGGTAAAAGACCCGGTGAAGTGGGTTTATACAGCTAAGAAGATCAATCCAACAACTTACGAAGTACAATTTACTGCTGAGATAGAAGAAGACTGGCACATCTATTCACAAACAACGCCCGATGGAGGTCCGGTTCCCACTTCTATCAGTTTCTCTAAAAATCCTTTGGTGAAGCCAAGTGGCGGCGTAAAGGAAGTGGGAAAGATGGAGCAGCATTTTGAAGAGTTATTCGGGGTTGTGGTAAAGCAATATTCCGATAAGGTAAGTTTTGTTCAAATCTTTAATGTAAAGCCTGGCCTTAAAACGGCAATCCTGGCTTCTGTTGAATACATGGCATGTAATGACCATGAGTGTATGCCACCCAAGAAACAATCCTTTTCAATTCAGCTGAAATGAGCACCCTGAAATGGTGAACTACTCAGGCAGGATTGACTACATCTCCAAAGTAAGGAATATCATCGCGGGAAACAGATTCTTTCTGTTGCCAGTATGCGAGGCTGACTACGCGGCCATCTTTCGTTTTTAACAGTCTTCCGAAAATTGCATTTATCGGGTTAAATGTTACATCGGTAACGCCTATTGTGAATGTGGAAGGAGGGGGAGGTGGAGGAGGTTCGGTACTTACTTCAGTAGTTACAGCAGGAGGCGCAACAGCCTTGACCACCGTGGGCACTACCACTACTGTATAATTATTGATTTCAAGCAGCTCTTTCAAAAAATCAACGCGCTGCTGTGATGCATTTTTCTCTACAATGGCACATTTAATACCACCCAACTCTTCAAATTCATGATTTTTATTAATAGCCATAGTTATAATCCTGTGCTTAAAGAAAAAATATAATTATAGATATAGGTGATGAATCCAACGGCCAGGATACCTGCAACGCAGGCATACAGTGCAAGACGTGGCATCCATGAAACAGAAACCTTTTCAATGGGCTGCGCGTTCTGATCCATGAAAATGGCTTTTACAATACGCAGGTAATAATAAAACGAGATCACCATATTCAATGCCGCAATTGACACCAGTAAATAGTTCCCCATTCCTGCGCCGGAGATCAGTAAGAAATATTTTCCGAAAAAGCCTGCGGTTGGCGGTACTCCGGCCAATGAGAACAGTGCAATGGTGAGCACCCACGAGAGCGCCGGATTGGTCTTATAAAATCCCTTGTAGTCACTGATGTTTTCCTTTCCTCTCACCGCGCTCACAACAGACACTACCCCAAATGCGGCAAGGTTTGAGAACACATAGATCAAAACGAAGTAAACCACTGAGGCGGCTCCGGTTTGTGAGCTGCCACTGATGCCAACAAGAATAAATCCTACCTGCGCGATTGAAGAAAAAGCGAGGAAGCGCTTGAAATTGTTTTGTCTGATCGCGAACAGGTTTCCTATGATGATGGTTAGTAATGACAACACAAATAACATATTGTACCAGGTATCTGCCCAGGGTTTGAACATGGTGTACAAAACGCTTACGAAAACAAACAACACTGCTCCCTTCGATAATACTGAAAGAAATGAGGTTACAGCCACGGGCGCGCCTTCGTATACATCCGCAGTCCATAAATGAAAAGGAACAACGGATATTTTAAAAGCGAAGCCAGCCAGTAAGAGTACCAGTGCGAATATCTGCAACGGATCATTGTTGAGGAAGGCAGGGATCTGCGAGAATGTCAATGTGCCGGTAATGCCATAGATCATCGAAATGCCAAAAAGCAAAAGGGCCGATGAAAAGGCCGATGAGAAAATAAGCTTCATCGCCGATTCTGAAGAACGTCTTTTGGCAAGATCGAAATTGGCAGCGGCTGCAAGAGGGATGGTTGACATTTCCAGTCCCAGATAAAACATCAGAAGGTTTCCGCCAGATATCATGAAAAACATTCCCAGCATACTCGATAAAAGCAATACATAAAACTCGGGCACGTGTTTGTGTGCTTTTAACCAGGTGTACGATTGCATGGAGATGATCAGCATTGCCAGGTTCAGAATATTTTTCTCTAATGCCATCAGCGCATTGGTGCGGTACATTTCGTTGAACATCATTCCTTCGCGGTTCCAGAAAAAACCAACTACCAGGTTCACCAGCAGCAGCACGTTCATGATATTAATATAACTTTCGTTGCTGCGCTCTTTGCCCAGTTTAAGGAATAACAGGATAAAGATCATGGCAACGATTGCCATTTCCTGTTTCATTAATATTAATAAGTCGGTCCACATTGTTGGTTCATTTAAGTGAGACTGCCCTTGCAAATTTCTCCATGATCGTATCTATGCCAGGTGTAATCAATTGATTGATCAGAAACGGAGCAACGCCAATCACGACAATTCCCGCGATCAACAATCCTGCTGCCAGCCTCTCATTCCAGCGTGCATCAGATATTTGTTCATATGTTGCGCTGATCGGTCCCATGATGGTCTTTCCTGTAGCGCGTAATATATAAACCGCTGTTACCACAATAGACGCACAAGCCAGGATAGTAGCAAGCCTGTACCATCCATCGGGATTTTGCCAGGAACCCATGAATACAGTCATTTCGGCTACAAATCCACTGAAGCCCGGTAATCCGAGTGAACAAAGACCCGCTATCACAAATACGGTAGATATAAAAGGCGTTACTTTCAATAACCCTCCCAGTTGCGCTACTTTTCTTGTATGCGTCCGGCTGTAGATCATGCCGATAGCGGCGAAGAAAAGGGCTGTCATCAGTCCGTGGGATACCATTTGCAGCACTGCTCCATTGATGGATGTTTTGGTGAGCATTCCAATTCCCAGCAATACAAACCCGCAATGGCTGACCGAAGAATACGCGTTGATGTATTTGAGGTCGGTCTGCATCATGGTAGCAAAGGCACCATAGATAATGGCGATGGTTGCAAGCAGGATGATCACCCATGAATATGCTTCGGCCGCATCGGGCATTAAAAAGGTAGCTACTCTCAGGCATCCATAACCGCCAAGCTTCATTGAAATGCCCGCAAGGAACATGGAAGCCGCGGTAGGAGCGGAGGAGAGACCGTCGGGCACCCAGGTATGAAATGGAAACAGCGCGGTGAACGTTCCGAATCCTATGAACGCGAAAGGAAAAAATAACATTTGCGCCTGCAGAGAAACGGGAGATTTTGCAATCTCCATGATATCGTAA
>DASWTK010000101.1:0-18877 GCA_036402175.1 Chitinophagaceae bacterium | reverse complement strand
CAAAAGTAAGACTGATTTATGGATTTACTAAATCAACACACCTGTGTTCGAAATCCAGTACCGGCCTGTCTTTAAACAGGCCATAGACTGCAGAGCCACTTCCGCTCATTGAAGCGTAAACTGCACCTTTACTGTACAATGTATTTTTTATAGAGGATATTTCGGGGTATGTTTTGAACACCGCTTCTTCAAAGTCATTTATAAGCAATTCCTTCCAGGATTCAACCGGTTTACTGATCACTTCTTCAAGTGGCCGATTGCCATTTGCCGGCGTTATGTTGGCAAATGCCCAGGCTGTTGAAATATGAATACCTGGGGTAACAAGAACCAGCTTGTATGAACCAAGAATAGAGAGATCGATGGGCTCCATTATTTCACCCCTGCCTCTGGCGATTACTGGTTCATTCAGGATAAAGAACGGGCAGTCGCTCCCAAGCTGCAGTGCAAGATCCAGCAACTGATGGGTATCAAGCTTCAGGTTGAACTTCCTGTTCAGCAGTTTTAATGTAAAAGCTGCATTGGCTGAGCCCCCGCCAAGACCGGCGCCTGATGGTATGGATTTGTGAAGATGAATTTTAGCCTCAGGCAGATCATAATTTCGTTTCAGAAGTGCGTAGGCTTTCATGCAAAGGTTCTGATCGGCCGGGCAGTTTATTGCTATTCCAGTGGTGGAGAGTTCTGTTGCCTGCTGATCGGCACGTATAACTTCAATCACATCATGAACCGGAACAGGATAAAAGACGGTTTCAAGATCGTGGTAACCATCCGTTCGTTTACGGAGAATCCGAAGTCCCAGATTGATCTTGCAGTTTGAAAAAATGATCACGATAACTTTATTGGCAAAACAGTTTCTGGCGGTTGTGCGGCTTATTTTCGCCTGCGGCTATTGATTTCATCTCTTATTGCAATAGCCCTTATATAATCCTCCTGTTCAAGCACTTCGTTCAGTAAAGAATTCAGTTCTTCAATGCTTAATGCTTTGAGATCGTCCGATGAAGTTGTTTCTTTTTCGGGGGAGGTAACTGCACCTCCTTTTTTCTTTTTGCCGGCTGTGTCTTCCATCAGAATTCCGGCGCTTTCAAGGATATGTTCATATGTATAAATGGGGCAGCCGAACCGCACTGCCAGTGCAAGTGCGTCTGAAGTACGGGAGTCAATCTCAACCGTATCATGTTCACTGATGCAAACAAGTTTTGAGTAGAAAATGCCTTCCTGCAGATCGCAGATAATGATCTCCTGCAGGTCGATATTGAATGCGTTCATGAAGTTCTTCATCAGGTCGTGCGTGAGCGGGCGGCTTGGGTGCATTTTCTCCAAAGCAACCGCAATAGCCTGCGCTTCGAAACCTCCGATAACGATGGGTAAACGCCTCAATCCATTGACCTCACCAAGGACCACCGCATAGGAATGTGTTTGCGTGATGCTGTGCGATAATGCAACAATTTCTAGTTCTATCTTCTTCATACTCAAAGTCCCAAATTCAAAAGCTGAACCTGACCAGTGCCGTTTTGGGTAGGGCAAACCTACGTATTTAATACATAAAATCAATAAAACATAAATCCATTTTTGACACTGAGAAAAATAAGAAAAGGAGTGTGCAAATCACTCCTTTTTTACAAAAAAATCCTTATGAGAATTCGTCAACTCAGCTGATTCCTTTCATTTTTTTTACAGCATCGATCATCTTTGGAACCACATCAAACGCGTCGCCTACGATACCATAGTCCGCGGCTTTGAAAAACGGAGCTTCCGGGTCTTTGTTGATCACAACGATCACCTTACTCCGGTTTACGCCAGCCAGGTGCTGAATGGCGCCTGAGATTCCGATCGCAACATACAGATTGGGAGCAATGGCAAGTCCTGTTTGACCAACATGCTCATGATGCGGTCTCCAGTGTGCATCCGCAACAGCCCTGCTGCAAGCTGTTGCCGCACCAAGCAGTTTTGCCAGTTCTTCGATCATTCCCCAGTTCTCAGGTCCTTTTAACCCACGGCCTCCGCTGATCACAAGTTCGGCTTCACTCAGCGGAACCTCGCCCTTTACCTTATTGGTTGCAGTGACTTTCACTTTTGGAGCATCTGAATTAACCGTAGCATTCACCACTTCGGCCGTTCCGCCAGTTTCAGAAATGGTATATGAATTCGGGTTCAATGAAATGATCTTGATATCAGAGCTGATAGAAACATTGGCAAATGCCTTTCCGGAGAAAACATTCTTCTTTACTACAAAGCCTGCCGATGTGTCCGGCAATGCGATAGCGCCGGCTACAAGTCCGGCTTTCAACCTGGCCGACAAGCGAGGGGCAATCGCGCGCCCTGTTACATTGTTTGAAAACACGATCACTTTCGAGCCTGCAGATTGTGCAACTTCAGCGATCGCTTTTGTGAAAACCTGTGCATCCAGATGATCGAAGGACGGGTTGTTTACATGATGCACTTTGGTAATTCCGTATTTGCCGAGTGCAGAAAGGTCTTCGGTAACTGTTCCCAGCAGCAAACCTTCGGCGGATGTTCCTGTTTGCGAGGCAAGCTTCGCGCCATAACTCAATGCTTCCAGCGATGTTTTTTTTACATGCCCATCAGCATGATCTATAAATATTAAAACGCTCATTGCAATTGATTTGATAGTTTAAATAATCCTCGCTTCCTCGTGTAACAGTCTGATTAATTCTTCTGGTTGATCGGCCGGAACCAGTTTTACACCCGCTTTTGGAGCAGGTAACTCAAAGTTCTCAACTTTTGTGAGCGCGTCAACAGGGGCTGCTTCAACAACCTTGAGTGGTTTCGTTCTGGCTGCCATAATACCGCGCATGTTTGGAATGCGCGCTTCAGCCATTCCTTTCTGGCAACTGATCACAACCGGCAGACTGACTTCCGCGGTTTCTTCGCCGCCTTCAATTTCACGGTTCACAACTGCCGTGGTTCCGTTCAACTCCAGTTTGGTTGCAAGCGATATGAACGGCATGTCCAACAATTCAGCTGTCATACCGCCAATTGAAGAGCCATTATAATCGATGGTCTCTTTTCCGGTAAGAATAAGATCATATCCGCCCTGCTTTGCCACTTCGGCGATCTGAGATGCTACCTGAAAACTTTCCCGCGTATCGGAATTAACGCGGATTGCTTCGTCGCCACCAAGAGCCAGCGCTTTGCGGATGATCGGCTCAGAATCTGCGCCTCCAACATTGATGAGGTGAATGATGGTTGACGCGTCTTTTTCTTTAAGCTCAATAGCACGAACAAGAGCGTACCATTCGTCGTAAGGATTGATGATCCACTGCACGCCAGCTTCAACGAATTTCGTGTTGTTATCCGTGAAAGCTATTTTTGCCGTGGTGTCCGGTGTTTTACTGATACACACAAGTATTTTCATAAAACCTTTTGTTTGAACTTCTGGCAGAAAATCAGAAGTTGTTTATGCAACTAAATTGTAGCCACAAATATAAGTGGCGCAAAGATAGGCTCGAAACATTTTCATGATTTTTTTTATTGTATGGAACGGATTGAAAAAATAAAGGAATTCCTGCTTGCAAGCCCCAACGATAGTTTTCTGGAGCACGCGCTCGCGCTTGAGTATATCAAGCTGGGTCGTGATGATGAAGCCAGGTTGTTGTTTGAAAAGCTGCTTCAGCGCGATCCCGGTTATGTAGGGTCCTATTACCATCTTGCCAAATTATTGGAGCGTACCGGACACGAATCGCTTGCGGTGGAATGGTATGAAAAAGGAATGGCCGCTGCTAAGGCCGCTGGTGACAATCACGCGTATGGGGAACTGAGAAGCGCATACGAAGAGCTGACCTTTTAAAAATCAATTTCAGATACAACTTAAGAATCCGGTTCAACACAATACATGCAATTAGTTTCTCAATTCAGGGAGTTTATCCGGCGCGAAAATCTTTTTCAGCAAAAAGATAAGCTATTGCTTGCCGTTAGCGGGGGAGTAGACTCGGTTGTATTATGTGAACTATGCAGGCTTTCAGGTTTCGATTTTATTATCGCTCATTGCAATTTTCAATTAAGGGGTGAAGAAAGTGAACGGGACGAAGTATTTGTAAAAAGCCTGGGTGAGCGTTACAATACCAGCGTAATGGTTAAGCGATTTGATACTGAGCTTTACGCTAAGCAACATAAATGTTCTATCCAGGTCGCCGCGCGGGACCTCCGCTATGCCTGGTTTCAGGAAATTCTCAACAGCTCCTTGATTAACACGCATTCTGTTCCGGAACATAACAAGAAGAATACTTCGGACAATATTCGCCAGCCGTCTTCAGGAAAATACATTGTTACTGCTCATCATGCCGATGATAACATCGAAACAATGCTGATGAACTTTTTTAAAGGCACCGGTATCACGGGCATGCGTGGTATGCTGCCGAAGCAGGGACAGATTGTACGGCCTTTATTGTTCGCTTCCAAACAACAGCTGAAAAAATTTGCTGAAGAAAATCATCTGAGCTGGGTAGAGGATAGCTCAAACGCACAGGAAAAATACTCCCGGAATTTTATCAGGCACAAGATACTTCCCGTTATTTCGGAAATCTATCCACAGGCAGAATCAAATCTGGCAAACAGTATTCATCGTTTCCGGGAAATTGAAAACCTGTATCGCCAATCCATTGACCAGCTGATTAAAAAACTGGTTGAACGTAAAGGAGTAGAGCTGCACATCCCGGTCCTAAAGCTTAAAAAAACAAACGCTGTTACAACAATCTTATTTGAGCTGACACATCCGCTCGGCTTTACACCTAAGCAGGCGGAAGAAGCAGCGGGTTTGATTGACAGTGAAACTGGCAAATACATTTCTTCAGAAACCCATCGCATATTTAAGAACAGAAACTGGTTGATCATTGCGCCACTCGAGACAACCGTAGCTGAAAATATTCTGATTGAAGAACATACACGCACGATTCGGTTTGCCGGTGGGGTTCTGAATTTTTCGGAAGCCGTGATTGATGATGTCAGCAATTCACTGAAGCAATTTGTTGACCGGAAAGAAATCGCTGACCCTAAATCAAAAAAACGAAAAACAACCAGCCAGGAAGATAATCGTACTGTTTTTATAGATGCCTCGGTCATTTCCTTTCCACTTTTGTTACGCAAATGGAAGCAGGGTGACTATTTCTACCCTCTGGGGATGCGGAAAAAGAAAAAGCTCGCGAGATTCTTTATCGATCTGAAGCTTTCCACAATTGAGAAGGAAAAAGTGTGGGTGATTGAAAGTGATAAGAAGATTGTGTGGGTTGTGGGGTATAGGATCGACGACCGATATAAGATCACAGATTACACGGATAGGATTTTAAAGATAAATTGGGATTAGGATTTTTTGGATTGGATCAGAGATTAAAGGGATAAAGTGGTATCACAGATTTATTATGGATTGGCTGGATTGCACGGATTTTGATTCCATAAGAATAAATTTCACTCACCAGAACGACGAAGTCGTTCAATCTGAGAAATCCAAAAAATCATTTTATAATCCGCGCTATTCTCCAAAATAAATTTAAATCCAAATCTCAATTAGCGATTAATAGAACAAATTCGAATTGAATTTTAAATAGGGATTTAATTGATCTGGTTTTAGAATCACAGATTTATTATGGATTGGTGGGATTACACGGATTACTGCCCAAACGCACGGATGAATGCCTGTATCGCATCAAAATCAGCTACCACTTTCGCAACAACTATCGTATAGACCAGACCGAAAACCGCACCTGTGATGTGCGCGCCATGCCCGATATTATCTTGTCCGCGTTTGGCAAGGTAGGTTGAAAGTCCCAGGAAGATCAGGGCAAACAAATAACCCGGAATATCGATCGGGATAAAAAAGAACCTTATTGGTAACATCGGTTGCAGGGTAATTCCAGCAAAAATGACAGCAGATACCGCGCCCGAAGCACCCAGGGCCCTGTACGCATAATTATTCCTGTTTCGGAAAAAGTCGGGGAGGGTGGAAACAATGATGGCAAGGACATACAACGAAATGTAAATCAGTTTCCCTTTGTCTTCAAAAAGATACAGGAACAGTTGCTGTTCTACAAATTGTCCGAACGACCAGAATGAGATCATGTTAAAACCAAGGTGCAGGTAGTCAGCATGAATCAGTCCGTATGTAAAAAACCGGTAATACTGGTTTGGAGACTTCATTGCCGCCGGCCAGAAAAGAAGGTCTTCCTGAATTTTTTGATTTCCAAATGCTGCAATTGAGATAAGGCAGGTAATAATTATGATCGTCACCGTAATTGAAAACATCCGTCAAATTTTTATAAAGATAGCCTTCGCCTACTTATGATGATACTTCTCATTCCTCATTATCGTAAAAGCCCTGTACAATTGTTCCGCCAGTATCAGCCGCACCAGTTGATGCGGAAAGGTCAGGCTGGATAAGGACCATTTGAATCGTGCGGCCTGCAATATACTCTCATCTAACCCGTAAGCACCACCGATCAGGAAAACAAGCCTTTTTACGCTTTCATTGGCTCTTGAATTTATCATTTCGGCCAAACCCTCAGAACTCAGTTGTTTTCCCCTTTCGTCAAGCACAACGAGGTAGTCGCTCTTCTCGAGCATTTGCAATATAATTTCAGCTTCCTTTTTCTTCAATTCGGCCTCATTCATGGATGCCGCATTTTTTGGAGTGGCAATGATATTCCATTGAACCGGGAAATAATTATTGCAGCGTTGGGTAAATTGCCCGATTGCGGCGCTCAGATCTTTATCGTGTGGCTTGCCGATAGACCATAACTGGATCTTCATCGAAGGGTTAATCTTTTAAATTCCCTATGAATTTACGGAAAGGATGGAGAAGGATCTTTGCAAAGATCTTCAGGGTCTTTAAGATCATATAATGATCGGTGTGCATCTGAAGGGCGCCCTCCACCTGATTGAAGACAGTGTTTCTGTCTCTGTTGACGTGCCAGATGTATTCGCTGTTGGCCAGCATATACTTCGCATAATGTTTGCGTGCGGCGCTTTTTATCTTTTGCTGGTGTGAAGGCGGAACATGATTGCTGATCTGGTCAATAACGGTTGATATGTCACGGATGTTTTGTCCCGTACGGAAACTGTCTGCTGAAATATTTGTATTGTGTACCCTGTATTCGGCCAGTACTTCAGGTGTATATGCAAGGGGATAATGCTTCGCGATTCTTGTCCACATTTCCCAATCCTCTCCGTATGTTACGCCGAAAAAACCTCCCAGCTTCTCATATACTTCCCTTTTGACAGCAATTGATACATATTGAGTGGCACACTGCTCAGCCATTTGAAGAAGATATTCATTGAACACGCAATCATGATCACTCTCTGTGCGGTGGTAATACAACAGCTCACTGCGATTGTCGATGTACGCATAACTGCAGAACGCTGCTCCGGCCTCGGGGTATCGGTGAAAGAGGGATAGAAGCTTGTTATAAAAACCCATTTTAACCTTATCATCACCGTGCAGCAAATGAATAAGCCGGCCATTAGCGCGGTTGAGGCAGGTCTCGAAATTCCGTACGCTACCCACATTCTGTGGTTGCCTGTAATAAAGCACCCTGCCTTTGCCTATGGATTGAACTAACTTTTTTACATCGGTATCGGTGCTGCAATCATCCACAACTTCAATCTGCATTATTTCTTCTCCGGGATCCTGCTGCAACACACTTTTAAGCGCTTCTACCATATAATCCGAACAATTGTAAACAGGAATCATCACCGACCACAATGGTCTTTTTCTACCGGCGGGCACCGGTAAAATAACTGGCGGAGATGTAGGAATCCGATTCAACTGAACGTTTATATAGTTGTATAAAAATGTTTGTCATTGCGCAGCCCTCAGATTAAAAGTGAATGCAGGTCTTACATAACCCCGCCATTTTCCATACCAGGCCATGTTTTCCCTGTAGTCTTCCACGTCGAACCGGAGACATTGTTCAAAATAAAATAATGGCTGGGATGTGTCTTTAACGAAAATGATCGAAAAATAATAAGAGCCATCATTCAAAAAATTCCCCGGCACCAAACATTCGCCTTCAATAAATCCCTTTTTATGTAAAACCGAGGGTGAACAAACATCAAAGATGCACTCGTCTGCCATCGTGAATAAATGAAGTCCGGTGGACAACATTATATTATCAGTATGGTTATAGAACCTGAACCTCACGGACAGACCGGTACGGATATCAATATGACTTTGGCCATCCGGTAATTGAGGAACAATTTCTACGCTTTGCATGCTTATGAAACTGTTACCGGGACCTTCACCTTGCCTCCATTCCTGCTTCCAATCCTGAGTCTTAAACGAGTGCAGGTATTGATTGATCACCTGCGCTGGTAAACCTGTTGCAATTATTTTGCCACGTTGAAGTAACATGGCCTTGCTGCATAAATTCGAAATCGCCTGCATATTGTGGCTTACAAACAGGATGGTCCTCCCTTTTTGCGTAGACGCTTCCTTCATCTTTCCCATACATTTCCGCTGGAACTCCGCATCTCCAACTGCCAGCACTTCATCAATTATTAAAATGTCGGGTTCAAGGTATGCTGCAACGGCAAAGGCCAACCTCACATACATGCCTGAAGAATAATATTTGACCGGCATGTCAAGAAATTGTTCCACTCCTGAGAACTCTACTATGTCGTTGAATTTTTTATGGATATCCTGTTTCTTCAGGCCAAGCATGTAGCCGCTGATAAAAATATTTTCTCTGCCCGATAATTCGTAATGGAATCCGGTGCCAATTTCCAGAAGGCTGCTTATTTTACCTCTGCCTTTTACAATACCGGTTGTAGGCCTGGTGATCCGTGAAAGAATTTTTAATAAAGTTGATTTTCCGGCTCCGTTGTGGCCCAATATGCCAAGCACTTCACCTTCTTCAACATTGAATGTTATTTCATCCAGCGCACGTATTTCTTTTGCTGACTTATTCGCTTTTTCTTCCTCTCCGAAAAACGTAGATTTTTTTCCGATTGCCCTTAACCAGGCGCGTTTCAGGTCCTGGCGAAGCGATCCCGCCCCCTGGCGATTGAGCCTGAAAATCTTTGAAACATTACTGACTTCCAAAATAGGGTTAGGCATATAAAAATTTATACTACGTCCACTAACGTATCGGCTTTTTTATTAAATAAAACTATCCCGCCCAGCAACAAAACAATGGCTGCGCAGGAACTGTACAGAATTCCCGGAATAGAAAATGTTCCTTCCCCAACCAATGCATAACGGAACAATTCAAATAACGGACTTAGAGGATTAAGGTTAATGATCCATCGAAGTCTTTCCGGCACCAACGATACAGCGAAAAAAACAGGGCTTACAAACAGCAGCAGCCTTACCAGCAATTGCAGCAGGTTCATTAAGTCCCTGTACTTTGCTATAAAGACCGCAAAAATCAACCCGCATCCCAATGCAATAAAACCTGTGAGTAGTAGCGGTATGACTGCAAGAATCCACGTTTCGGGTTTTATCACAAGCTTCCCGGAAAAATAATAGAAAAGTATCACTCCGATAAGCAACAAAAGTTGTATGAGAATACGACTGAAATGAAGGAGCGTCGTTGCAAGCGGTATGATCATTCTTGGAAAATAAACCTTGCTGAAAATATTGATATTGTTCACGAACGTTCCTGCAAGTCCTGTAAAAATATCAGCGAATAAATTCCAGATTGTTATTCCGGTAAGATAAAACAGGAAAGGGGGGATGCCATTGGTAGGAATGCCAATGATAAGGTCGAAGATCAGAATATAGGTAAACACCGTAAGCAAAGGCTGCAATATGATCCATACGGGACCCAGCAATGTTTGCTGGTACAGCATCAGGAAATCACGCCTCACCAACCGCAACAAAAGGTCCTTGTACGAAAACAGTTCCCGCAGGTTCAGTTCAAACCACCTGGTGCCAGGTTTTATTTCCCATTCCATTGCAGTTTGTTTATCCATAATTTTCAGTTGTATCTTCCCTTTTCCGTTCAATCACAAGTTATGAGAAAATTGCTTCTTACTTTTCTATGCAGCAGCCTTATGTTCAGCCTCAATTCGCAGGTGCCAAAAGCTCCTGAGAAGAAAGAAGGTGAAGGGCCCTGGCCCCAGCTCATACTTCGGGGGCTTACGCTCATCAACAGCACCGGAGCGCCTCCTATTGGTCCCGTTGATATTGTTATTGAAAAGAACCGGATTGTACAGGTTTCCCTTGTAGGAAGCCCGGGCATGAAGATCGAGAGCAAGTCCCGCCCCGCATTGAAAGATGGTGGAAAGGAAATGGATCTCGATGGAATGTATGTGCTGCCCGGATTCGTGGACATGCACGGACATATCGGTGGAACGGGGCAGGGTGCAAATGCCGAGTATGTATTTAAGCTGTGGATGGCGCATGGCATCACTACTATCCGCGATCCGTCATGCGGAAATGGACTGGACTGGGTGCTTGACCAGAAACAGAAAAGCAAGCAGAATCTTATAACCGCACCACGGATCTTTGCATACACAGCTTTCGGAATGGGTGCAAAGCAGCCTATTGTTACACCCGAACAGGCGTTGGAATGGGTGAGGGAGAATGCAAAAAAGGGATCGGATGGAATTAAGTTCTTTGGCGCGCCGCCTCAGATAATGGACGCTGCACTGAGAGAAAATAAAAAACTTGGCTTGCGTTCGGCATGTCATCACGCCCAAATGGATGTTGCAAGGTGGAATGTGCTGCAATCGGCCCGGGCAGGGCTCACTTCAATGGAACATTGGTATGGTTTACCTGAAGCCTTGTTTACCGATAAGACAATACAGCAATACCCTTCAAACTATAATTACGCTAACGAGCAACATAGATTTGAGGAAGCAGGCCGCCTATGGAAACAGGCAGCCGCGCCTTACAGCGATCATTGGAACAAGGTGATGAATGAATTGC
Source organism: Chitinophagaceae bacterium (assembly GCA_036402175.1). GTDB lineage: Bacteria > Bacteroidota > Bacteroidia > Chitinophagales > Chitinophagaceae > DASPKM01. Next base: position 8,001 of record DASWTK010000101.1, on the reverse strand, counting down.
TTAGCCTGGATTTTACAATCGATCCGACTTTTAATATTTACGAAGCGAGCCGCGATCTCCACAAAACACGCCGGCTTGAATGGCACGACCATTACACGCTTCCATCATTATGGAAATTCTTTGAACCCAGCAGGGTGTCACACGGATCGTACTGGCACAACTGGGGTACCGAACAGGAAGTAGCGTGGAAAGAAAATTACCGGCTTTGGATGACATTTGTCAATGAATATAAAAACCGGGGCGGTAGAGTTACCGCAGGATCTGATAACGGATTTATTTATCAATTGTATGGCTTCGGATACATACGCGAACTGGAGCTGTTGCGGGAAGCGGGGTTTCATCCGCTTGAAGTAATCCGTTCCGCCACACTTTATGGCGCGCAGGCATTGGGTGTTGAAAATGAAATCGGTTCGGTAGAAGTTGGGAAACTGGCAGACCTTGTAATAATTGATGCCAACCCACTGGAGAACCTGCAGGTATTGTATGGTACAGGCGCGATAAAACTGAACAATGAAAACGTCATAGTCCGCGCCGGCGGTGTTAAATACACTGTTAAAGACGGCATTGTTTACGACGCAAAAAAATTACTGGCCGATGTAAAGCGAATGGTGGATGAAGAAAAAAAACGGACAGGTTGGGAATTAAAGCAACCGGGTCAATAGGGATCGGAACTGAGTTTGTTGTTTTATGCGTTCTTGATCATCTGCTTGACATCAGCCACTGTTTTCTGAACAATCACATCCCCATGGTCGTCATTCATTCCTTCCACAACAATTCCGCATCCATTGCTTGTTTGGTTAAGGATATAATGTTTCAGCAAAACGATCTTTTCAATATTAATAGAAAGGGTTGTGCGCCTTGTCAGGCATTGGACATCTATAAATTTCATGCGGCAAGGTACTAATAAAAAACCACCTTCTGTTTAAGGAAGGTGGCCATCATGTACTGTTATCCAGGAGTAGGTTCAGATGATCTTCGTCAATCAATCGTGATTGTTCAGGTCATTGTTCCAGGTCCGGATGAAGTACAAAAAATAGTTCTGATATATATATTGAGTTAATACATCAGTATGTGTGAAAATCATGCCGGGATTTTATAAGGCATGCAATTACATGTAGTTGGGAAAAAGTTCTACAAATTCATTTCAAATTGTGTCAACGCGCCTCCATTGTTCTGAATAGAAAATTGACCATTTATACGTTCCAGTCGTGACTTCATATTCTTTAAGCCATTCCCGAACCTCCTGATTGCTTCGAAGTTTACGCCCACGCCATCATCCTGGATGCTGATGGTCAGCTTATCATTAATCTCTACATTGATAGTAACCCTTGTAGCCCTTGCGTGTTTGAGAATATTATTCAGTGACTCCTTTACAGCAAGAAAGATATTTCTTCTTTTCTCACCGCTTAACTGAATATGCGGTATAGGGGATGGGATGTGAAACTCGCATTCAACAGCGGTGCTTTCAAAGAAATCAAGCGCATAAGTTCTGATGTATGTGATCAGGTTTTCAACCGTATCATTTGAACTGCTCATTGTCCAGATGATGGTATTCATTTTCGTGATAAGGTCATTGGCCGAGTTTGAGATCTTGTCGATCTCCGGTAAAGTTTCTCCCTTCATCTTAGCCTTTACGATCTCACTCATAAGCCGTATCGCTGTTACACCCGATCCCAGTTCATCGTGCATATCTGCCGAGATCCGGTTTCTTTCTTCCTGCTGTGCCTCAAGGATCGCCATTTGCTTTTCAAGTTCTTTTCTTTCATTCTCCATTCTCAACCGTTCGCGCTCGCGGGCTCTTTCAATAGTATCGCGACGGTTTTTATAAGCCAGTCCGATCAGGAAGGCTGACAGTTCCATAACGAGGCCTATTTCGTAATAAATGATCGCGCTGTTGAGGAATGAAAAATTCGGATTGCTGATAAGCTGGATCGGGAAAACGATCAGAAGAAAAGAGACAACAGAAAAGAAAAGAAGAAAAACATTTCCCATTACAAGGTACCTCAGCAACTTATCTTCCTTACGCCTTGCTCCATAAATTATAAAGATCAAACCAATTACCAGCAACAGCTGCTTGGTGATATTTTCAAACAGGTTCAGCAGAATGAATTCAGATGAGAAGAAATATAACATCGTAAATCCACCAAGGAATGCAAGCAGAACCCATAGTCCCACCCGAAACGTTTTTTCAAGAAAAGGATGTCGTGTTTTTGTGTTAAGAAACTTCCGTATGAACTGAAAATAACTGGCTACGCCCAGGCATTGAATGAGGAAATCCCAATAGCTTTCGAAAAAGAAGTTGAATCCCGTGAAATCATATACGAGGAACGACTTCAGAAAAAGCAGCAGGGCCAGGCAACTCGCGTAACCGCTGTAATAAATAAACTCTTCATTCCTGTTCAGATTGTAAACAGCGAGTGAATACAGTATCATCATCAGCATGATGCCCGATACCAGATAGGTAATAAGGTTTGTTTTGCTTCTCGCCTGTATCTTGTCAGTAATAAATGAATCGATAAAGTCCTTTTGAAGTATGGCGGGATAGAACATGGTAGCGGATGTTCTTACAAACTCAAGCTTTGCTATATAGGAAGAGCTATCGCCGGGTGGGATTTTTAACAGGCGAAAACCAGCGCGGTAATTCGCCGGCGTTTCCGAAGGCGAAACCAGTACTGCCTGGCTATCTGCGGATACCCGGTACAGATCTATCTTCTGAAAATAAGCGCCGGGATAGAAATATACCTGCTGGATTGAATCGGAAGTATTGAACAGGTCGATCCTGACCAGAATATCCTTCTCAATTATCTTAGGGGGAACCCTGTGATTGAACCATTCGATCGGTAGTGATTTCTGAATGGGAATGCGTGAAAGTGCGCTGTCCGGAAGGCTGTTTCTTAAAACCGTCTCGTATCTCAGGCTCCTGTAAATGCGTTTCGCAAATCTTACTTGTCCCACGTCAACCGAAGAATCCACCGGTTGTGGCTTTGCACGCTCCTTTTTACAGGAAAAGAAAAAGATTGATAGAATTAAAATAAAAAACCTGGTATTCCTGTATATATAAGCATTGTTAAGGTGCATAAAAATGGATCAAATAAGGTAAATTGAATACCATAGCGAAAAATACAAATTCTTTCTTATACCTATCTTTGCTACTATGGCAAATAAGCTGAAATCCAGGAAAAGCCAGCAACCTGAACCCGATAAACTCAAACCCGAAAAAGAAGAGAAGGTCCAGGTGAAGCAATTGGTCCAGGACGAACGTACCCACAAGATCGCCGGAGCTTCGTTTGTGGCATTGGGCGTTTTCCTGTTCATTGCCTTTGTTTCCTATCTTTTTACCTGGAAGGAAGACCAGGATAAGGTTTTCCGGGGTGGCGCAGAATTCCTTTTCAGTGATGATGTAAAGGTTTCAAACTTATTGGGCCGGCTTGGCGCATGGGCCGCGCATTTCTTCATCTATAAAGGCTTTGGCCTTGCTTCATTTCTTTTATGCAGTTTGTTTTTTGTGATCGGACTTAACCTGGTGCTCAAGAAAAAATTGTTCTCCATCAGCCGGAATCTGCGGTATGTACTGGCAGGGCTGTTGTTCTTTTCAGTATCCTTTGCCTTTCTTCTTCCAGCCGACGATTTTCCATGGGGCGGCGCAGCAGGAAACCTAGTAAGCAACTGGCTTGAGCGATTCCTTGGCTGGACGGGAACAGCCGTTTTGTTATCCGTTACCGGCCTGGCCTATTTCATCTGGAGATTCAATCCTGTTTTTTCACTTCCTGCGAAGAGACCTGTTATTGACGGATCAGGTGAAAAAACCATTACTGCCGAAAACATTAAAATAGCTGTCCCTGCAGCTGATAAAAACCAATCACAGCCAGACAAAAATTATCTCAAGTCGGAAGGTGGCGTGGTCATCATTCCACCTCCCGGTGAAAATGGAAAAAATGTGCTCACCGACTTCAGAGTGGTTGAAAAGGAATCAACGCCATCAGAAGTACCCCCATTGGTTCATGCAATTGATCCTTCTGTTATTGAACCATTGCCCGCAGAAGTTCCCGAAAAGATCGAACCTCCGAAATCAATTCAAAAGAATCCGGGTCTGCCTGATATCGAACTGGAGATAAAACCTGTTCACATTGAAGAGGAAGAAACAGAGATCGAAATTCCCGCGGCGGATGAATTGCCTCCATATGAGCCAACGCTTGATCTGAAGAATTATAAATACCCATCACTCGACCTGCTGGAAAATCATGGAAGCGATAAAATAGTACAGGACGCTGCCGAACTGGAGGCGAACAAGAATCAGATCATCAATACGCTCAAAAATTACGACATCGCCATTCAGAAGATCAGCGCAACTGTTGGACCCACCGTCACGCTTTATGAAATTGTGCCTGCAGCCGGAGTGAGAATTTCACGCATCAAAAACCTCGAGGACGATATAGCGCTTAGTCTTGCGGCACTTGGCATTCGTATCATTGCGCCGATCCCGGGCAAGGGCACAATTGGTATTGAAGTGCCCAATGTGAAAAAATCTGTTGTGAGCATGAAGACCTTGCTGGCTTCGGAAAAATTCCAGCACAATCATTTCAATCTTCCGATTGCACTTGGTAAAAAGATCGATAACGAGAATTTCATTGTTGATCTTACAACAATGCCGCACCTTCTCATGGCGGGTGCAACCGGGCAGGGTAAATCGGTTGGACTGAACGCGATCCTGGTATCGCTCCTTTACAGGAAACATCCTTCACAGTTAAAACTTGTGCTGGTTGATCCGAAAAAGGTTGAACTGAGCCTTTACAGAATTATTGAAAGGCATTTTCTTGCAAAACTGCCGGGCGAAGAAGAGGCGATCATTACCGATACGAAAAAAGTGATCCACACGCTGAATGCATTGTGCATTGAAATGGATAACAGGTACGATCTGCTGAAGGAAGCCGGCGCAAGGAACATCAAGGAATACAACGAAAAATTTATACGCAGGAAATTGAATCCGCAGAAAGGCCATCAGTTCCTGCCGTTCATTGTATTGGTGATTGACGAGTTTGCGGATCTTATAATGACCGCTGGCAAGGAGGTTGAAATGCCTATTGCAAGGCTTGCGCAACTTGCAAGGGCCGTGGGAATCCATCTTATCATCGCAACCCAGCGCCCGTCTGTAAATATCATTACCGGAACTATCAAGGCGAACTTTCCCGCACGTATCGCGTTTAAAGTATCATCGAAGGTTGACTCCCGTACCATTCTGGATACCGGTGGAGCGGAACAACTTATCGGGAAGGGTGATATGCTCATTTCTTATAATGGAGAGATCACCCGCCTTCAGTGCGCATTTGTAGACACACCCGAAGTTGAACATATTACTGACTTCATTGGCGAGCAGCGCGGATATCCCCAGGCATTCCTGTTACCGGAATATGTGGATGAAAAAGAGCTTGAAGGGAAAGATTTTGATCTGTCGAACCGGGATCCGCTTTTTGAAGACGCTGCCCGGCTGATAGTACAAAACCAGATCGGGTCTACCTCTCTTTTACAGCGGCGTATGAAACTTGGATATAACCGCGCAGGCCGCTTAATGGATCAGCTTGAAGCTGCCGGTATAGTAGGTCCAAACCAGGGAAGTAAAGCCAGGGATGTGTTAATTAAAACAGAAATGGACCTGTCCGAACATCTGAATGCGATGGGTTAGCATCTTGTTAATAGATTGAAGGTTCTTAAACCAGGTTTGATGCTTATGGTCTCACCTTAGGTTAATTAAAATATATTTGCGACCTGATAAACACAATGTAATGAAGAAAAACTTATTGATTGTAGCGTTGATTGGCTTTACGACCGGATTATATGCCCAAACTGGCAGCAGCCTGGGCAGTACCGATCCTAATGCGAAGAAGATACTGGATGGCGTTAGCACCAAATTCAAGACATTCAAGGGTGTTCAGGCGAATTTCACGCTTCAGGTCGAAGATTCAAAGGGTAAGGTGCAGGGAAGTAAAAAAGGGGTAGTGTTCATGAAAGGCACCAAATACCGCGTTAATGTAACAGGGCAGGAGATATTTTGTGACGGAAATAATATCTGGACTTATGACAGGTCTGCCAATGAAGTGACCATCACCAAATTTGACCCGAGCCTTAATGTGATTACACCGCAAAAGCTCTTCACCAATTTCTACGATAAGGATTTTTTGTATAAGCTGAATGGTGAAAAGAAGCTTGGCGGTAGAACAATGCAGGAAATAGAAATGACCCCGGTTGATAAAACAAAAGCATTTCACAAGGTATATGTGTACGTAGATAAAGCCGCTAAAACCATCAATAGTACTAAAGTGCTGGAGAAAAACGGCAATAAATACACATATACGGTGAACAGCCTTAATGGAAATGCCGCTGTCAGTGATGCCCAGTTTGTATTCGATAAGAAAAAATATCCGGGCGTAGAGGAAGTGGATCTGCGATAAGGAATATCATTTCCCCCAGCGATACGTGTCGATTTTAAGTCCGCAAAGGTCAATAATGCGATCCACCACAGTTGCCGCAACAGCTTCAATTGTCTGAGGTCTGCTGTAGAAGGATGGGGTGGCGGGACATATAACCGCTCCGGCTAGTGTGAGGGTTTCCATGTTGCGGATGTGTACCAGGTTATAAGGGGTGTCTCTTACAACGCAAATGAGCTTTCTTCTTTCTTTCAGCACCACATCCGCAGCACGCGTGATCAGATCATCCGATACTCCGTTGGCAATGCGGCCCATGGTGCCCATAGAACAGGGAACGATCACCATAATGTCGTATTGACCCGAACCGGACGCGAAAGGAGCGTTAAAATCATCCTTTCTATAAAAACGAACATCGTAATCATTATAATTTTCATTGCCTAATTCCGTTTTCCATACAAGCCTGGCGTTATCTGTCATTACAACGGACAGTTCCTGCCATTGCGACCTGATAGCCAGTAATTTTTCGATCAGTAAACTGGCATAGATGGAACCACTGGCTCCTGTAATGGCAACGACGATTTTATGCATGGTAATTGAATAACTTTGTAAAACAAACAAAAGTACTATGAGGAAAGTTATATTGGGCCTATCATTAATTTGTGTGTTGGGCATTGTTGCCTGGATCAAACCATCTTCTGCCGCGAAAGAAGAGATCAAATGGTTATCCCTGCAGCAAGCTGAAGAGAACAACAAAAAACTGCAAAAGCCCATCCTTATTGATTTGTATACCGACTGGTGCGGCTGGTGTAAAGTGATGGATAAGCAAACATATGCCAACAAACAGGTGGCGGCTTATATCATGGATAAGTTCTATCCGGTTAAATTGAATGCCGAGCAAAGACAGGCAATAGTGTTTGACGGAAAAAGTTACAAGTTCAATAGCTCTTATAAGACTCACGACTTCGCCATTTATCTTACCAATGGACAATTATCGTATCCTACCACGGTCATCCTGCCGGGTAATGGAAGTATGCCCCAGGCAATTCCGGGATTTTTAAAACCGAGAGAGATTGAACCAATTGTAAAATATTTTGGCGAGGGTAAGTTCGGTAAGGAATCGTTTACCGATTTTGATAAGAAATTAAAAAAGAGCTGGTAGCCTTCAATACTCCTGAGCTAAATAGAAAAAAACGGGAACTTGTTAGAAATCAACATTTTTCTCACTTTTAAAAAAAGATTGCGGGTGAACCATTGTTTAACCATTTCTGGTGTTTATATTTGATTTTTCATAGGATAAGGTTTAATGGTTAATGGTATTTGATTAGTGCAGCCCCGTCTCTGACGGGGCTAACTTTTTAAAATCATCCCTGGTTCGAAAGAAAATGCACAAATAAAAAAAGGCCTCACACTGTGAAGCCTTGAATAAATAAAATCAGATCGTCTTTTTACGCAACTTCTGCCATATCCGGAATCGCCTCAACTTTATATTTTCCTTCTTCAAGCTTTTTCTTCGTTTCATCAAATGCGCGCAGTGTTAGCTGAATATCTTCGTCGGTATGTGCGGCAGTAGGGATCAACC
>DASWTK010000100.1:0-3489 GCA_036402175.1 Chitinophagaceae bacterium | reverse complement strand
TCCAGTCCGGTAAAAAATAAACCGACCGGGATTTGTTTATCCATTGACTATCGAGAAATTTATACTGCTGAATCGCCTGCTCGTACTTCCAAAGTTCCTCAACACTACTCCACACTCCTCCGTTTCCGGAAGCGGCAAAAGTGGGCTCTTCGCCATAATCCATTTCAATGAACTCGTTATTTCCATTAAGTATATAGCCATGCGAAACACCTGTCTGCGGATGTGGTCCATTGGTAATTGTAGAATTTTCCATCCCCGAAGGTTTGAAAATTATTTCTGCCAGGTATTGCTGCCAGACTTTTCCGCTTACCTTTTCTATGATCAGCGCCAGCGCGTTGAAAGCCGGATTGGAATACTCAAACCGGGTTCCGGGTTCGAAGTTTAGTTTTTCTGTTTGCTTGAGTGGCGCGAAATTCTCTTCATCCCTTGCGGTTAGATAAAATACGCTGTCTTTCCTGACCTGTCGGTTATCGGGCAATCCAGATGAGTGGGTCAGCAGATGAAATATTTTGACTTTTTTAGCGATCGCGGAATTTTTGAAGTCAGGAAAATATTTAAAAAGATCATCGTCAATCGATAATTTGTTTTCACTGGCAAGGCGAAGAATACCATATGCAACAAATGTTTTACTTATTGAACCTAAGTTGAACAAAGTTTTTGCAGTGATGGCTTCTTTTGTTTTAATATCCGCAAGCCCGAATCCCTTACTGTAAACCACCTTATTATACTTCACCACCAGTACAGCCCCACCGGGTTGAGCTGGTTTGAATGCAGATTGAAAAATGGAATCTATCTGGTTTGTAAAGCTGTGTGTTGATTGCGCACAAATGGTAAAAGGGCTAAGCAAGAACAAAGCGAGCAAATATTTCATAAACTGAAATTAAGTCCTGAATTTCCGAAAAAACAGGTGATTTAAGTGCAAAGATTAAATTTGCTGCTAATCTATTTTTATGTCCCGGATATTCTTCCTTTTAGTTTTTATATTATCATCAGTTACTATTCACTCTCAGACTGTGGCTTTGTTATCGGAAGGAACAAAAACTTCCATTCGTGGATTGTCTGTTGTGAATGACCGTATCATCTGGGCAAGCGGAAGCAATGGAACTATAGGCAAAAGCATCGATGGAGGTAATACCTGGAAATGGTCGGTTGTAAAAGGGTTTGAGAAACGCGACTTCCGGGACATTGAGGCGTTTGATGCGGCAACGGCTATCATCATTGCTGTGGCGGAGCCGGCCAGCATTCTGAAAACGGTAGATGGCGGTGAAACCTGGAAAGTGGTGTATGAAAACAATTCACCCGGCATGTTCCTCGATGCCATGGAATTCTGGAACGAGCAAAGCGGAATTGTTCTTGGTGATCCAATCAAAGGAAAATTTTTCATTGCCCGCACATTCAATGGAGGAAATACCTGGAAAGAAGTTCCATTTGAAAATCTACCTGCCGCAGATAGCGGTGAAGCCTGCTTTGCAGCTAGCGGAACAAATATCCGCGCGCTTGACCGGGATGAAGCATGTTTTGTCAGTGGCGGACTACGCTCGCGTCTTTTCTGGAAAGGAACGCCTATTGAATTACCGATCATTCAGGGAACAGAATCAACCGGTGCAAATTCAGTGGCTGTAAGAGATAGAAAAAAGCTGAAGGGCAGCCTCCACCTTGTTGTTGTCGGGGGTGATTTTGCTGCTGATAGTTCCACTACTAAAAATTGTTTTGTAACGACTGATGGCGGCAAAACCTGGAAGTCACCAGCGAAACCTCCTCAAGGATATCGTTCCTGTGTGGAATACATAACCCAAAAACGACTTGTAACCTGTGGCACTTCAGGAGTGGATATATCTGAGGATGGTGGCATGAACTGGAAGTTCATCAGTAAACAGGGTTACCATGTTTGCAGGAAGGCGAAGGAGGGAAATTCAGTATTTCTTGCAGGCGGCAATGGCAGGATCGCGAAGCTTGAATGGAAATGAGCGCCGTAATAAACTACACTGCTACCGGAGCTTTGATTGGCGGATGTGACTGATAATTCTCCAGTTTGAAATCATCGAAAGTAAATCCGAAAATATCCTTCACTTCCGGATTGACCTTCATCACCGGCAGCGCATATGGCTCGCGTGTTAATTGCAATTTCGCCTGTTCAAGATGATTATTATACAGATGCACATCACCGAAAGTATGAATGAAGTCGCCAGGCTCCAGTTCACATACCTGTGCAACCATCAGCGTCAGCAGCGCGTAAGAAGCAATATTAAATGGCACACCAAGGAATACATCAGCGCTGCGCTGGTATAACTGGCAGCTCAATTTTCCATCGGCAACATAAAACTGAAAAATTGTATGGCATGGCATTAAAGCCATTTCAGGAAGATCCGCAACATTCCATGCGCTGATGATTAGTCGCCGGCTATCAGGATTAGATCTGATCTGACGAATCAGGTCACTTACCTGATCAATGGTCTTTCCATCCGCTCCCTGCCAGCTGCGCCATTGCTTTCCGTAAACCGGTCCAAGTTCCCCATTTTCATCCGCCCATTCGTCCCAGATAGAAACCCCATTTTCTTTCAGATATTTTATATTGGTTTCACCTTTCAGGAACCAAAGCAATTCATGAATAATACTTTTGAGGTGCACTTTCTTGGTGGTCACCAGTGGAAATCCTTCCGAAAGATCGAACCGCATCTGGTAACCAAAACAACTCAACGTTCCTGTTCCGGTACGATCCGATTTTGAAGCGCCATTGTCTAATATGTGCTGAAGCAGATCAAGGTATTGCCGCATGATGCAAATTAAGAGAATTAGTGCTGAGGGATGAAAACAATGCTTAAATCTGTTAGCAATATGTGAATTGCAGGCCTACCTCATATTATAGCCGCCCAAGGCTTTTACGAAATAGTCTAAATAGCTAATTTACAGTATGAATGCCATCGGAATCATCGGCCTGCTATTAATAGCGGCCAATGTTATATTTTCTTACAAAGGTTTAAAAAACCACCTCTTTTTTGAGAGGTATGCATTTAAGGTTGATAAGGTATTGTTGCAGAAGAACTATAAGGTTATGGTCACTTCCGGTTTTCTGCACGTGGGATGGGTGCATCTTATTTTAAATATGATCTCGCTTTATATTTTCAGCGAATCACTGGAATTATATCTTGGCGAATTAAAGTTCCTGCTCATCTATTTTGGAAGCCTGCTCGGTGGAAATATATTTAGCCTGCTGGTTCATAGAAATCATGGTGATTATACGGCAGTTGGCGCCTCAGGTGCTGTATGTGGAATTATTTTCGCTTCCATTGCGGTGTTTCCGGGAATGGAAGTCGGCTTTATCGGTTTACCATTGTTTATACCATCCTGGCTTTATGGGATACTGTTCGTTTTGTATTCTGTTTATGGTATCCGGTCGCGCGCTGATAATATAGGACATGAAGCACACCTGGCCGGCGCATTGACGGGTTTGCTGCTTGCTTTATTGATGTTCCCGGAAGCGTTGAGGTT
>DASWTK010000099.1:0-3262 GCA_036402175.1 Chitinophagaceae bacterium | reverse complement strand
GGAATTGATCCGTGATAATGGCTTCGAACCTGTAAGAGTAGGGAATATTGATCAATCTATCCGCATCGAGGTCTTTGGAGACCTGCATGAATTTGGCGCATTAGGTAAACCCGTTACTTTAGCTGAAGCAAATGAAAAATTGTGATCGTGATTTTTTAATTAATCATTTCTTTTATCAAATCAACACGAAATGCAAAAGATATATTCTCTGGTTGTGCTGTTAATCCTGACCTGTTTTACTACTCAGGCGCAAACGTTAACATGGAAAAGCCAGCAGTTCGAAATAAAAAATGTTACAGCTTCCCTGGTTCAGCTTAATGGTGAAGAAGTTTTAAAAGTTGAAAGAGATCTGAAAGCTATACCCTTCGATGTTAACAGGCTGGAAGCTACGGTTGACGAACCCACATATGTTAAACTAAAAGACCTCAACTTCGAAAACGGAACAATTGAAGTAAAAATGTTGAGCAGGATACAGGATCCATCGCCATTTTCAAATGCACAGGGGTTTATTGGCATTGCATTCAGAATAGATAAAAATGATTCGGCTTTTGAGTCCATTTACCTAAGGCCAAGAGTTGGAAGGTCTGAAAATCAAATGGCCAGAAACCGTACGGTTCAGTATTTTTCTTATCCCGACTTTAAGTTCGAAAAGTTGAGAAAACTTGAACCCGGAATGTATGAGACCACTGCTCCAGTCGCGCTTAACGAATGGATCAAAATGCGGATTGAAGTGAGCGGGCAAAAAGCGGAAATGTTCATCAATGATGCAAAATACTCCACTTTCATAATTGCCAGAATGAAAGGAAGTACAACCAGTGGCTCTGTTGCATTATGGGTTGATATTGGGACGGAGGGGTATTTCAAGGATTTGAAGGTTACTTCAAAATAACAAACACCATCTATCAAACCTGATACTGGATTACCGGGTGAAATTAAATTACACCAATCGCTGCTTTATGGCTTTTGCCACTGCTTCCGAAGCTGAAGCAACATAGAGTTTTTTGTAAATACGCTTTACGTGCGTGCGGATGGTTTCATATGAAAGAAATAATTTACCGGCAATGAGATGAAGATTATAGCCTTCAGTCATCAGTAAGAGAATTTCCTTTTCCCGGCTGGTTAGTTTTGAATTCTCATCGGGTTGATGAGCAGGGGGTGCAAGTTGCTGAAATAGTTTGAGCACCCTGTTAGCAATATATGGGCTCATGGGAGAGCCGCCGCTCATTACTTCGTATATTGCTTCCACCAGCCGTGCAGGTGAGGTTGATTTTAAGATATAACCCGAGGCCCCCGCGCAAATAGCATCAAATATTTTCTCATCATCTTCAAATACAGTTTGGATAAGGACCTTTATTTCGGGCCATTTGTTAACAATAGTCTTTGTAGCCGCGATGCCATCTGTTCCGGGCAATTCTATATCCATCAATACCACATCGGGCATCGACCTTTTTATTTTCAGCTCAATATCGGCTACATCTGGGTAAACACCGCAGCAGGTCAGGCCGGGTGTGCCATCGCAAATTGCTTCAAAGCCATTTCTCATCAGCTTATTATCCTCAAATATTGCCACCCTGGTATCCATTTATTTAATTTAGTTAAAATAACGTCATACGGGTAGTGCATTTTGTACCTCAATTGGGTGAAATTGAAATTGCAGGCTTATACACGTGCCTTTGCCTGGTGAAGTTACAATTGAAAGGTCCGAGCCAAGTTCATTCGCTCTCGCCTGCATATTGCTGATCCCGTTCCCAGGCGCAAGTGCCTTTATTTCAAAGCCTTTTCCGTCATCCCTTATCTCAATCTGCAGGTATCCGTTGTCATTATTCATGGTAAAATAGATATTATCAGCCATGGAATATTTTACAGCATTATTTAGCGCTTCTTTTATCAAAAGGTATATGTTCTTACGGGTTTGCATGGAGGTACTGTACTGAGAAAGTGTGTCACCAATCCTGAAATGCACGGTTATGCCTTTTCCGCTGCAAAGGTCCCGGGCATATGTCTTCAACTTGAATATGATCTTTTCAAAGGAGTCATTCTTAGGGTTGATAGCCCATACTATATCGCTCATCTTTTCAAGCATATCCTTCGAGTTGGAGTAAATATGATCCAGATACTTCCCGGCCTCCCTGTTGGTTTGCGTATCAATTCTTTGCCTGGCTATTTCACTGAAAAGCAAAACCCCACTAAGTGTGGCACCTACTTCATCGTGTATATCACGACTGATACGCTGACGGATATTCTGCGCCTCATTCTGTTTCTCTGCCTGGATCAATTGCTGCTGCGCCTGCCTGAGCTCTGAGATAGAAAGCGCAAGCTGCCTGCGCATTTTTTCTGTTTGGCGGTAGCGGTATATTCCATAGGCGCCTGTAAAGAGTCCGGCAATGATAATGATGACAAGTAATCTTGCATTCTGGCTTTCCTTTGTTGCCACTTCCTGTAACAGCTTACTTTCCTTTTGGGATTGTTCAAGCTCCCGCTGCTTTTGAAGGTATTCCCTGTTCCTGTTCTGTAATGCAAGTGATTGTTCAGAAGCGCGAAGCCTGTTTACCTCCGATTGCTGTGTGATCAGTTCGATCTGCTGCCTGCGTTGTTCTGCCAAAAGCTGCTGGGCCTCGATGGTTTTATCCTGCAGCAGTTTCTCCTTTTGCAATTCCTTTATCTGATACTCTTTCTTTTCGGCATTGTACCGGGCACTAAGACTCAGCACGGTCCTATCTCTTTCATTTTGAAAGATCGAATCCCTGGCGGAAGTATAAGCCTGGAAATAGTAATAAGCAGAATCAGTATTGTTCATTTGTTCGTAAGCCTTTGCCAATAGCCTGCTGGCATCCATTCCGCTTGCAATGAAATTATACCTGGCCGACAAACTTCTCGCATGGTGAAAATGGCGGATAGCTTCTGTTGTCATGTTTTGCTTCAATTCAGATTGACCGAGGTATAATGCAATGGGAACAATGTCAAAGTCGTTCTTACCCAGCTTTTCTTTCAGGTTATATGCATCTGTCAGGTATTGTATCGCTTCTTTGTTGTGTCCTTGCTGGTATAATAATAATCCCTTTAGCTTTTTATCATTCAGCTGCCCAGTAACATCTCCCAATACCGAATTTATCCTGTCATGTTCTTTCAACACCTTTTCTGCTTCGGCATACCGCCCTGTGAGAATAAACACCTCTGCATAATTAGCCAACGCCCGCCGCAACTGAACCTTATCGGCATCAGCCGGACAAATATCAAGTGCATACTTTAGCGTTTTTTCCGC
>DASWTK010000098.1:0-11391 GCA_036402175.1 Chitinophagaceae bacterium | reverse complement strand
TGCCGGCACCCAAAATTCCCCAATATTTTAAAGAATTTCCTTGTTCCGGTAACACTTCTATGCTTTTTTTTGCGGTAAATTGCCGGAAATATCAGGTTTTAGGTTCGGATTTTCTTACCTTCAAATTGAAACTGCTTATGCTAATGATCACGTTATTATTACTGGTCGTGTCACAATTTATCTTCTCATACCCACTATTATTTTCAGCACATCAACCAATAATTTTCTCACAGCCAATTCTTAACTGTAAATATTAAAAACCATTATGAGAAACAAAATAATTATCAGTCTTATGATGGGAGCGCTGTTCATACTCCCATTAAGTGTTTTCTCCCAAACAAGGGTGATAAGTGGTACGGTTCTTACCAGCACGGGAGAACCGGTTCCAGGAGCCACTATACAAATTAAAGGCACCTCCACTTTTGCCGTAGCGTCTGAAACGGGTCAGTTTTCAATCAGTGTTTCAGGCGAAAAACCAGTTTTAATTATTTCGGCAGTTGGCTTTGCCACCCAGGAAGTGGGAATTGGAAAATCAGATTCCTATAAAGTTACTTTAACCGAAACCGGTGTACTAAGCGAGGTTGTGGTAACTGCATTGGGTATATCCAAGGAGAAAAAAGCGTTGGGTTATGCAACGCAGGAAGTAAAAGCTGTAGAATTAAACCGAAACCGGCAACCCAATGTCCTTAATGCCTTACAGGGGAAAGTAGCCGGTGTTACTATTTCCAGTGTAGGTGGTGGTCCGGGGCAGGGCGCCACTATCCGTGTCAGAGGAATTAATTCAATTGATGTTACTCAGTCTAATGATCCGTTATTTGTAATTGACGGAATAATCCTGGACAACTCTACATCTACATTGGGTGCAGGCTCAGGGTATAATGTGAGGTCTGTTGGAAACCGGACGTCTGACATCAATCCTGAAGATATTGAAACCATTAACGTGTTGAAAGGAGGCGCTGCCACTGCGTTGTATGGTTTGCGCGGAGCAAATGGCGTTGTGGTGATCACAACAAAAAAAGGACGTGGTGATGGTGTTCGTGTAAATTTCAGCAGTACTTATGGTTTTGATAAGATCAACAAAACCCCTGAAATACAACAGATATATACCGCGGGAATTTTAGGAGTGTATACACCTATCGGCCTGGGACCCGCCTGGGGACCTACAATTGCTGAGGCAAAAGCTGGAACAGGGCCAGGTAATGTTGCACCCGATCCTACACACCAGGATTTTATTTACGATAATTATAAGCAAGCTTACAATACTGGTAAACAATGGCGCCATTCGGTAAACATGACAGGTGGTACTGAAGCGGCCAGGTATTTTGCTTCATTATCATATTTCGACCAGGAGGGAATGTTGCCATTTACAGATTATAAAAATATTTCCGCGCGGTTGAATACCGATGTTAAAATAAGCAGCAAGATCAGGGCCACGGTGAATATGAGTTACACCAATTCCGGGGGGTACCGGTATGATGCCGACCGGTTTGGAGAAAGCCTTGCTTATTTTTCAGGCAGGTGGAATGTCAGAGATTTTCTTAACCCGGATGGTACACAACTCTGGCGTGGTACAAATAATCCTCTTTATGGCGCCTATACAAACCGGTTGAAGGATAATGTAGATCGCATTGTTGGAGGTATTTCATTGGTTTATTCGCCCGTATCATGGCTGAATTTTAGTTACCGCATTGGCGGCGATACATATTCCGAGAACCGTTTTCGCACGGCTCCCGGATTAAGGGGTATTGTTGGCGAAAGAGCTTATGATAATGCTGAAGGCTTTGTGGGCGAATACAACACTAAGTACAGGGCTATTAACTCTACATTCATTGCAACCTTGTCAACCAATCTAACTAAAAACATTTCATCTTCATTGCGTCTTGGTCATGAATTATTTGACAGGAAAACCACATCAAGGGGAGTTTTAGGATCGAGGTTAAACGTATTTGATTGGTTCAGCCTGAATAACGCAGCGGTACTGACAACAACAGATAACAGGAGCCAGTACAGGCTTATGGGTATTTTTGGGGAAGCCACTTTTGATTATAAGACGTTTTTGTTTTTGTCAATTACCGGCAGAAACGATATTACTTCGTCTCTCAGGAAACCAAACAATTCCTTCTTTTACCCTTCTGTAAGTTTGAGTTATTTATTCTCTGAAAACTTAAAACTTCCGGAATTCATCAGCTATGGTAAAGCCAGGATTTCTTATGCTAAAATTGGAAAAGATGCGCTGCCATATAGTACTTCGACAGGCTACTCCGCCTATACCAGTTTGCCAGCGGGTACAACAGGATTTACAAGAGGCGCTAACTTAGGTGATCCGAATTTACGGCCTGAATTTACGAACACCGTAGAGGCAGGTTTAGAAATGAACTTTCTGAAAAACCGGGTTGGATTTGATCTCACCTACTATCATTCCTTAAGTGAAGATCAGATTATTAACGTAAACGTCTCTTCTGCCACCGGATATGTTCGTGCAGCTGTAAACTCTGGCAGTATGCGCAATAAAGGTATCGAGCTGATAGCGAGAGGTACTCCAATCAAAAACACCAATTTTCAGTGGGATGTCAATCTGAATTTCTCAGCAAATAGAAACAGGGTTGTAAGTATAAGAGAGGGACTTACAGAAATTCCTTACGGAGGATCAAGTGGTGGTTATTTGAATTCACCGGTAACCATGAAGCTTATACCCGGAGAAGCTTATGGAAATATTTATGGTACGCATTACCTGCGCTATTATGGTGCCGATAAGGAAGATCCGGTAAGAACAGATAAATCCAGGCCAATGATTATCGGGGCAAATGGATTCCCGGTATTAGCACCGGTTTCCAGTCAGAAGCTTTTGGGCAATTCTCAACCTGACTGGGTCGGCGGTATTACAAATACTTTCACGTATAAAGACTTCACACTGTCTGCACTCGTTGATGCACGCTGGGGATTTGAAAAGTTCAATCGTCTGGAAAACTTCTTTGTGGCTTTTGGTATTGCAGACTACACTGCTGATCGCAGGTCATATAGAGTATTTGAAGGAGTGTTGGCCGACGGCACACCAAACACAAAGAAAGTGTGGTTAGACCAGGGAATAGGACCGGATGGTGTAAATTATGGCGAAGGTTACTACCGGAATAACCTTCGTGCAATTTCTGAACCATTTGTTTCAGATGCATCATGGGTACGCTTGCGTTCTGTAAGCCTGGCTTATTCTTTACCGGTAAAATGGTTACCTAAAGGTGTGATAAGAAGTGCGAACGTTTCAATCACCGGAAACAATTTATGGCTGTATACCAAATATTATGGTTTGGATCCGGAATCTGTTTCTGCCGACAGTGGCAGTAATGTGGATGGCTCGGCCGGGTTTACCTATCCCGCTGCCAGAACATTTTTATTTTCAATCAATGTAGGATTCTAAAAAAATAACTATGCAAACAAGATATAAATTCATACTCTTTTTTATCTGTAGCGGGCTTACCGTATTGCCAGGCTGCGAAAAAGGTTATTTTGATCTAAATGAAAACCCTAACCAGGTCACTACACCTTCGCTGCCTTCCTTATTAAGTACTGCTACGAGTAAATCGGGGCTTAACAGTTACAGTGTCGGCAGCATTACTTCTACTTACGTGCAATACCTGGCAAACCCATCGGCCTCAGCTGCTTCGGATATTTACCAGGAAGTTGACTATACCGGCACATGGGATGCTTTGTATTACGCTATGGCAGACATATCCGATCTTAAGAACCTGTCGGTTGCTCAGGGAGCCCATGATTACACCGGAGTTGCTAATATTCTTTTGTCGTATAATTTAAGCCTGGTCTCAGACCTGTGGGGCGATGCGCCTTTTTCCGATGCATTCAGCCCTAATTCGCTTACACCTGCGTATGATAAGCAGGAAGATCTTTATACCGCCGGTCTTGTTCTACTTGATTCGGCAATAGCGCAGTTGTCGAGACCCGGGTCGACTATTATATTGTCAACTACCAGTGATCTGATTCATAAGGGCGTTAAGGCAAACTGGATCAAAACTGCATATGCTTTAAAAGCAAGAATGCTGATCAAAGTGAGTGAAACCACTACCTATAACGCCGCGTCTGTTTTATCTGCAGTGGACAATTCGTATACCTCCAATAATGATGATGCGGGAATGGCAGCATTTACGTTGAGAAACCCGTGGGCACAGGTTGCCAGAAATAATGCAAGCTTAACTTTAGGTGGCTGGTTGTCTGAACAACTGATTGATCATTTGAATGGAACTACGTATGGAATATTTGATCCGCGGATCAGGAAGATCACAGACCCAAATGCTACGCCAACCAATGGTATCTGGATTGGTACCGTAAATGGTGCTGGCAACAGGCCGCCGGGAAATAACACGGTTAAGGATGAGAATTATGTAGCCATCAGTTCTCCCTGGACAAGCGATGCAGCTCCAATATTGATTGTAACATTTGCCGAGTTGAAATTTATTGAAGCGGAAGCTGCTTTAGCAACAAATCCAACACGAGCTTATAACGCTTACTTAGCCGGAATAAATGCAAACATGGATAAGTTGCAGGTTCCAGCCGGAGCCGAGCGAACAGCATATATAACCGCAGCATCAGTAGGAGCTGCAAACCTTACAAGGGCGCTGATCATGAAAGAGAAATATGTGGCCACCTATTTAAATCCTGAGGCATGGAACGATGCGCGCCGGTTTGATTATGCTTATAAAGATTTTGGCCTTCCGCTAAATGCTGTACTTACTACGTTTATTCGCAGGCTTGCTTATCCTGTAGGTGAAAGAAGTAAAAATGGTAAAAATGTTCCAAACATAACATCGCTTGCTGATAAGCTTTGGTGGGATAAATAAAATCTCATTTAACAGAAAGGCAGTGCAAAATTTTATGCACTGCCTTTTTCTTTTTTAACGGCCCACTCTTCACCATGAGGCGTTACATAATGGTCTTCACCGTGCTTTTTGAAATCTGTTTTGCGGGATGTACCTGCCGGTGCTTCTGATTTCTTTCCCCTGTTTTCAGGAGCTGGAGGCTTTATTGTTTTATTTACATTCGCTAAACCGGGTTGTGTATTTAACCGGTCATAACAGTTTACTGCCTGATCAACATATTACGAAAAGCCTATCACGCAATAGCAGGCTTTTTCTTTTTCATACTTTTTTTCACGGTTTCCCTATGCATAGTTCCCCATTCGCTTAAAGATTGCAACACATCGCCCAGGGTTTCTGCATATTCCGATAACTCATATTCAACTACGACAGGTGTTCCGGTAAATACATTTCTGTTTACAAAACCATTTAATTCCAATTCCTTCAATTCGGTTGAAAGAACCTTTGCAGAAATACCTTCCACTAATCTCTGTAGCTCATTGAACCTCTTATCGCCATCCGTGAGCGCTACGATAATTCTCAATTTCCATTTGCCTCCGATAACGTATAAAGCATCTGCAATAGCGTTCAATTTTGCTTTACACTGTTCATGGGAAGGAAGGTCTTTGTTGCCTTTCAGTTTGGTCATATTAAAATATTTAACAGTTACTAAAAGGTAACTACTTACCTTTTGTATAGTGCTTACATTTAGTAAGCAAAGGTATGTAGTTTTGCTGAATCAATTAATACAAACAAAAAAACCAAAGCGATGACAAAAACAAAATGGTTACTCGACCTCACTCATAGTGAATTGGGGTTTAAAATTAAACACCTCATGATCAGCAATGTTTCCGGTACTTTCAAAAACTTCGAAGCAGAAGTTACAACGGAAGGTGACGATTTCAGCACTTCGAAGATCAGCTTAACTGCTGAAATGGCTTCCATATTTACAAACAATGAACAACGGGACGCACACTTACGGGCATCTGACTTTTTTGAAGTTGAGAAATTTCCTGAACTGCATTTCAGATCAACGAGAATTGAAAAGTCAGATAGTGGCAGTTTTGTTTTGCACGGAAACCTGACATTGAAAAGAATAACGAAACCCGTAACATTAAATGTGGAATACAATGGAGTTTCGAAAGACCCCTGGGGTGGTGAGAGAGCCGGCTTTTTGGTAACGGGCAAAATTAAACGAAGTGAATGGGGTATTAATTTCAACGGCATACTTGAAACCGGCGGCTTAATGTTAGGTGAAGAAGTAAGAATTAATAGTGAAATTCAGTTGGTGAAACAGACAGTGGAGGTTGCAGTTTAGATTTATTACTGTTCATCGAAAAACTCATAGTATGTCACTTAAAAGAAAACTTATAAGAGTAGAAACACCGGTAGGTGAGCCTGGATTTTTAGGACCTGGTCATATTGCCCGCCCGGTAATAAGCGGCAGTTTTTCAGATAGTGACCCATTTATCATGCTAATGGATGACATGCTGGATAAAAAAGACAGTTCGCCGGTTGGTGGACCTCATCCACATGCAGGTTTTGAAACAGTGTCTTTTTTATTAGAAGGTGAAATTGGTGATGAGGCGCATAAAATGAAAAGTGGCGACTTCCAGATAATGACAGCCGGGAGTGGGGTGGTTCATACTGAAACAATCGATAAGATTGCTAAAATGAGATTGCTGCAGTTATGGTTAACACTCCCGAAAAAAGAAAGATGGGTAACGCCCAGGGTTCAGGACCTACCATTAGAGCACGCGCCTGCATTGTTTAAAGATAATGTACATATCAGGCTTTATAGTGGCACTCTTTCAGGTCTGAGATCACCTGTTCAGAACTATGTGCCAATGATAGTTGCTGACATATCCATTGAAGCTCACACTTCAACAACTCAGCAAATACCAGCGAACTATAATACCTTTTTGTATGTGATTAACGGAAGTGTAAAGGTGGGGGAAGAGGCGATACTTTTAAACGAAGAACAGGTAGGCTGGTTAGATCTATCGGTTGATAATGCAGAAAGTGATTTAATACTAACCGCAGGTGAAAAGCAAGTGCGATTTGTTTTATATGCTGGTAAACCTACAGGTGAAAACATTGTCTCTTACGGACCTTTCATTGCTGATAGTTCGGAAGAAATCAGGCGGTTGCATCAGGAATATAACCAGGGCAAAATGAAACACATTTCAACCGTTCCGGATAGGCAAAGGATATTGTTGTAGTTTGAACTGATCCCGCCAGTTTTGATTTTACGGTTATTTTTTTAGTGAATTCATATCAATTACAAATCGATACTTAACATCCCCCTTCAGCAACCTTTCATACGCTTCATTGATCTGCTGGATGTTGATCATCTCAATATCTGATACGATACCATGCTTGCCGCAGAAATCCAGCATCTCCTGTGTTTCGGCAATGCCGCCGATCATTGATCCCGCAAAACTTCTGCGGTATGGAATGAGACTGAATGCAGCTACCGGTAGCGGATGCTCCGGCGCACCTACCAGTGCCAGTGATCCATCTACCCTTAACAGGTTCAGATAAGCATTGATGTCGTGCTGCGCTGAAACGGCATCTATAACAAAATGGAGCTTGCCTGCATAACGTTGCATTTGTTCTTCATCTTTTGATAATATCACATCATCGGTGCCCAGGCGTTTTGCATCTTCAACTTTGGAAGGAGAGGTGGTAAAAACAATCACTTCCGCACCCATGGCTTTGGCAAGTTTAACAGCCATGTGTCCCAATCCTCCAAGCCCTACTATTCCTACTTTTTGTCCGGGCCTCACATTCCAGTGTTTCAGCGGAGAATAAGTGGTGATCCCCGCACACAGCAGAGGCGCGGTAGCAGCCAGATCAAGGTTTTCAGGAACACGCAAAACAAAAGCCTCATCAACAACAATGCGTTCTGAATAACCACCAAAAGTGTGTGCTCCCAGGTGAATGTCGGGTGAATTATATGTTCCTGTGTTACCTGCCTCGCAGTATTGTTCAAGGCCCTCGTTACAATAGTCGCACTGCCTGCAACTGTCTACCATACAACCAACTGCTGCATGATCACCAGGCTTGAAATTTCTGACATGAGCACCCACACTCAGAATTTTTCCAACTATTTCATGACCTGGAACACAGGGGTAAATAGTGCCATGCCATTCATTTCTTGCAGTGTGCAGGTCGGAATGGCAAACGCCACAGTACATAATCTCGATCTCTACATCATGTGGGGTAGGGTTTCTACGTTTGATGTTCATCTGTTGTAATGCTGTGGCTGCTGATGGAGTACCGTATGCTTTAGCTTCTTTTGTTTTAATAGCTATTACTCCCTCTGCTGTTGCTTTTATTGCTTCCATAGTTTTGAATTTTTCATTTTAAATTTTTACTTTATGCTTTTCCCAAAGTATCGCACCATATAATGCATCAATAATCGTACTTCTTTTATTTACTTTCCAAGTTGATTATCAGGAAAACGTTTTCGCTCTCGTTTCATGGGCTTCTTAAGTTGTTTTTATTGATTATACAATCCCAGTATCCTGGCTGCGCCTGTTGATGGGTTGCCACAAAAAACAGTGGTGAAGTAACTGGCGTCAGAAAGTTTGAGAGATTTTTATGTCAGGTTGCCCGTTAAGCCGAAAACATCAGCACCACATAAAATCCGTCGATTTGAGAATCATCCTTTGCTTGCAAACCATTCCGACTGATTAAGCTCAGTATTCATTAGAAAGGGAAATAAGGTTTTAATTGATGTCAAAATAGTTTATTACAATGATAATCTGAGCAAATCCCGCACTATTAAATCTAAGTTAATTGCAAATGGAATTTTATAACCCAGACTACGATTCATTTAACGGTTTCTAACGAAAACGACTGCTATATGAAAAATGGACGCATAGCTCCTTTTGCAGCATTTGCTAAAATATGCTGCTACGTCTTTTTCACTCTGATCATTATTAGCTTCAATTCGCAGTTGTTTGCGCAGGGCACCCGGGTAGCCGGAGTTGTGCGCGACAATAAGGGTACTGGCATTGCCGGTGCGAACGTAATGATAAAGGGTGGTACAACAGGAACCAATACAGATAGCAGCGGCCGGTTTGTGCTGGACGTTCCTTCTTCCGAAACTGTACTGCTATTCAGTTCAATTGGATTTGTTCAGAAGGAAATTAAAGTGGGAAACCAGCGGACGCTGACGGTTACCCTGGCCGACAAAACTTCCGATATGGATGAAGTGATTGTAATTGGTTACGGCCAGACACAAAAGAAACGTGATGTGGGAGGCGCCATCTCTTCTGTGAATAGTAAACAGATACAGGAACGCCAGCCGGTGAACCTGTTCGATGCATTGCAGGGACAGGCTGCAGGCGTCCTGATCATGAACGATAATGGAGAACCGGGCGCTCAGGGTTCCATACAGATCCGGGGCGCTAATACCTTCTCTGCTGAAGGAAACTCCCCGCTATATGTTGTTGATGGAGTAATTACCGATAATGCTTCGGCCATTAACCCAAACGACATTGAACGCATTGAAGTATTAAAAGACGCTGCTTCAGCCTCTATTTACGGTGCACGGTCGGCAGCAGGTGTGGTGCTCATTACCACAAAAAAAGGAAGGGAAGGTAAAGCAAGGCTCGATGTTCAATACTCAAAGGTATTTGGCTGGCTGGCACACAAGATACAGGCGGCGAATGCTTCTGAACTACGATATTACAGGAAGATACAGAATGGAAACCTTAACGGAACACAAGGAACATTCACGGATTCGCTAAATCCATCGTTCAATGCAGATAATGATTACCAGAAACTGTTGCTGGGCAATCGTGGCAACCGCGACGATGTTAAGATGAGCATCAGCGGGGGACAGAAAGCTGTTACCTACTACGGAAGCATGAATTATATAAACGACGAAGGAATTGCATTAAATACCTGGAACAAATCATTTCAGTCGAGGATCAATACAGAGTTCCAGGCCTCTCCAAGGTTCAAGTACTCTACTAATCTGTCTTTTTTCTGGTCGTTCGGGAATTTCACAAGCATCAACAATTCGTTAAGGCCTGTTTTTGACAGGGCATCGTACCTGCGGGTATATAATCCTGACGGCACACTCACCAGCTACCTGAACTCAAAACGCAATCCGGTTGCCAATGCTTTGCTGGAAGACAATACCCGTGAAACACTGAAAGCACAAATGAATCATCAGGTGGATTTCAAAATATCACAAGACCTGAAATTTACCGCCAGCTTCAATGCGCAGCTTACCAGTTTCCAGGGCTTTTATTTTCAACCAAGGTTTCTGGACGATAATGGTAATGAGAATTTCGGAAGAAATGACCTGAACAAAAGCTTCGACTGGTTGCTCCAGGGTTTTCTGAACTATAGTAAAAAGATCCGCGATCATAATATAACCGCGCTGCTCGGTGTTTCAAAAGACAGGGAAAAAGATGATTTCCTGCATATGGAAGGAAAAGATTTCGTGATAGAAACAGCGCATTATGTAAAAGGGGCTTTCATTGATAACTTAACACGGCAAACCGCGAGCGCCTCGGCGGTCTCGACTGCCTCCGCTTTCACCAGGCTCAGCTACAGTTTCAAAGAAAGATACATAGTACAGGGAACATACAGAAGAGATGCTTCTTCAAGATTTGGTCCTGATAACAGGATTGGTAATTTCTTTTCGGGCTCAGTAGCCTGGCGCTTTTCCGACTCACGCTTCATGAACTGGTCAACCGGTTTCCTTAACGATGGAAAGATTCGCTTCAGCTGGGGACAGACCGGTAACGACAGGGTAGGGAACTACGACTACCTCCAGATCATGAACCAGGGAAATAACAGTTATAATGGAATTGCAGGCGCATCGCTCAGCACCAGCTTCGGGAACCCTGACCTTAAATGGGAAGCAACGGAACAAAAGAACCTGGGACTGGATCTTTCGATGTATAACGGACGGGTAACTTTTGTAGCCGATGCCTATATCAAAACCACTCACGATCTTCTGTATGCTAACCCGCTTCCAAGTCAAACCGGTTTTGCGAATGTAAAAGTGAACATCGGCACAATAGAAACAAGAGGACTGGAATTCCAGTTGAATCTGATTCCATATACTTCAAAAAACTTTACATGGAACCTTGGTGGCAATATTGCTTTTGAACGCGGAAAGATCATCAGTCTCCAGGGCGGGCAGCCATTCATCACCGGCAAATGGTATATCGAAGAAGGTGGAAGGATTGGTAATTTCTATGGTTGGAAAAGACTTGGAATTTATCCTTCGGATGCTCACAACGCCTATGATACACTTGGAAATAAACTTACTCCAATGGGTGTAAATATTGTACATGGTACAACGCCCAGGTCAAGCACTGTTACCGCAACCGGTTACCAGGCACAGAATGGAAAACCATACACCGGTGCGGTAATTAAGAAAACCGGAAACGGCTTGCCATTGCTTGGCGGAGACGCGGAATGGGAAGACATCAACAATGATGGCGTAATTGATGATGACGACAGACAGATCCTGGGTAACGCACAACCAGACTACTAC
>DASWTK010000097.1:0-2751 GCA_036402175.1 Chitinophagaceae bacterium | reverse complement strand
TGCGTGAGCTGATAGAAAAACATCTTCTGCGCGCAGGTTCACCATTGTATGGCATTATACATTTATGGAGCCTTTCGATACCGGTACAATCAGCTGAATTTCGCTACACATCGGATGCAATGCGTAGACCTGGATTCGATAGCGCATTATTACTTGTTCAAACGCTGGCGAGAAGAATGTCGGTATTACCCCGGTTGTGGTTTGTTACAAGAGGCGCTCAGTCTGTAATACCAGATGAAGCAATCGCCGTTGAACAATCGGCTTTGTGGGGCTTTGCGAAAGTAATAAGCCTGGAGTTTCCCGAATTAAAATGCATTCGCGTTGACCTTGATCGGGGGCAATCCATTGCAGAATCAGTACCTCACCTGGTTAATCAACTTTTTATAGATGGGGATGAAGATCAGTTGGCAATTCGTTCAGGTACACGGTATGTTCCAAGGCTAATATCATTTACTCCGGTTGCGTCAACAGGCAAGCCAGCTGTCAGATTGCGGTCAGATGCCACTTACCTTGTCACCGGAGGTCTGGGAGCGCTTGGATTAAAAACAGCCGAGTGGCTTGTGAAAATGGGAGCGCGCCACCTGGTATTATTGGGAAGAAATCAACCATCACCACTGGCGAAAAAAATAACGGATCAGCTAAGGCAGGAAGGAATTGAAATTGTACTTGCCCGGGCAGATGTCAGCGACCCTGATCAATTGGAAAAAGTGATGGAGAATATAAATACCAATATGCCATTGCTCAGGGGCGTCATTCATGCTGCGGGAATACTGGATGATGGTTCAGTACATAATCTTACTGCGGAACGGATGAGAAAGGTGATGGCACCAAAGGTAAACGGGTCATGGAATCTTCATAAGGCAACATTAAACACTCCGCTGGATTTCTTTGTACTTTTTTCATCCGCTGTTTCCGTACTGGGTTCTCCGGGCCAGGGAAATTATGCAGCCGCAAGTTCCTACCTCGATGCGATGGCATATTACAGGCTTAATCTTGGATTACCTGCTATCAGCATCAACTGGGGTCCATGGGCCGAAGCAGGTTTGGCAATGGAAGCGTCTGAACGACTACAGGAACAGAACGCCTCTAATCAGCATCTCATTAAGGTCATAAAGATTGATGAGGGATTCGAAATACTTGGGCAATTGCTCAATGAACATACCGCGCAGGTAGTTGTATTGCCTTTTGATCTGAAGAATTTGCTGGAACTTTATCCAACGGCTGCGGGCATGCCCTTCTTCTCGGAAATTGGTGCGGGCCAAGCGACTGTTACGCGTTTGTATGCGCGACCAAACCTTCGCCAGCCATACGCGGCACCGCGCAATGAAATTGAACGCAGGCTTGCTGAGTTATGGCGACAAACCCTGCATATAGATCGTGTTGGCATTCATGATTCATTTTTTGAACTCGGAGGCGACTCAGTGCTGGCCGCGCAAATTCTTTCATTGGCTCAAAAGAACTTTGGAATTCGTATCAATCCACAGGACGCGTTCAGGGCTTTTACCATTGAGCGACTTTCAGAAATGATAGAAGCTGATATACTAACCAAGATTGAAGAAATGAGTGAGGAAGAGGCCCAACGGCTTCTGAAATCTAACTGATATGAGTAACGAGCACCTCTCACCGGCCAAGCGTGCATTGCTGGAAAAATTGCTGATGGGGCAGTCGGGTGGTGATATGCCAACAATTCTCCCACGTCCGGCAAATAGTCCGATCACGCTTTCATTTCCACAGCAACGACAATTATTCCTTGAGATCCTCGAGCGTAGCACCGCGGTTAATAATTTATCGGTGTTACTGAATCTTTCGGGCAAAATAGATCATGAAACGCTGGAACAAAGCGCCAACCACATCATTGCCCGCCATGAAGTACTTAGAACACGTTTCTTATTCGGACAGGGAATGCCAACACCTGAAATTTTACCGGCTTCCCCCATCAGTATTCCAATCGTGGATTTGCGGCAATCCAATCAACCTGAGAAAATAAACGAAGCGCGGCGGCTCGCGGAGAAAGAAGTTTTAAAGCCGTTCGACCTTACACAGGCGCCATTAATTCGACTTAAGCTTTATGCATTAAGCGAAGAACACTATTCACTGCTCGTAATAATTCACCATACCATTGCCGATGGCTGGTCATTGGGCATCTTCCTGCGTGAATTGATGATGTTTTATGAACAGATCACCATTGGAAGGCACGCTTTTCTTCCCGCGCTGCCCATTCAATACTCCGATTTCGCCAATTGGCAAATAGGACAGACGGGCAGCGAAGGTTTTAAATCTGCGATGAACTATTGGAAAAAGCAATTACAGGGACCATTACCTGTTTTAGATTTACCGACTGATGAGCAACGCGGACCGCGCCAGAGTTTTTCGGGCGGAACAGAACGTTTCGTGCTCACACGCGATCTAATAGAAGCTGTTGAGAAGCTTTGCCGGCAGGAAGACGTCACTTTGTTTATGGTGATGCTCACAACATTTTATATTCTGCTGCATCGTTACAGCGGACAGGACGAAATTCTTGTGGGAACGCCCATTGCGAACCGAAACTTACCGGAGCTTGAAAATCTTATCGGCGTTTTTATCAATACATTGGTTCTCCGGACAAAAGTTTCAGGTGAGTGCAGTTTCCGTGAATTGCTTCAGCGGGTTCGTGAAGTTTCGGTGGAAGCGTACACACACCAGGATCTGCCGTTTGAAAAGCTGGTAGAGGAGTTGAACCCCCAGCGCGATCTCAGTCGCACACCCGTTTTC
>DASWTK010000096.1:0-27488 GCA_036402175.1 Chitinophagaceae bacterium | reverse complement strand
GGGAGCGTTGATGGAGTTTACTATCAGGTCAACATCGCCATCGTTGTCAAGGTCGGCCCAGGCCGCGCCATTGAAATATCCTTTCTGCTCTCCTGTTCCCCATTCCATGCTTTTATCGGTGAAGATGCCGTCTTCATTTCCCTGAAATATGAACGGATGAGATGAGCCGTCAGGAATTTTATCAAGCGCTTCCTTATCCAGTGATGTAGTTCTGTTCATCTGCTTCTGGACATACAAATTTGAAATGAACCTTACATAATCCAGGTCGACCGGTCTTTTTGGAATACCACTCGTAACGAAGAGATCTTTAATGCCATCGTTGTCAAGATCGGTGAAAAGCGGGCTCCAGCTCCAGTCTGTTGCCGATACACCGCTGATGAGGCTTACTTCGCTGAAGCTTTCGCCATTCCCATTGTTTCGCTGAAGGCAATTTTTTGAAAATTGCGGAAGGAATCCATTGCTGGTTATTTTCTGACGGTAAATATCAAACTGTTCGTCGCTGCCGTATGTCTTTAATATTTTTTCTTCATTGGGAAGCATGTCAACGGTAACTACATCCAGGTGACCGTCGTTGTTATAATCCGCGATATCATTACCCATGCTGAATCTTGAAAAATGCCTGAAGTGCTTTCGTCCCGCATCGGTAAAGGTTCCATTGCCATTGTTTACGTAGTAGTAGTCGTTCTCATGAAAATCGTTGCTTACGTAAATATCATCCCATCCATCGTTGTTAAGATCTGCAACTGCTAACCCCAAACCATAACCGAGTTTGCTTTGCCAGATGCCAGCAGTTTTGCTAACATCGGTAAATCTTCCGGAAGCTGTATTGCAATCATTTCTCAACAACCTATCTCCTGAAAGCGAGTCGTATTCTTTTCTATGCGAAGTGTCGACGATGTATGCGAACGGATGATCGGACTGATTTAAAATAAAGCAGTCAAGATCGCCATCGCGGTCGTAATCAAAAAAGGCCGACTGTTCACCGAGCGCGCTTGCGTCCAATCCATATTTCGCCGCGCTTTCGGTAAATGTGTTGTTGCCATTGTTAATGAATAGCTGATTATGTCCTTTAAGTCCGAGTTTGCCGGCAACAACCATTACATAAATATCAGGGAAGCCGTCTGCGTTCACGTCTGCGATGGTGGAGCCGCTGCACCAGTCGGCCGTGCCGGCCACTCCTGCTTTTGCTGTAATGTCTTCAAAAACAAAATTGCCTTTATTGAGATAGAGCTTGTTGTTCCCTTTAGAGTTTGCGGTAAAATAAATGTCGGTCAGACCATCTTTGTTGAAATCCGCAACAGATACGCCTCCACCATTGTAATAATTGATATGATAAAGGATGTTTAGGCCTTCCCTTTCCTCGAGCATATTGGCAAAAGTGATCCCTGACGATGAAGCGGGAACAATTGAAAGAAGATTTTCCTTGTTCCTGCATGCAGACATAAAAAGAATGATAGCCAGTGACGACATCACGGCTACGCTGTAAGAGCGTACATGTGAGATCCTGATTTGCATGTTTTGATATGCAGATTAATATACAGGAGTAATCTTTCTCGCCGGAATATTATTAGAAGGGAGGGTATGAAATCAACCCTCCCTTCTGATACTTATATGGTTGGATTGTTACTGTTTGCTATCGAAAAGAGCTTTTACTTCAGCTGGCGAAAGCGCCTTGCTGTAAATCCTGAACTGGTCAAGCAAACCTGTATAATTCAACATCCATGGTTCTGGCGCATTCCAGGGACTTCCAAGATGCTGTTGAAATCCACCGAATATAAATTTTGAAGGCCTGTTCCACACCAGTTTACCAAGTGGGTTTCCACCACTTTTCCTGTCGGTCATGCTTGCTGGTAGTGTTCTCGCAACACCATCCAGGTAAGCCGCAAATTTGGAGGTGGCTTCATCATAAGTAAATACTAAATGACGCCATTTGCCGTACATATCGGGGAAACGCAGGGCGCCACCAAACTCTGCCCACTGTCCGGCAAAATGGAATTTGATGAACATTGAATCTGTTGGACCATTGTTGCCTTCGATCATCAAAAACAGGTTGCCCCAGAAGTCACCTTCCCTTGGCAACATGAATACGCCCTGTGCGCCGCCATCGTGCTTTTGCGTATTGATCCAGAGTGAAACGGAAAGGCTTGTTGCTTTTGCAACGTCGTTGGCAGCACCGTAAGAAATATATTTCCCGGTGGCACCTTTCATTGCCCTGCCCCTGATCCCATTTTCATATGAGATGGTTGAAGTGGCTGCAAAGGTGGCTTTTATGCTGTCTACCGTTGTATTTTCAAACGCAGTATAAAACTTCAGCGTTCCACCCGGGTTATCGGGATCCACCGGATAGTTATCAGGCAGAGATGGCTTATCCAGTTTCTGGCATGCAAAGAGCAGACTGCCGAACATCAGCGCCGTGCCGAGCTTGAACCAGTTTAATTTATATGTCATCATAAAAAGATAAATTAAGTTGATTAGTAAAGTCAGTTTTACCATTCAGGATTCTGAACCAATACGCCTCCTGATCTGTCGATGGCAGGTTGTGGTATCGGATAGAAACGGTTTTTGTTCTGATAACCCGGTAAATAAGTGGCCGCAAGTCCCCATCGCACCAGATCGTAGAATCGTTCGAATTCCATTCCAAACTCCGCCCTTCTTTCCTTCTGAATCGCTACTCTGAGCAGTGCCTGGTTGGTTGTTGTTACCGGCGGAAGTATTGTATTGTTTCCACCCCTTGCCCTTGCTCTGACAGCTTCAAGATAACCGAGCGCCTTGGTAGTATTTGCAGCGCCGCCAAGTTCGTTGGCCGCTTCGGCCGCCATCAGCAGCACATCGGCATAACGAAGTAATCTGATGTTCATCCATTTGCTGAAATGTCCGTCCTGGCTCTTGTCTGAAATAGAATTTCTCCGAGCCGGATCGGGATATGCTTTTTTATTCCACATTGGCTGAACAAGCGGAGGAGCAGTTGGTACGGTTCTTCCATAGATTCCATCTGGCTGACCTGAATAAAGGATAGTAGCTGTTCTTCTGGGGTCTCCAACCTCATAGGAAGTATCGAGAGATACGCTTGGCACATTAAAGCCCCATCCAAGATCCCAGTCGCCGGAACCGCGCACACCCTGTACCTGGAAATGACTGTTACCAATTGTCTGAGTACCGTTCGGACTAACGTACATCTGCACTTCAAATATTGATTCCTGGGAATTCTCACCTTCTTCCTTAAAGAAGTTCTGATATGAAGGATAAAGTCCGTACTGACCAGAACTGATCACCTCTTCGGCTTTTGCCAGTGCTCCCGACCAATTCTGACGGTAAAGCTGGGTTTTAGCGATCAAAGTATTTGCAGCTCCTTTTGTAACACGGCCTTCATACTGCGCGCTCCATGCCAGTGGAAGGTTTTGCGCAGCGAATGCGAGATCCGCATCAATGAAGGCGTAAACCTGCGCTACTGTTGACTTTGGCTTATTTGCATCGTTTACATTGTACACTTTAAAATTGATAATGGGTACTTCACCATAATCGCGCACCAGGTCAAAATAAGCATACGCGCGCATGAACCTTGCTTCGGCGGCATTGATGATACTGCCCGCGTCAGTCAGCTTCAGCGAATCAATGTCGTGCAGTACGTCATTGGTTGCATTGATAAATCCGAAGTGGTCGTCCCAATATGCATTCAACAACCAGTGGTCCTTTGTATACTGGAAATTGTCCATGATCTGTCCTGCATCGGCAAGGTCGCCGGTTGTACTGCCCTTTACAGCATCATCCGAACGAATGGTCTTGAACCAAAGCATCGGGAAATCGGTCATGCCGTTATTGCGCAAAGCGCCATACAGGCCGAACACTTTTCCCTCAACTCCTCCTACAGAGAGGTCGCCTTCGGTAGCCGTACCAAGAGGTTTTCGGTCAAGAAACTTTTTACAACCTGAAATAGCCGATGCCACTACCAGCATCAGAACCAGGCCCCAAAAACTTCTTATAAATTGTTTCATATCGCGGGAATTTATTGTTTTAAAAAGATACATTTAATCCAAATGAAATGATAGCAGGGATCGGGTATCCGCCATTATCAATTCCAAAGCTTGTAGCCGAACCACCTGCTTCAGGGGTAAATCCTGAGTTACGTTTCCATGTTTTCAGGTTCTGCCCGTTCACATACAATCTGAGATTTTTGACGTGTGCCCTTGTAAGCCATCCCGGATTGAAGTTATATCCTATCTGTACGTTGCGGATCCTGAAATAGCTGCCATCCTCGATCATATACGTAGAATTCTCCCTGTTGATGCTCGCGAGGTCAGTCACTCTTGGCTCCCAGTTAGAAGTGCCGGGAGCAGTCCACCTGTCTAACCGTGCGCTTCTGTAATTGAATTGGGCAAACGAGTTACCATTACCCCATGCGCGCCAGATCTCATTTCCATACACACCCTGCATATCAACAGAAAAATCAAAACCTTTAAAATTCAATCCAACCGACATACCATAAATAAGATCCGGTGTAGGATTGCCGATCACGGTTCTGTCTTTAACGTCAATTACGCCATCGTTGTTCAGATCCTTGAACTTGATATCGCCAGGACCGTAATCGCCAAGCGCTGCCGCGTTGGGAGATCCCAGTTTGTCGGCATACGACTGGTAAATACCATCATGTACATATCCATAGAAGTGTGCTATGGGGTAACCAGCCAGCGTTCTCGCCGGACCTTCGATGATGTCGAAACCTTCGGTATAAACTTTTTCAACTTCATTATTAATGGTGGTCAGGTTAGCGCTAAGCGTGTAGCCAAGTCCATTGCTCAACTGATCATTCCATGCGGCGATTACTTCTATACCCTTGTTAGCGATCCTTCCGGAGTTGATATAAAATTCATCTGCGCCCTGGTCAACAAAGGTGAGCAGGTCGTCAGTTGTCTTGTTATAATAGTTGAATTCAAATCTCAGGCGGTTTTTGAAGCTGGCAAGTTCAACGCCTGCTTCCCATGAGTTTACAAATTCCCATCTCAGATTGGGGTCATTTCTGTATCTCAGCACATATGCAGGTACGATGGTCTCACCAAATGGAGCGCTTTGACCTGTTATATAATTAGGATAATAAGGGTAGTGAATTCCTGTTGCCTGGTTACCCTGCTTTCCTACCGATGCTTTCAGTTTCACATAATCAAAGAAGTCAACACCATTCATGAAATTCTCACGGGAAAGTTCCCACGCGGCGCCAACTGCCCAGAAATTATTCCACCTGTTTGCAGATGATATTTCGGATGAACCATCTCTTCTGAAAGATGCATTGACCATGTACTTGCCGCCAAAATTGTACAACACGCGGCCAAGAACCGATGCGGTACTGCGTTCCCACTGGTCAGAGCTTCCAAGTCTTGTGCTTGGATCTCCGTAAGGGAAAACATTCAGGTACCACCAACGTTTATCGTTTGGAATAGGATCACCATTCACGCGCTGGCTTACTGTACCGCTGGTTGAACTGTACGACTCATAATAAGTAGTAAAACCTCCAAGTACTGTCAGACTGTGCTCACCAAATTTTTTCTTGTAAGTAAGCAGATAGTCCTGCTGAAACTTTGAAAAGGTGTTCTCACTCTGACCGACACCTGTTGTAGTAAATCCGCTCTGCGGAGCAAGCGTGTCAATTTCAGCAGCAAATACATTGATAAGCGGAGTATATCTTCTTCTGTTGATGAAATTGAGGTCGCCCAGGTAGTTCACGCGGAACGTGAAATCATTCAGGAAATTAACCTCGCCAAAGAAGCTTCCTACAAAACGGTATTCGCGCTGCAGGTCGGTATTCTTTGTTGCTTCAACGCCCATGAGCGGGTTACCGATCTGCGGACCACCTATTGCTTCGGGTAATTTGTTATAAGCGTTGTATGTACTATTAAATGGAGTAACTATTGGGGTTGCTATCAGCGCTCCTGAAAAACTGTGAACCTGTGGCAACATTGCCCTGTATCCGTTGAAGTTCACTCCCAGCTTGATTGCCTTGTTCACTCTCAGCTCATCGTTAAAGGTGAGGGTGATCTTGTCGAGCTTCTCGTGTTTTATCAATCCTTCTTCAAGGATATAACCCACACCGAAATAAAATTTATTTCTTTCAGTTCCGCTGCTGATTCCTACGTTATTGTTTGTGATGATCGCGTTTTCCTTCTGGATCAGGTCAATCCAATCAGTATTGCCCGTAAAAAGACTATAATATGGATAAGGCACGTCTCCCTGGTTCACGCGTTGTTCATCATACAAAGTTTTAAACCCTGTTGCATCGGTCAGTTCTGGTTTGTCAACAATCTTCTTAAACCCAACTGAAGAGCTGAACGTTACCAGCGGATTGCCGATCCTTCCTTTTTTAGTTGTTACGATGATCACACCACTCGCGCCACGTATACCAAAAACCGCCAGTGAAGACGGATCCTTTAATACTTCAATAGATTCGATATCGGCGGGGTTGATGAAGTTGATATTATCGTTCCATATCCCATCCACCACATATAATGGTTTGGTCTGGTAACGGCTGATGGTACCACGGATCCTTATATCCGGTTCCTGGCCCGGAACACCTGAGTTAACGATTGACAAACCAGCTACTTTTCCTTGCAGGGATGCTACCGGGTTTGTATTTGGTTTATCGGCGATTTCTTTACCAGCGATCTTTACGATTGAACCGGTAAGGTCCCGCTTGCTGGCAGTACCATAACCAATCACCACCACCTGGTCCATCGCCCTGTCGGATGCTACGAGCGTAACATTGATGGTAGTTTTTCCGGCAACAGGTAATTCCTGTGTTTCAAACCCAACATAACTGAACACCAGCGTCACATTCTCATCTGGAACGGTGATGGCAAAGTTGCCGCCCGCGTCAGTTGTAACTCCTGATGAGGTTCCTTTTATTGTAACAGATACACCGGCAAGGCCTTCGCCTGTTGGACCAGAAACTTTACCCGTAATGCGCACATCCTGAATATCCAAGGGCTGGTCTTCTGCTACCGGACGCAGCACAACAAGTTTGTTGTCGAGCACACGGTAACCAATGCCGGTCTTCTGAAGTATCTGGTCAAGCACTGCAGTCACCGCTTCATTGGTAACGTTGATGTCGACCTTTGGTTTATTGGTGATCAGCGCGTCATTGTACAAAAACCGATAATCGGTTTTCTTTTCAATGGCAGCCAGCACCTTCTTTAAATCGGCCGATTGCAGCTTCAGGCTTATCCTGTCCTGGGATAATGTGCCGGCACTTACATGCAGGCAGGCAAATAATATTAAAGCAGCAGTTAATCGCATAATCCTCACAAGCTTTAAGTAAACGGGATGCTTTATAAAAGCATAAGAATTTTCCCTTTTTTTCATACTTTCATCTTAGTTGGTTAAATAAATATGATCTGCCTTCCGGCAGATCTGGTAACAAAGCCTGGTTTAACCCTGCGGGGAAGCCGCTGCAACGGCCCCCGCTTTTTAATTCATCAGGATGAATTCAGCTCCATTTTGGTAGTTACGTTTCGGTTTTTCGAATTATTTAGAAATGATCACTTTCTTTTCTCTTATCTCGTAAACAAAGTCCGTTGAAATCTGCAGCGCTTTCAATGCTTCGTGAACCGTTTCATTGATGAAGCTGCCTGTCAGGTGTGTTTCCTGCAGTTGCCTGTTCCTGAATTCGATCTTCACATCAAACCATCTTTCCATTTTAAGCGCTACTTCCGTGAATGGCTCGTTGTCGAATACCAGCCTGTTCTCAACCCATGAAGTTTCAACAATCACACTGTCGGTGCTGTAATAAGTCAATGGAACCAATGCTATCATTGGTTTCGGTTGCTTCTTTTGTTCCGTCACCTGTTCTTCCCTGTTAGCTACCACCAGCTTTTCATTTTGTCTTAATACATATTTCTGGTCGGGCCGCTGTGTGGGAATGATCTCTACACTTCCCCTGATCACACTGGTTTCACTGGCCATTTCACCCGGATAAGATTTTACGTTGAATGCGGTTCCCAACACTTTCACCTGCATGGTTGGGGTCTGGATCACAAAAGGTAATTCAGCCGATTTGGTAACATCGAAATACGCCTCTCCGGATAGTGTTACCTCCCGGTGGCGCGTACCAAAATTTTTATTGTAGGTGAGCTTGCTTCCGGCATTCAGCCAAACCTTCGATCCGTCGGGCAATACCAGGCTTGACCTTGAACCCATACGGGTAGAAACTTCACTAACCTTCAGAGAATCCGAAACCGGCTTGCTGGTATATTCTTTTGTAAAAAGGAAACTCAATACAGCCAAACCTGCAACAAAAACTCCGGTAAGAACTTTTTTGAAAAGACGACGATTGGTTACCGATGGGGAGTTAATGATAAAATTATGGCCGGCATCATCATCAACCACTTCGAGGTTGATGCCCGACTTTTTCATTTTATTCAGGTGGTTCTGGAAAGCCTCCTCGGCGGCGAGTGGGTCTTCCTTCATATTAAGACCCCATATATCCTGTATGTGCTGCGCAGAATAATGCCATTCCGGGTGAAGTCGCATTAATTCTTCCAGTTCCTCGATTTCCGAGGGTAATGCTTCACCCGAGTTTTTTTTAGCAAGCAGTTGCCAGAATCGGTGCAGGGGCATGGTAATGATTATAGACAGTTTTTATTGGGAATACCCCTAAGGTGGGGGGAAATAATTAGCTGATTTGAGGATTTGAGGATTTGAGGATGAATTGGGTCATTGATTAATCGATCAGGTAATTAATTAATTTATCTGGTAATCTATTTGGGAAGAGGGGGTTGACTTAGGAAGATACGGAGCGGATGGGATCGAAATGGATGGAGCGGTCGATCTTGCGGAGGGCAATGGTCATTTGATTTTCCACGGTTTTGTGGGAAATACTCAGCAATTCTGCCACTTCCTTGTATTTGAGGTCGTCTTCCTTGATCATTTTGAAGATGAGACGGCATTTGGGAGGAAGCTGGTTAATGGCCGACTGGATGCGTCTGACCATCTCTGCAGTGATCATCAGTTGTTCGGGATCGTAATAAATGCTGCGAACCTCCACCAGGCAATCATCCAGGGAAAACGAGCTGTTCCTTTTCTCCTTGGCAATGCGGTTAAGCGACATATTCCTGGTACAGATGTACAGGTACAGATGCTTGTTATTGATCTTTAAAAGCGATTTGCGCTTGATCCAGATCTTCAGAAAAACATCCGATACTACTTCTTCTGCTGATTCTTTGGAGCGGGTAAGGCTAAGCGCAAACTGGCGCAGCCTTTCATAATACAGTTGAAATAACTGCTTATATGCAGTGGAATCGTCATTCCTGGCAATACTGACTATCAATTCATCTATAAGAGCAGTCTTGATCATTTTTAAACAATCGTCACACCAAATCTATCCACAAAATCAATCAATAACAAACAATTGTAAAAAATCGCCGAATATCCGGGCCTTATGATTTTTTCTTACATTTGCCGTCCATTTTTGACAATGCTTCGCAGGAAGCATGGACCCTTAGCTCAGTCGGTTAGAGCATCTGACTCATAATCAGAGGGTCGTTGGTTCAAATCCAACAGGGTCCACAAAAAGTTTTACGGGTTATAAGTTATGGATCACTGTTAGTCTGGTTCATAACTGTAACCCGTAACTTACAAATAAACTGTGGGCATTTGTTTTGCATACAGGGTAAGGGAACCTTAACCTTTTATTAACCGCACCGAAAATACATTTGCTTCACAACTGTGATTATGAAAAAAATTCTTCTGTCAGGCTTTATTCTACTGTCTGTAATTTCCGCTCAAGCACAAATTGACACCACAGCTCCGGCAACACCTGCCAGAAAACCTGCACGTCATAATATTGACCTTTCAAACAGGGCGGGCGACCACTTCCTGGTTCAGATTGGGTATGCCTCATGGGCAAACAGGCCCGACAGCATCAATACGAAGGGTTTTTCCAGGTCACTGAATGTTTACCTGATGTTCGATTTCCCTTTTAAAACAAATCCACAGTTCAGCG
The DNA here is from genome assembly GCA_036402175.1 of Chitinophagaceae bacterium. Taxonomy (GTDB): domain Bacteria; phylum Bacteroidota; class Bacteroidia; order Chitinophagales; family Chitinophagaceae; genus DASPKM01. The sequence goes on along the minus strand of DASWTK010000096.1, from coordinate 17,503 downwards.
TAGCATTGGGAGCGGGCATTGGCAGCGACAATATATTTTTCGATAAGATGGAAGTAGATGTTGCGGGAAGTACCCAAACACTTCGCTTCCGCAACGTGGCCGATACCAATAATTATAAAAAATACAAACTGGTGACGGCTTATCTTGAAGCTCCCGTTGAATTGCGCTTCACTCTCGATCCGGCAAACTACAGCAAGAGCTTCAAAGTGGCAGTTGGCGCCAAGATAGGAACCCTGCTGAACGTACATACCAAGGCAAAGAACCTGCTGAACAAAGACGGCGGCACTGTCAATTCATTTACCCAGAAACAAACTTCGAAAAGATATTTCAACGGCAACCGTCTTTGTGTTACCGGCCGCATTGGTTACGGCAGCTTCAGCCTGTTTGGAAGCTACCAGGTCAACGCCTTTATCAAGGAAGGCGCGGGTCCTGATATGAAACCCTATTCAATCGGACTTACCATCAGCGGACTTTAAGATAGTCAGCCAATTAACAGCCAGATTCCTGAACTTTGCTGCCCCGGCATTTAAGTTGCTGGCTAATCATTCATGATAGAGAAAAAGAATATTATTAACCAGGAAGAGAAAGCCGTGCTGGTTGGCCTGGTCAATAAAGATCAGACCGAACAGCAGGCAAAGGAATACCTGGAGGAACTCGCATTCCTGTCAGAAACCGCCGGCGCAAAAGCAGTTAAACGATACCTGCAAAAGCTGGCGCAGCCCGATAGCCGCACTTTTATAGGCAAGGGAAAACTCGAAGAGATCCGCCATTATCTTGATGGCAAGGATATCAATATCGTCATCTTCGACGATGAACTCAGTGGTTCGCAGATCAGCAATATTGAAAAAATTCTGAACGTAAAGACCATCGACAGGTCGGACCTGATACTGGATATTTTTGCCCGCCGGGCTAAAACCGCGCAGGCAAAAGCGCAGGTAGAGTTGGCGCAATACCAGTACCTGCTACCAAGGTTGCGCGGTATGTGGAAACACCTTGAACGTCTGGGAGGTGGTATCGGAACTAGAGGTCCGGGTGAAACAGAGATAGAAACTGACCGCCGGATTGTAAGGGATAAGATATCACTCTTGAGAAAACGGTTGAAGGAAATTGACAAGCAGGCGTTCACTCAACGCAAGGACCGTGGCGAATTCATTCGCGTTGCACTGGTAGGATATACAAACGTAGGTAAGTCCACCCTAATGAACATCCTTAGCAAAAGCGAAGTATTTGCCGAGAACAAATTATTCGCTACGCTTGATACCACTACGCGCAAAGTTGTCTTTGAAACTACTCCTTTCCTGTTGAGTGATACGGTTGGATTCATCCGCAAACTTCCACACCATCTTGTAGAAAGTTTTAAAAGTACGCTGGATGAAGTGCGGGAAGCCGATATTTTATTACATGTGGTAGATACTTCGCATCCCAATTATGAGGAGCAGGTTGGGGTGGTGAACAAAACACTGCAGGAGATCAATGCGTACGACAAACCCGTGATCATGGTGTTCAATAAAATGGACCTGTATGAAAAGAACACGTTCGACCCATGGCTTGAAGAAGAAGTCAGGCTGGAAATATTAAACGAGCTGAAAGAAAGATGGGAACGGGATACACAGGGCAATTGCGTTTTTGTTTCAGCCATTGAAAAAAGGAATGTTGATGAGCTGCGCAGTGTTATATTGATGAAAGTAAAAGAGACTTACCAGAAGCGATACCCATACAGGACCGAACATTTTTATTGAGTGCTGGTAAAGGGAAAAACACCTTACAGTATGAATTATCGCAAACTCGGGCAATCACAACTTGATATTTCTGAAATTGGTTTCGGATGCATGTCATTACGAAATAATGATAGCGAAAATGCACGGATCATTGATAAAGCCATCGATGCGGGCATCAACTATTTTGATACCGCTGATCTTTATGATAAAGGTTTGAATGAAACATCAGTTGGGAAAGCGCTGCAGGGAAAGCGTGATCGGGTAGTGCTTGCTACCAAGGTTGGTAATGAATGGAAGGAAGACGGAAGCGGATGGAACTGGAATCCACGAAAGGAATATATTCTCCGCGCGATTGATAAAAGTCTGCAGCGTCTTCAAACAGACCGCATTGATCTTTACCAGTTACATGGAGGTACTATAGAAGATCCGATAGACGAAGTCATTGAAGCATTTGAAATGCTTAAAAAACAAGGCAAGATCCGGTACTATGGAATTTCATCCATACGTCCGAATGTTATCAGAGAATATGTGAGCCGTTCTTCCATTACCAGCGTAATGATGCAGTACAGCCTGCTAGACCGCCGGCCGGAAGAAAGCTGCATACAATTGCTCAGGGAAAATAATATCGGGATACTTTGCCGTGGATCACTGGCACAGGGATTACTGGTAAACAAACCGCCGAAAGAATACCTTGGTCATTCACCGGAGGAAGTAGACAAAGCTGCCACAACTGTTCAGTCGATCTCAGGCATCAAAAGAACAGCTGCGCAAACTGCCATTAGATTTGTGCTGCAGCAACAGGGCATCAGCAGCGCTGTGATTGGAATCAGAACAGAGGAACAATTAAAGGAAGCAGCGGGTGCGGCAGACACTCCATTACTGAGTGAGCACGAATTGCAGTTACTGATGCAGTCGGTCAGGCCTGTTTATTACGATCAGCACCGATAAGTTAAACCTCCATACCTTTTGATCCGGATTGATTTCCGGCTGCGGACACCAGCCTTTTTCTGCAAATATTAACCCCAACTGTTTCAAAAATGCCGTTCACAGATTTTAGAACGCCAATGTCCGATATTGAAGTAAATTTATTTGAACGCTTCAAACTCTGCAGCATGAAATACTTATCAATAATCCTGGTTGCACTTATTGCTCTTTCCTGTCAGGGACAGCAATCATCCAACACGGCAACGCGTGATCTGGTGTTTACAAATGTGAACGTGATCCCGATGGACCGTGAAGTGATACTGGAAAACAAAACCGTTGTTATCAGTAATGGCCGTGTCAGGGAAATTGGTGAACCCGGAAAGGTAAAATACCCTGACAATGCGCAGGTAGTGGATGCAAAAGGAAAGTACCTGATGCCCGGGCTCGCAGAGATGCATGCGCACGTACCGCCGATTGATAACATTGAACCTATGAAAGAAGTGCTGTTGTTGTTTGCGGCAAACGGCGTGACTATCATCAGGGGAATGCTCGGCCATCCACGGCACCTGGAGTTAAGAAGCAAGATCCAAAGTGGTGAAATACTTGGTCCGCGTTTTTATACATCCGGTCCCTCTTTGAATGGTAATTCCATCAAAACGGCGCAACAGGCTGCCGACACGGTTCGTTCGCAAAAAAATGCCGGTTACGATTTTATGAAATTGCATCCGGGGCTTACTAAAGAGAACTTCGCCGCGGTTGTAAGCGCTGCCAAACAAATGAACATGCCATTTGCCGGTCACGTTTCTTACGATGTGGGTGTTTGGCGCGCGATTGATGCGGGTTATGAGACGATTGAACATTTAGATGGGTTCGTGGAAAGCCTGGTGCCTGGCATTGAAAACATCAGCGAGCAAGATAACGGAATATTCGGAATGCTTTCAGCTGATAAGGCCGACACAAGCCGGATCGCAAAGCTGATGAACGCACTCAGAGAAAAAAATATATGGGTTGTTCCAACCCAATCCTTGGCCGAACGTTGGTTCGCGCCTGGTAAAGATGCTGAAGCATACAGGAATGATCCTGAAATGATCTATATGTCGCCGGCCACAATGAACTCATGGGTGAACTCAAAGAAAAATCTCATGAACAATCCCAAATACGATGCAGCTTCTGTAAACCGTTTCATAGAACTGAGGCGAAAACTGATCAATGCGTGTAACAGGTATGGAGTAGGATTGCTGTTGGGATCCGACGCGCCACAGGTATTTGATGTGCCGGGATTTTCTATCCATCATGAGTTGAAATACCTGGTAGACGCAGGACTTACTCCTTATCAGGCAATCCGCACCGGGACTTCCAACGTTGGTCGCTTCTATAAAAAAGAAGACCTCGGCACTATTAAAGCCGGAGCAATCGCGGACCTGGTGTTGTTAAATGGAAATCCGCTGGCAGATATCAGTCAGACAAAAAACATACAGGGTGTTGTGCTCAACGGAAAGTGGTTGTCGAAAGAATGGATTGACGCGACGTTGAAGTCACTGGAAAAGAAATGATCAGCGAAGCGCTTCAAAACCATATTTTACATTACTCCAGAATGAGTCCAGTGCAATCAACCGCTCTTTAAAGAATGAGATAAGGGCAGGCCAATCGTCTTTCCGGAATAAGCTCACATTGGATATCTGTTTATAGATCCGGCTGATTGTTCTTCCCTGCTCATCTGTTACATGAAGTTGCCATTCCCATGGTTCGCCTAATTCGCTTTCCAGTACGTGTTTTAATTGAAGAAAATGTTCAAAATATAACTGCTGAATGGAATGATCGGGATGTGTAAGCTCAATAGCAATTGTGGCCAGATTGCTCCCTGCCTCCATTCTGAAAAACACATGTTTCTCCCCCGTCTTATAATTGATCCAGTTCACCCTTTCACCCTCAGCCGAAATAACCGGATTCATATACCTGCCAAACACCGTCCAGAACTCCTGCCTCAACCTCGAAGATTCCTGCTTTGAATACATCTATCATCCAAATTAATCATATCATTAACAAATCACATCCCCTAATTTGCTTATTGGCTTATTGGCAAAATTGGCCAATTAACTACTCCATCCTCCAATCCTCAAATTATCTAATTATTCTTTTCCGGCGACTCCACATCCAACATTCCATTCTCTTCTTTCTTCCTGATCCCAAAATTATACCTCAGGTTCAACCCAAACCGCCTCGTATCCCCTTCTCTGAATCCGTTTGCATTTACCGATCCCTGCTTAATAGTAAACCGGTTGTTATTAGTAAAGAACAGATCCCAGGCGCTTAACGTAACCGTCAGTTTCTTCTTCAGGAATTGCTGTGATACGCTCATATTCAATGAACCGAATGAGCTGAGTTCATAAAACTGCAGCTGACCGTTGAACCGCGCAAAGCCATTCAGGGTTAACTGTGTAAGCGGAGTAACTTTTAATGTGTGATAAGTAAAGATGGTCCAGCTACCGCGCTTGAATGAAAGCGGTGCATTTTCATAAAGACCCTGGTAGAAATTGTGGTTGTATTGCGTTCCAACTACAAAAAAATATTTCTTGCCCGGAGGTATGGCGCCCAACGCGCGGAAATACATTTCCTTATTGCTTCCAAGGTTGTCGTAGGTACGGTAAGCCAGGCTTCGGCTGCTGTCGGCCTGGTATATCACCTGCGTGAAAATGTCCTTCGTATCATTAAACCCGATGGCAAGTATTGGGCGTTCATCAATAGAAACATTGGCCTCATAGTTCAAAGTGAATTGAGGTCGCAATGAAGGATTGCCGGTTTCAAAAAGATATTGATCGATATAACGGGGAAATGGATTAAGATATTCATAAGCCGGCCTGTTTATAGAACGACGAAATACAAGATAAGCCCGCAGTTCATAACCAGCGATCTTCATGATGTCCTTACTCAGATACACATAAGGAAAGAGATCGGTACGATGCTGCGTGAACGAAGTATCGGCGGGCACTTTCTGGCGCCCCTTCATATTTGTGTTCTCCATCCTCACTCCGGCCTTCAGTATAAAACCCGAAATATTCTTAGAAGCCTGCGCATAAGCGGAATGAATGTTTTCGGTATAGGAATAAGAACGCGTTCGGAAACCGTCTTTTACCCGGTTGCCTCCTGACTGACGGAAATAGTCGGTCTCGTTGCTGAACCAGACGTTGGTTGTTTTCAACCCGGTTTCGAGTGTGATCTGTTTTGGAAGTTTTTTTATAAAATTGCTTTGCACCGACAAGAACCGGAGTGTATTATCAATATCTCCATCGCCACCCGATTGCGGGAATTGCGGGCTGAAAAAAACTGTTGTAAAATCCTGGCCCGATCTGTTGGGTGCATAAGTAAAAGAAACATCATTGGTCCATTCCGAACCCAGCGAATCCAGTTTGTGCTTCAATGTAACGCTTTGGTTGATGTTGTAACTCTTCCCCTTGTTCTGCACACTCGCCTCATTTCTGGTGATCAACTCGCCGGTGCTTATTTTATTGATCTCAGATAGGTTGATGCTACGATTCCTGAAATTGTTATAGCTCAGCCTTCCGTCGTAATTAACCTCCCATTTTGCATTCAGCTGGTAACCCAGGCCGTAGCCCGCATAGTAACTGTGAGTTGGATATTTGGTAAAGGCGTCCTGACTTAACAACGAGTCCGGCGCAAAAATGCGATCGGTTTTAATTTGCTCATAAGTATTCCTGTCGCTGAACTGAAGATTCAGGTATGAGCTCAGTTTTCCATTACTGTTATTGATATTTATGCCGGAAAACCTGTTGCCATAAACCCCTTGAACCACTCCCGCATGGATGCTTCCGGTGAGCCCGATCCTTACGCCTTTTTTAAGCACAACATTTACAATGCCCCCACTCCCCGATGCATCGTACCTGGCCGAAGGCGTTCGCATGATCTCGATGCTGGCTATTGAATTTGGAGGAAGGCTTTTGAGCATGGTTGCGATATCTGCAGTGCTCATCTTTTGTTCGCGTCCATTGATGTAAATAGTAGCCGGGGTGGTACTGTTCAGGTAAATATTTCCGTCCTGGTCAACAAACAGACCGGGTGTTTTTTCGAGTATCTCATACGCGTTGGTGGAACTGAGCGCAAGGTTTTCAGGATCTACTATCGTTTTGTCGTCTTCCTGCCGCATCAGTGGCCTGGTGGCTGTTACTGTAACGTTTCCAAGTGTGGCCGAAGTTGTTTCTGTTGTAAACGTGAAGACCGGATTGTTTCCTTTAATGGTGATCCTTCTTTCAACAGGAGCATAGTTGACAGAAGTGACGATCACTTTATACTGGCTGTTCAACAACAGATCGAACTTCACCAATCCATTGGTATCGGCAACATTCTGCCATACAAGTGAAGTATCGGCTATTGACTGCACCTTAACCGATGCAAATGAAACCGGCTGATCTTTCGGATTTACGATCCTGAAACCAACCCTCGTTTGCTGTGCGAATGCCGTACCCGACACCAACAGGAAGACAATTACCGAAAGCCTATGAATTACTGGTGAAAGGTTGGGCGACATAAGCTGTAAAAATAGCCGCAGTTTCTGTAAGGCATTCGCGTTTTAACAATTGAATTACACGACTTATATTCATATCATGAAACGCTCCTTCCCCAAAGAATAAAATCTACAATTATGCCTGCATACGATCCGCGTATTGACGCATACATTCAAAAAGCCGCTCCGTTTGCTCAACCGATTCTTGAACATTTGCGTGAATTGGTGCACAAGGCCTGTCCCCAGGTTCAGGAAACTATGAAATGGAGCTTCCCGCATTTCGAGTATAAGGGTATTCTCTGCAGCATGGCGGCATTCAAACAACATTGCAGCTTTGGATTCTGGAAGGCAGCGCTGCTGAAAGATGAAAAACAATTATTGAACCGGCATGGCGATACCGGCATGGGGCATTTTGGTAAGATCAGTTCATTGAAAGATCTTCCATCTGACAAAATACTGACTGCATATATCCAGGAAGCTGTTCACCTGAATGAAGACGAAATAAAACTTGTTTCCAGAACAAAGGCAGCGCCAAAAAAAGAACCCCAAACTCCTCCTGAATTGCTGTCGGCCCTGAAGAAAAATAAGGCAGCATTGAAAACATTTGAAAATTTCAGCCCCTCGCATAAGCGTGAGTATGTAGAATGGATCACCGAAGCCAAGACAGAAGCTACAAGAGACAAGCGGATCGCAACCACCATTGAATGGCTCACCGAGGGAAAGATCAGGAACTGGAAATATGTGAGATAAAGACACCTGCCCTTTATCAGCCGGAACGATCATCACCAAACAGTCGATGACAGCAGTTGTAGCCATGCTTCCTGAAAAGCAATTCATTCGCACCCACCGGTCGATTATAGTTTCTATCGGGAAAATAAAAACCTTCACGAGCGAGCTGATAACTGCCCTTCAATCGCCCATATCTCCCCACTGCCGGTTAAAAGAAATGTTCTAATTTCATTGAATGACCGATGAATATTACATGATGCAGGCGCTGAAGGAGGCCCGCAAAGCTTTTGATGATGGTGAAATTCCTGTAGGTGCAGTGATAGTAATGAATGAGCGTGTAATTGCCAGAGGTTATAATCAGACAGAACGACTGAATGATCCAACAGCTCATGCCGAGATCATCGCGCTTACTTCCGCCTTCAATCATCTCGGGTCAAAGTATCTTCCCGACGCAACGATCTACATCACTATTGAACCCTGCCTGATGTGCGCCGGTGCTTTGTACTGGAGTAAGATCAAAAGAATTGTGTATGGGGCAGAAGACGAAAAGAACGGCTACAAAAAAACCACGGGCTACAACTGGCCTTTCCATCCCAAAACCGAACTCATACACGGCATATTAAAAGACGAATGCGGTGAACTGATGAAGAGTTTTTTCCGCAGCAAGCGATGACCGGTTTCCATTATGGCTTATCCCACCAATAATCGATCGGTGGATCCGCCATCATTGCCGCCAGGCCGGTAACAAACCCGCAAAATCCGGCAATGATGTCATATCAGTTTCGAATACCGGAACAATTCGACCTTCCAACGCTTTTTAAACTGAGCCTGCCTTAAATTTGCTCTCCTTTAGAAGATCTTTCATTTTTAAATTCTTAGCTATGGCATTCACACTACCAGCACTACCTTACGCGCACGATGCATTGGAACCTCACATTGATACGCAGACCATGCAGATACATCATGGGAAGCACCACCAGGCTTATGTAGATAATTTAAACAAAGCCATCGCGGGAGGCCAGCATGAAAATAAATCGTTGGAAGAACTGGTAAAAAGCGCTGGTTCAATCAGCCCGGCTGTCAGGAATAATGGCGGCGGTCACTGGAACCACAGCTTTTTCTGGGAAATCATCGGGCCAAAAGCCGGAGGCCAGCCAGGCGGCAAACTAGCCGAAGCGATCAACAGCGTCTTTGGGTCGTTCGACGCATTCAAAGAGAAATTCAATAATGCCGGTATGACCAGGTTCGGATCGGGCTGGGCATGGCTGATTGTAAAAGATGGTAAACTGGAAATTTCATCTACACCCAACCAGGATAATCCCCTTATGGATGTTGCCGAAGTAAAAGGCACACCTGTTCTTGGAGTGGATGTCTGGGAACACGCCTATTACCTGAAGTATCAGAACAAACGCGCTGATTACCTGAACGCCTTCTGGAATGTTGTGAACTGGAGCAAGGTTCAGGAACGATTTGACGCGGCTTCCAGATAGTTTTCAAAAAAATTTCATTACTTGCGATCCCGCCTGCGCGGGATCATTTTTTTTCAATTAAATACTATGACAAGACATATTTCTTCCCTTGCGATTATCTGCCTTGCAATTTTTGTACTTGCAGCCTGTTCATCAAACCATATGAAAAAAGTTGTCATCATGGCCAATGGAAAAATGACCATGGACGAAAGCAAGCAAAAGATCAAACTTGATCCGGGCAATACACATACTGAGCAGGAAATAGAATTTAATTCAGGCGACAAGATCACACTGAATATTGAAAGTCCCGATGGCGTTAAGACATTTGATCTTGCGGAAGATGGCATTTACCTGTTGAACCTGAAAGTAGATACACTTGTGGGAGGGATTGTGAATTACAGCGCAGCGGAAAGAACAACCGCTATTTCTGGCGAACAGCTTGAGCGAATGATAGACAGCACCCGTCAACTGATCGAAGGAAAGAATACCAGTGATGAAAAGAAAACATACTTCATCATTCCCTGGAATATTAAAAAGATCAGTACCAACGCCAGTGTAAAGATCATCGGCCCCTATAAAGGCATCCCATACAAAGTTGAAGTGGATGATTCCGGTAAAGCAACCGAGATCTATAAGTTTTTTACAAACAAGCAAAAGCGCGAAACGTTGAATGACCTGCTTAAGAGATTTGGGCCGGGTACTCCACCGGATGCAGGTCAATAAATTAAATTAAGGAACAGGATCGTATCCGTGGCCGCCCCATGGATGACAACGGGAAATGCGTTTTACCGTCAGCCACATGCCTTTGAACAAGCCGTGTTTTTTCAAAGCTTCCACCGCATAGTGAGAGCAGGTGGGTGTAAACCTGCATTTAGGTCCAATGACCGGCGAGATCACCCATTGATAGAATTTTATCAGGGCAATGAACGGAAGACTTAGTATTTGAAGAAATCTTTTCATTGATTGGTTGTTAGCATAGCCTTTCCCAGTTTCTCCAGTATCAGTTTCATTTTGTCTTTTACCATACCAAGATCAGGAAGTTCCTTTCCGGTATACAGAAAAAACACGGCCAAACCTTTATCATCGGCCTGAAGTTGTTGTTGTAATTCTTTTTTCTCTAACCTGTATGCTTCACGCATGAGCCTCTTGATCCTGTTGCGGTCTACTGCTTTTTTGAATGTTCTGGAAGAAACTCCAAAGGCTGCCTGAAGCCTTTTTTCAGCAGGCAAGGTGGTAACCTGATAATAAACTTTGAATGGATGAATGAAAAAGGTAATGCCATCACGGAACAACTGCTCCATTAGCTTACGGCTCTTAAGCCTTTCATTCCGCGCGAGCGTAAATCCCTGTTTGATGGCGTGTTTTGTTGCAAGTTAACAAATGAAATAGCCTTGTGTTCCGGTAATACGCAACACAAGGCTATTCAGCATTTCCAGCGCCCTAAGGGGCAGGCTGGAAATTAGCGGATCGCTAAACTATTTGAGTTTCCGCTCGTCGGAAATGGTAAGTTTCTTACGGCCTTTCCTGCGGCGGGAAGCCAATACTTTACGACCATTAGCGGTCTCCATACGCTTTCTGAAACCATGTGTGGTCTTCCTGCGGCGGCGATGCGGTTGAAATGTACGTTTCATGATCAATAACTTTTTTCACGTTTTAACCGCCGAAACTTAAAGTTGGCGGTTTAAATAAGGCCCGATCACCGGACCAGCTTACTATCCTTACAAAGGGTCACCATTACCCCTTGTTGTGAAAGGACGGCGAAATTAAGACTTAATAACTAATCGGCCAATTAGCGGAAGAGATAATTTCCTATTGCTACAACTGCAGATGTATCGATTGGACGGCTTTACCAAAAAATACGCTGGCGTGCTGGTCAAAGTCCTCCGTCGAGTCTGTAGTGTAAAATATTCTTTTACTTCCTTTGCTGCAGACCTCCTCTATTTCGGGATGCCTTTTCAGATAGTCGGCCAGGCTATCGGCAACGATCTCCCCCTGGGATAAGATCCTGATATGCGCGGGAGTAAATCGCCTGATCTTATCCATCAATAAAGGATAATGCGTACAGGCCAGCAGAATGGTGTCTATCTGTGGTGACTGCTGTAAAAGAGATTCAATGTTAGTACTGACGAAATAATCAGCTCCGGGCTTGTTGTATTCATTGTTCTCTACCAATGGAACCCAAAGCGGACAGGCTTCCTGGTAAACTTTAACGCCGGGGAAGAATTTTTCAATCTCAATGGGATAAGAACAGGAAGTGACCGTTCCCCTGGTTCCTAATATGCCTACATGTCCCGACTTCGATATTTTTCCTATTATTTCGGCGGTTGGCCTGATCACACCCAGTACCCGAAGTGAAGGGTCAATGCCCGGCAGGTCATTTTGCTGAATGGTCCTTAAAGCCTTGGCGGAGGCCGTATTGCAGGCCAGGATCACCAACCGGCAACCCATGTCAAAAAAATGGCGGACACATTCAAGCGTATATTGGTATACCGTCTCAAAAGATCTCGTTCCATAAGGCGTGCGGGCATTGTCGCCCAGGTAGATGTAATCATATTCCGGAAGTTTTTGTACGATCTCTTTGAGAATCGTAAGGCCGCCGTAACCGGAATCGAAAACACCAATTGGAGATTTAGCCATGGGGGGAATAATTAGCCAATTTAGCCGATAAGCAAATTAGATAATTTGAGGATTTGAGGATTAGAGGATTTGAGGATTAGATTATTTAATTAATTAATTGACTGATTTGGAGAATATAAGATGGTTTCAAAGAGGATTGGGAAGGGCAAAAAAAAGAGGCTGACGGGTCAGCCTCTGAAATTATTTGCAGGTGGAGTTACTTGATATTAAGCTTCTTTTTCACCAGTGGCAGCAGATCGTCTCCGGCCGGAGGTGCAACTACCAGTGCCTGGCGACTGAAAACATAGGTATATCCATTTTCTTTTGCAACTGCCTGAACCGCATCCATGGCTTTTTTCTGTACCGGAGAAAGCAATTCCTGCTCCCTGCGCTGATACAATTGCTGTGCCTGCTGGTTCCAACCCTGAAGTTTCAGGTAAAGCTGGCCAAGATCATTCCTCTTCACTTCCAGTTGGGCTCTTGTGTACTTGGTGGTGTCTTTTGAACTCAGGAGACTATCCTTCTGATTGAACTCGTTCACCATGTCACCATATTGCTGGTTCAATGCATTCTGATATTCAGCCAGAGCTGTATCAGCCTTTTTGAAATCAGGCATAGCTACTATCAGCTCCTGAACATCAATAAACCCGATCTTATTCTGGGCATTTGCTTGGGTTCCTGCTACCAGGCCGGCAGCTACCAGAAAAAGTGTAACCAATTTTTTCATGTCGTAATGTGATTTGCTTTTTATATTAGTTGCGTTTGGAAAAATATACGTTGTGCAACAGGCGCTCTTTGGCATTTATTTAACACCCAATTCCCTAAGAACATCCTCGCTCTTGTCCAGTTTTGGGTCGGCAAAGATAACGGTTATTCCTTCACTTTTATCTAAAATAAAGTCGTACGACCGCTGCACGGCTATCTTCTGAATCGCATTGTAAACCTTGTCCTGCACCGGTTTAATCAGCTCCTGGCGCTTCTTAAACAGATCTCCTTCGAAGCCAAAGCGTTTCCTTTGCAGATCGCGCAATTCTTTTTCAAGATTATACAACTGATCTTCCCTTTTTCTTTTCAGCTCATCGCTCAGCATCACCTGTTCGGCTTCATACTCCTTGTACATTTTGTCAAGCGTTGCCTGCTTCAGATCAATCTCCTTTTGCCATTGCACGCTGAATTCGTCGAGCTTCGATTGCGCAGTTTTATAATCCTGCATTTTTTCAAGGATGTATTTACTGTCTACAATTGCGTAGCGCTGCGCTCCCGCGATACCTATGCATCCGAACAGGATGAACAGGAAGAAAAGTATTTTTTTCATAACGATAAATTTTCAATTGTTATAATGAATGTGCTTATTCAGGTTCAAAGCCGATCATGAAGGTAAACCTCGATGCGTCACGCATCTTGCCGTTTTGCCTGAGCCTGTCAAATCCAACGCCATAGTCAAACCCTAACAATCCGAACATCGGCAGGAAAAAGCGCATACCCACACCCGCGCTTCTGCGCAGGCGGAACGGGTTGTAGTCTTTGTAATTATACCATCCATTAGCAGCTTCAAAGAATGTTAATCCATATATAGTGCTGTTGGGATTTGTACTGAAAGGATAGCGAAGTTCCAGTGTGTATTTGTTGAACATGGTAAAGAACTGGTTCGCATTCTGCTGGTCAGGGTTTACCCTTGGATCAGAGCTTTCATATACAGGATATCCGCGATGTGCGATGATATCATAACCCAGCAATCCGAAGTTGTTGGTAAGACCCGCGTCACCCACCTGGAATCGTTCGAATGGAGAAAAATCCATCTTGCTGTTGTAACGCCCCATGAAACCATACTTCACCGCAGCTTTCAACACAAACTGCCTCGACTTATCGGCCCCCATTGCCTTTCCGATGGGAATATACCATTCCCCCGTAAACCTCCATTTGTGAAATTCGGGAAGTTTATAGCCATCCTCCGCTGTAATACTTTTATTGATCAAAGAATAAGGCGGCGTAAACTGTCCGCTTAACAGGAAGTTGGAACCACTTCTTGGGAATATCGGCTGATCAAGTGAGTACCGGTTCAGCGAAAGTTTTAAACTCAGGTTATTTGAAATACCTGTTCTGAATCCAAAGAAACTGGCGGGATAATCCTGCAGTTTATACTGCGTATAGTTCAACGCGTAAGAAAGTGTAAAATAATCATCAGGCCATTGAAGCTGCTTGCCCAATGCTACTGAAATACCAAATGTTTTGAGCGACTGTGAGTCTGAGAAGAAATATCTTCCATTGCCATCGTATCCGCCTGTGCGGAACAAACTTTTATAAAGGCTTACCGTTAATGAATTTCTTTTCTTGCCGCCCAGCCATGGTTCGGTGAATGAGAAATTGTACGACTGGTATGCCTTACCGTTAGATTGTATCCGGAGGCTCAGCTTCTGGCCATCGCCTGTTGGAAGCGGCGACCATGATTCTTTTCTGAAAATATTTTTGATCGAAAAGTTATTGAATGATACACCAAGGGTTCCGGTTAGACCAATACCACCACCCCAGCCTGCAGAAAGTTCCAGCTGGTCAGATGATTTTTCCTCAACTGAATAATTGATGTCCACGGTTCCATCATCCTGATTTGGAACAGGATTAATGCCAATCTTTTCCTGGTTGAAATAACCAAGGTTGGCTATCTCTCTTTGAGAGCGGATAAGAGCAGCACGACTGAATTTATCGCCCGGAACAGTTCGAAGTTCACGGCGGATCACGTATTCTTTTGTTTTATCGTTACCCGAAATATTGACATTTTTTATGGTAGCCTGAGGACCTTCCACCATCCTGATCTCGAAATCGATGGTGTCGTTGTAAACTGCAGTTTCAACCGGATCTACCCTGAAGAACAAATACCCATCATCCATATACAGGCCGCTGATATCGCCTCCTTCAGGTGATAGCTGCTTGCCAAGTTTTTTATTTAGTGTTTCAATATTGTAAACATCGCCCTTCTTTATTCCAAGCAGGAATGTCAGGAGTGAATCGGTGTATTTTGTATTACCCTTCCAGCTGATATTGCCGAAATAATACTTGCGGCCTTCCTCAACTTTGATGTCAACATTCAGATTGCCCTTATCGTTATAGGTAAGAGAAGTATCGGCGATCGCAGCATCGCGGTAGCCAAGTGAATTGTAATAGTTCAATACATTGTCGATGTCTTCAGAGAATTTTGTTGCATTGAACTTAGCGGAGCTGAATAATTTGAACCTGAAGTACGGATCGAGGTATTCCTTCGTGGTTGTGATGGATAACGGTCCGGCTTTTTGAATGTATTCGCGGAACGACATGGGTTCGTTGAGGCCGAACTTGCTGGTATCGCGACTTGGATAGAAAGTGAATTTGGTCATTTCCTTTGTACCCTTCAGGCGCTTTTTCAACCTGGCATCGCTGATGGTTTCATTTCCAAAGAAATTGATCTGGTTGATCCGGACCTTTTTACCTTTTGTAATATTGAAAGTAAGTATCTGTGAGTTTGCGAGGGCCGCATCAGTTTGCTCGTCGATGACTACGGTTACACCTTTAAATCCTTTTTCAACATAGAACTTTTCAATGGCTTCAACCGCGTTTCTTTTGACATTCTCAGTGATAACGCGTCCTTTAACAAGGCCTGCCTTGCCCTGAAGCTCTTCGGCTTCCGATTTTTTTACGCCCTTAAAGAAGAAATTTGATAACCTTGGACGCTCCTGAACATTTATTTCGATGTGGATATTTGAGCCTTCGATTTTTGTGTAAAGGATCCTCACGTTCGAAAAAAGGTTCTGCTTCCACAGGTTCATGATCGCTTTGCTGAAGTTGTCTCCGCCTGGTATCACTACTTTGTCGCCTACATTCAAACCCGAAATAGATATCAGCAATTGTTCATCGAGGTATTTTGTACCGCTGATGCGAATACCTGCTATAGTGAACTCACGGGGGGTAGTTAATTTTGCGAGGTTTTCCAATTCAGGATCTATCGAAACGGGAACGGTGTCTCTGGTTACCTGGGCATTACTATTCATCGCGCACAATAAACATACTACCACTAAACTGGTAAAAAGCGTAAATCTGGATTGCATTCAGTCTGGTTTAGGCTGATTTTTGGATGGGCAAATTAACGGGATTAGTTGAAAGTCTTTGTTAAAACTAAGCTTGTTAACGCACCAACAACGGTGATAGAAAGTAGGATTGGACAAGGTTTAGCGACTATTTACAAGTGAATCCCTTGTGAGCTGATCACCGGTTTTTCCAAACCGGCGTTCTCTGCCCTGGAAGTCCACTAAAGCTTCGTATAAATTTTCTTTTCTGAAATCGGGCCAGCGCACATTTGTAAAATACAACTCCGCGTAGGCCAGCTGATACAAAAGGAAGTTGCTGATCCGGTATTCGCCACTGGTTCTGATCATCAGTTCAGGATCAGGAAAATCGCTGGTGCATAAGTATTTCTGCAAGGTATCCTGGTCAATTTCTTCAACTTTCACCTTACCTACCTTAACATCATAAGCGATATTCTTAACCGCATTCAGCAATTCCCATCTACCGCTATAGCTCAATGCGATGATGAGGTTCATTCCGGTATTATCCGAAGTTCTTTCCAGCGCATTGTTCAGTTCTTTCCGCGTATAATCCGGGAGCATGTTCAGATCCCCGATCACATGAAGCCGGATGTTGTTTTTGTGAAGGTCTTCCAGTTCTTTCTGGATCGTATTCACAAGCAATTCCATCAGGCCTACCACTTCATATTCAGGGCGTTCCCAGTTTTCTGTTGAAAAAGCGTAAAGCGTCAGGTATTCAATACCCAGCTCCGCGCAACCTTCTACAATACTGCGAACACTTTCCACTCCATGAAAATGGCCATAGAGCCGGTCATGTCCCTGCTCTTTAGCCCAGCGGCCATTCCCATCCATGATGATAGCGATGTGCCGGGGAAGATGCTGCAGGTCTATCTGCTCTTTCAGCGATTCCATAACTCCCTCGATTTTAGGGGCACGAAGTTAAGAATTTGTTTTGGGTTTGGGGTTTTGGGTTTCGTGTTTCCGGTTTCGGGTTTCGGGTTTCGGGTTTTCCAAATGAGGGGTTTCGGGTTTTGGGTTTTGAGTTTTGGGTTTTCCAAAGAAGAGGTTGATGGGTTTTGGGTGTTGGGTTTCGGGTTTTGGGTTTCGGGTTTTCCAATTGCCAAATGGTTAAGTTGGTTTCGGGAGGTTTGTTTTGGGTTTCGGGTTTCCAAAAGTGAGGTGGCTGAGTTTTGGGTTAAGGGTTTGGGGAGATTACTTAGAGTTTTGGGGGGTGGTTTGAAAGTTGAGGTTTGCCGTTTCTAAACGGAAAACAAATAAGTTGATTTGATGTAAACTGAAATCGTAGGGTCAGGGGAAAAAATCTGAAAATCGGTATAATGTAAGTTGAAATCAGGATTATTAACCCTGGAATGCAAACTAAAAGTAAGAGGGGACGATTGGAGAACAATAATAGTAATAATGTAGGTTAAGTGTAAGAATAGCTTAGGACTAGTGTAAGATAAGCGTAGGATAAGC
>DASWTK010000095.1:0-2572 GCA_036402175.1 Chitinophagaceae bacterium | reverse complement strand
TGAGCAGCGCATCCAGCCAAACCACGCTTGAGGCAAGCATAGGATCCAGTTTGTCAACAGACGGGTCGAAGCTGATTGAACCAGACAGATAGTGAACGCCCAGATTGACGCCTTTGCTTTTTTTCAGAAGGTCCTGGATCTCTTCGTCAGGTTCTGTGCGCCCAAAAGCTTCGTCGAGATGGGCAAGTACCAGTTCCGGCACTTTCAAACCCAATACTCTTGCAGTTTCCGTTCCAATGAGGTCGGCAATCAGTGCTTTGACTCCCTGTCCTGCTCCTCTGAACTTAAGTACATACAAAAAACCATCATCCGCCTCTACAATAGCGGGAAGCGATCCTCCTTCGCGCAGAGGCGTGATATACCTTGTGGTTTGAACTTCTCTTAAATTATTGGTAACTGTCATATTGATACGCACACGAAGATAAGTATCAGTTGGTTGCTACTGCAACCGTGCCGTGAATAGAAGCGACAGATGGAAAACAGTTAAGTTTCCAGGCAACAATCGTTCCGGGGACGTATTTTATAAAGTCGCTCGCGAATAACTGGAAGGAATAGCATCGCAAAGCCACAACACCGGCTTACTTCCCGGCGCATACTGATACCGGTTTGAAATCTTCGATGTGCCCCGGTTTTCAGAAGCGGTCGCTATCGCTTTACCGACACATGCTTTTACTTCTTCGATTGTCAACTTTTCAGTTGCAGCAAACCCCCAGGTGCTTTCAACCAATACTCTTATGCTCAGGCTATAAGAATTGTTATCCTGCTGCAGATTCTTTTCAATCCGTACATCGGTATACGAAGCGCCTTGCTGACGCGCGTTTGTAATTGCAACCGTAGCCAGATCCAGGCCGGGAGTTGAATTAATATCATTCTTAAAAATGAATGAAGGACTGAGCGGATTGCTAAGCAACAGGTCGGGGATGAGCAGGGTGCCAAAGCTTAGGGAGGCCAGGCGGATGAATTTCTTTCTGTCAACCATGCAGTTAGTTTGTACCAATTTACATCTTTTGGCAAGAAACACATAGGAATAAATTTAAATACTACTCCCGGAAATACTCCAATTTTTGGAAATTTCTATAAATGCGACAGCACCTTTACGATATTATGGAACCGCTATAAAGCCTCAATTGTTTTATTTTTAATAGTCACACAGGCCGCAAACAGCTTAATAAATGTTACATGAAATGATCAGGATCAAAGACAAGTGGCTGCGCATCATTGGTATCACTTGCATTATGGCGGCTTCGGTTTATTCCAACAGATTTTACATCGAACCATTGAGCTGGACGGTGACGGGCAGATTGCTGTTAACCCTGGGTTCCATAATCCTCACCTGGGAAGGAAACCGCTTTATCATTTTGTATTTCCGGAAGCGATACACCGGTTCAGATCAACTCGTGAAACGCCTTGCCCTGGTATTTCTTACAGGAATGGCATTTACGCTCACCGCGCTGGTTTGTACAGCAATCGTAAGATATTTTATTATGTACGATTTCAGGACGGCCACTTCATATATAATGGATGGGCAGAATATTTTGCAGATGTTGGGCGATTCTGTTACAAGATCGGCTTTGCTGTTTATTCTTTTCCTGGGTATTTATGAGGCCATGTATTATTATGCGAAACTGAAACAGACCGAAGAGGAGAAAAAGCAACTGGAAAAGGAAAAGTTGTGGGCCCAGCTGGAAAACCTGAAGCAACAGGTTAATCCGCATTTCCTTTTTAATACACTGAATTCCTTATCGTCACTCATTACCGAAGACCCTGCGGAAGCTGAACGTTTTGTTGATGAAATGAGCAAGGTGTACCGCTATTTACTGGAGACCAACAAACATGAACTGGTTACCCTGGAAACCGAGATCAAATTCATTAGCTCTTACTACAGGTTGCTTAAGATCAGGCATAGTGAAGGAGTAGTGATCAATATGGAAATTGATGAGCGTTATAATGCATACCTGCTTCCGCCTCTTACTTTGCAACTGTTGGTGGAAAATGCGGTTAAGCATAATATCACTTCCAAAAACTCACCATTGTATATTGAAATATCCACAACAGCGCAGGGACAACTATTGATAAAGAACAATCTTCAGCGGAAAACCGCAAAGGTGCCGTCGCATAAAATAGGACTTGAGAACATTGCAGTAAAATATCAACTGATGCAGCAGGGCGGAATTTCGGCGAATGAATCGGGTGATTTTTTCATTGTAACTGTTCCATTAATCACCCCCGGTATTCACCATCCATTTGAACAATCTTTTCCAGGTCAGCAGCAAGGCAACCAGCCATAAGCCTGTCCAAAGATTCACCAGAACCGGTGAGCCGAGGACTCCCTGCTGGTTAAGAATTCCGTTTTGCAATAAGTTATTACCCAACTTGTGCAGAAGCGCGTATTCAATGAGCATGGGCAGGATAAGAAACACGATGAAAAGCATAAGCCTGTTGCCTGGCTTCAATAATTTCCATGCTTTGATCAACGGTGGTACAATCAACATTAACACAACAATTATTTCCAGCATCCAGGTTGTGAGTGAAAGTGATTGCTGGCTAAATAAACTACGTGTGATCACTGTTT
>DASWTK010000094.1:0-26671 GCA_036402175.1 Chitinophagaceae bacterium | reverse complement strand
TTCTTCAAACTCGGATCCATCTGAATTGCTTTATCGCACAAAGCCTGGCCTTTCTCCTTCTCCCCTTTCTTCTGATAAGAAAGTCCGATCATGTAAAGAGGCTTCGCATTGGTTTTATCGTAGAACAGCATGCGATCCCACTGCTCGATGGCTTCAGTGTATTTCCCGGTTTTATAATAAGCTTCCGCCAGATTCCATAACAACTCCATATCAGCAGGCTTCTTTTCCAGCAGCTTCTTCATCAGCTCAATACCCCGCTGCGGCTGGCCGGCCTCTATATAAGCATTGGATAAATTTTCCAAAACATCATTTGAAGTCTTATAACCTTTGCTGATGGCAAGTTCAAAAAACTGAATGGCTTTCTTTGCATCAGGGATCGCGAAATAGGTCAGACCCGTTTCATACAACCAGTTGGCCTTTGTAGAATCCTTCGCAATGGCCTGCTCAAAAAACTGTACAGCCATTTTATAATTACTCATATCAACAAAACTGCGACCGATCAGATAAGGTATTTCCGCGTTCGCGGGTTCTTCCTTAGCGGCAGCCTGGAGGTATTTGTATGCTTCTCCGTAATTCTCATCTTCATAAAAACTACGGCCCAGAATATAATTATATCCCTTGATGTTTTTCTGCTTCATTAATTCTGCAAACTGAATTGCCTGCGGCCAGCGGCGAAGTGAGAAGTTCAATTGCGCTAATTGCTTTATTGAACTGTCGTCATCGGCCTTTAACTGGTACGCTTTTTCAAAATGCATGCGTGCCTGGTCATACCTGCGTAACTCCATGGCAGTATATCCTGCTTCTTTCTGATAATCCAGCTGGTCAGGTTTAAATTGCAATGCCTTTTGAAACTGCTGGTAGGCCACCATATAGCGGCGGGCAGTTTTTTCTTCAACTCCTTTATTAAAAAAATAAGCTGCACTATCGGATGATTGACCAAAGGCTGAACCGGCAAAGAGGCCGGTGGCAAGAAGAGAAAGCACAAAGTTTTTCATAAGTGGCGAAATTGGAACTTAGAACGCAAAATTAAAACCTGTTTTCGTCATGGGGTTGTTAAATTCCAACCTCAAAACCGCTGAGGAAGATCACTTGAGTACAATAGCCCCCAACGGCGGCAGGTGTACATTTATTTCATACAGATCATCATTTTTATCCACAAGCGTGGTTTGAATATCAGGGTTCTGAACATCACCCGCGCCCCAGTATTTCGGATGATCGCTGTTAAATATTTCTTTCCAGCGCTCTTTGCCATACGCATATATCTTCCAGTTATTACGTACAACAGGTGTAAGGTTCAATATCACCAGCAGGTCGTCTTCCGGTTCTTTACCTTTCCTCCGGTAGGATATCACACTTTCCTGCCGGTGATTGAGGTCAACCCATTCAAAGCCGTCAATTGAAAACTGGTACTGATACAAAGCCGGTTCGCCCCGCAGCAGATGATTAAGATCGCGTACACAATCTTTGAGCAAGCGGTGAGGTTCAAACTGCAGCAATTCCCATTGCAGTTCGCTTTTATGGTTCCACTCATTTGTTACTCCGAATTCGCAACCCATGAACAGCAGTTTCGCGCCAGGGTGCGTCCACATATAAGTGTACATCAACCGGAGGTTGGCAAACTTCTGCCATTCGTCGCCGGGCATTTTATAGATCATCGGACTTTTGCCGTGCACGACTTCATCATGACTGAACGGAAGCATGAAGTTCTCATCATAGAAATACATCATGCTGAAGGAAAATTTATTCTGGTGGAATTGCCTGAACAAGGGTTCCATTTTAAAAAAGTCAAGCGTATCGTGCATCCATCCCATCATCCATTTCATACCAAATCCAAGTCCGCCCTGCCAGGTTGGTCTTGAGATTCCTGGCCAGTCTGTTGCTTCTTCGGCAATTGTTTGCACATCGGGAAAATCTCTGAATATGGTTTCATTCAGATCTTTTACAAAAGCAATGGCTTCAAGATTGCCATCGCCACCAAACTCATTGGGCTCCCACTGTCCATGCTTGCGCGAATAATTCAGCTTCAGCATGGATGAAACGGCGTCTACCCGCAAACCATCGGCATGAAATTTCTGAAACCAGAACCTGGCGCCGCTGATCAGAAATGATTTTACCTCTCCCCTCTTATAATTAAAAATATAACTGTTCCAGTCGGGATGAAATCCTTTGCGCATGTCGGCATATTCATATGTATGCGTTCCATCGAACATGAACAACCCATGCGCATCGTATGGAAAATGTGAAGGGACCCAATCCAGTATAACGCCTATGCCTTCCCGATGGAACGCGTCAACCAGTGACATGAATTGCTGCGGATCACCAAACCTGGAAGTAGGAGCAAAATACCCCGTGCACTGATAACCCCAGCTTCCATCGAAGGGATGTTCCATTACCGGCATGAATTCAACATGGGTGTAACCCATTTCCTTTACATAAGGCACCATCCGCTCTTTGATCTGATCGTATGTGTTGTAAATCTCTTCGTTGTTCCTGTCGGGCCGCATCCAGCTATGCAGATGAACTTCATAAACACTCCAGGGTGCATCGAGTGAATTCACCTTGCCACGTTCGGCCATCCATTCCTCATCCTGCCATTGATAGTCGAGGTTCCACGTTATGGTGGCGGTATTTGGACGAACTTCCCAGAAGTTACCATAAGGATCACCTTTATCTACTTTAGCGCCCTTGAATCCATGAATATGATATTTGTATGCTTCCCCTTTATTCAGATGCGGAATAAATCCTTCCCAGATACCTGTTTTGTCAAGTCGCACAAATAGGGGATGCGCCATCGGATCCCAGTCGTTGAAATTTCCAATCACCGAAACATAAGTTGCATTTGGCGCCCATACAGCGAAATAATAACCTTTCGCATTCAGCACGTCCATTGCATGAGAACCGAACAATTCATACGCCCTGTATAAAGTTCCATTTTGAAAATTGGCGATATCATCTCCTTCAAATCTTGAATAATTCCAAACAGGCTTTGTAGTGTCTACGAAATGAAAGTCCTCATACCTTGTTAATCCGGCAGTTTGTTCAGGATTGAGGTCCGGTCCTTCCGTTTGTTCTTTTTTACCGCGACCGCCATTTTTTTTTGAAGACATGTGTGGAATTTTTTATTGCCGTGCATCACATGCTGGTGCCATTTGGTGTAATATGTCGGCCATTTAACCTAAAATTAAGTTTCAGGCATTTAAATTACATTTTTAAAGCGGATATTGGTCTACGAAAATATTCGTTTTCGAACCATTGAACCCATAACTTGAAACACTGTTCATGAGAAATTTCATAGGGACCCTAGTGATCCTTTTTGTATCTGCGCAATTTTCCTTCGGCCAGTCAGCCTCCATAAAGGGAGTAGTTTCCGATACACTTAATGCAATGACCTTACACAACGCGGTGATCTCCGTACTACGGAAAACCGATTCTGTATTGATCGCTTTTACACGCTCCGGCCCAAAAGGCGAATTCGCCATTAAAAATCTTCCCGCAGGGAAACACCTGTTACAGGTTAGTTTTCCAAAATATGCCGACTTTATCGACCAGGTTACCATTGACGAATCAAGGGAATCAGATCTTGGACGGATCGGGCTTAGTCTGCGCCGCCAGCTGCTGGCGGAAGTGGTCGTACGACAAAAGATCGGCGCCATACGCATAAAGGGCGATACAACAGAATACAGGGCGGATAGTTTTAAGGTTCAACAGGGAGCAACGGTTGAAGACCTGCTGAAAAAATTACCCGGTATCCAGGTAAATAAAAACGGTGAGATAACCGCGCAGGGTGAAAAAGTTCAGAAAGTACTGGTAGATGGTGAAGAATTTTTCAGTGATGACCCTGCTGTTGTTACCCAGAATCTGCAGGCCGACGCGGTAAAGACCGTTCAGGTCTTTGATAAAAAAAGCGACCAGGCCACATTTACCGGCATCGATGATGGTGAAAAGACCAAGACTATTAACCTGCAATTAAAGGAAGACCGCAAGAAAGGATATTTCGGAAAAGCTAAACTCGCCGGCGGCACTCCCAACAGCTTTGAGAACGAAGCGATGGTAAACGCGTTTAAGGGAAAAAGAAAGGTCGCCGCATTCGGCACAATGTCAAATACCGGTAAAGCAGGATTAAACTGGGAGGACAATGACAAGTTCGGTGGTGGTTCCAATATGCAATTCAATGAAGAGGAAGGCTATTTCTATTCCATGTTTGAAAGCGATGAATTTAATACATGGGGCGGCAGGTATAACGGTGAAGGCCTGCCAACTTCCTGGACAGGCGGGGCACATTTTTCAAATAAATGGAATTCTGACAAGCGGCACCTGAATGTGAATTACCGGTATTACAAACAGAATCTTGAAATAGATGGTAACAGGATCTCACAAACGATCCTTCCTTCTACCCAGTATTTCAGCAACGAAACGCGTAAGACGCGCAACCAGAATATCCGTCATCAGCTGAATGGGTTTTATGATATCCAGCTTGATTCATTCTCCAGCATTAAAGTAACTGTTTCGGGTAACCGAACGATTGGCAGAAGCCTGGCAGCTTATTCAAGCACCACGCGGAATGAAAAGAACAGGATGATCAGCGCCAACGAGCGGTCGCTGGTTTCGGAAGGTGAAAAACAGGCCTTTACCTCCAGCGTTCTGTTCAGACATAAATTCCAGAAAAAAGGACGAACCTTATCAGTAAATGTTGATCAGGGTTACAATTCAAATGAAACCGAAGGGTTCCTGGCGTTCGACAACGACCTGTACGATACATCCGGCCTGTTTCTCAGAAACGATACGGTTGATCAGCGTAAGGTCAGCAGTCTCGAATCTTTTATGATCAATTCGAAAGCGTCTTACACTGAGCCATTGTCGAAATCAACTTTCCTCGAAATAAATTATGGATACAGGGTGAACAACAGCGAGGCCTTGCGCAATACATACAATAAAACAACAAACGGTACTGATCCGAAATATGACACGCGGGATCCTTTATACAGCAACGATTATGCATTCCGCATCAACACTCAAACAGGTGGTTTGAATCTCAGGGTCAACAAAAAAAGTGTAGTATATTCTTTAGGTGGAAATGTTTCATACGCGCAGTTCCGTCAAACAGACCTCACCACAAATTCATTATTCACCCGTTCATATCTGAACTTATTTCCCCGGGCGAGTTTCAGGTATAATATGGGACCACAAAGAAGATTGGCCCTGAATTATACAGGGAATACCAGGCAGCCAAGCCTGGAGCAAATACAACCGATCCGTGAAAACTCCGATCCTATGAACATTCAGATCGGTAACGCGGACCTCAAACAGGAATTCAGGCATAATATTTCACTCAATTTCAACGACTATAAAGTGCTGACAAGCCGCAGCATCTATATGGGTGCAAACCTGTCGCTTACCGACAATGCCATCAGCAGCAGCTCTTTTGTAGATTCAGTAAACAGAAGGACAAACCAGTTTGTGAATGTTGATGGCAATTATAATGTGAACATCTGGACCGGTTACTGGTACCAGATCAAAAAATGGAAACTCAATATCAACTTCAATGGAGGCGGTAACATTGGCAAGTACAATAATTTTGTAAATGGTGAAAAAAACGTGAATGATAACAGGAACTATTATTTCCGTACCGACTTCTGGCATGAAAAAGAAAACAAATACATGTTCCGGTTTGCTCCCACAGCTTCGAAGAATATCAGCAGGTCTACTTTAAGATCTGATGTGGTTACCAAGTACTGGACCAGCGAAACAGAAATTGAAGCAAGGGTTCACCTTCCATGGAAGCTTGAACTGAGCTCTCTTGTTACTTTCAATTTCAGGGAAAAGACCAGCGTGTTCGACCGCGACCTGAACACAACAAGGTGGAATGCCTATCTGGCAAAAAAATTCTGGAAGAACAATTCAGGAGAAGTCAGGTTCAGCGTATTCGATATACTGGATCAGAACATCGGGTTCCAGCGTAATGCAAGCAGCAATTTTGTTTCGGAGAATACTTATAATACGATTCGCAGGTATTGGCTGGTAAGTTTCACCTGGAATTTTTCAAAGAACCCGGGGCAAACGGCGGGAAATGGAGCTAAATAGATCAGGGTTTGATATGCCAGTTTCGAAAGAAGTCTACAATTAAAAGAAATTAATTCAATGCGACATAAGTTATTAGTAATTGCCTTCTCTATTGCGACGATTTCCGCCAGTGCGCAAACGCAGTTCCTTGCCAAGGGCAGGATTGAATTTGAAAGAAAGATCAATGTACACCGGCAGTTTGAGCCTGATGACAATGATAGCTGGTATAAGGAATACGTATCGAAGCTTCCAAAATTTCATACATCGTACTTCGATCTTTATTTTACCGACGATAAAACATTGTACAAGCATAACAGGGATGGTGATGGCCCGAAGAATTTCTGGGGACTTGGACCAGCAAAAGAGAATACAATCGCAACCGACCTGGCAAAAAATTCATATACCGGATTTAAGAGAGTGTTTGAGGAAACCTACCTTGTGCAGGACAGTGCGCGTAAATTGGAATGGAAAATGAGTGATGAAACCCGCACAATAGCCGGGTTTGAATGCAGAAAAGCGGTAGCGAAGATCTGCGACTCAGTGTATGTTGTTGCTTTTTACACAGATGAGATTTTAGTGAGCGGTGGCCCTGAATCATTTCATGGTTTGCCCGGAATGATACTTGGTCTTGCGATCCCAAGATTATATACTACGTGGTTTGCTACGAAAGTACAGTTAATTGATCCAAAGGAGAATGAGTTAGCGGCCCCTACCCGCGGCAAAAAAGTAAATACAAAAACGCTGGAAACTACCTTGCAGCGATCACTGAAAGATTGGGGAAAGGACGGACAGAAGAACATCTGGTGGGTAATGCTGTAAGCTTGTCAACCGAAAGCACATTATTTTTGACTGATGGAGCGCATTTACGTAGAAGACAAGCAATTTGAAAAAATAGATTTTTCAACAGAACCACCTGAGATCGCCGAATATGATAACTGCAGTTTCGTCAATTGCAATTTTGAAAAATGCGACCTTTCGAACATCAGCTTTTCAGACTGTAAATTCAATGGTTGCAATCTGACCATGATACAGACAGTAAAAACGGCGTTCAAGGACATAAAATTCAATGATTGCAAACTGTTGGGTGTTCATTTTGAACATTGCACGGACTTTCTATTCGCCGTTCAATTCGAAAATTGCATTTTGAATTATTCATCCTTCTTTAAGAAAAGCCTGAAAAAGACAGTGTTCAGGCAATCGGGTTTGCAGGAAGTAGATTTTACAGATGCAGACCTCAGTTCGGCGGTCTTTGACAAATGCGATCTGAACAATGCAAAATTTGAAAATACCAATCTTGAGAAAGCAGATTTCAGAAGCGCATATAACTTTTCGATTGATCCTGCGCTGAACAGGATGAGAAAGGCAAGGTTCTCAATGAATGGCCTTCCCGGCCTATTAAATAAATTCGATATTGATATTACTTGATGATAATATCATAAAACTTATTTTCTAAGCTCCATTACCAGCAAGTACTTCCCTCCTATTTTTAATGTTGGCTGCAGAGCAAAAGTATTTCCGGTAGCAACATCATAAGCTTTTGTAAAGCCTTTCATTCGTTCGGAAAATCTTGACAGGTCAATTGTAGCTTCGTTCTCATTCTGGTTCATCACGCACATCACTGTCTGGTTTGCATCATAACGGTAATATACATACACTCCATTCTCAGGAACATACTGCATCATTTTACCCTTCCTGATCGCTGAAGAGTTCTTTCGGAAATTTGCAAGCGTCCGGACATAATTGAATGCGTCATTCTCCTGTTGTGTTCTGCCCGTGGCGGTAAATTTATTATTAGCGTCGCCTGGCCAACCGCCCGGGAAATCAAAACGAACCATTGCATCAGTCGGGTTTGTGGTTCCTTTCATCAGTATTTCTGTACCATAGTACAATTGGGGTATGCCCCGGAAAGTAAGCAGCCACGCGATGGACATCTTATATTTCTGAAAATCTTCATTGACCTGTGAATAGATCCTGCTCATATCGTGATTATCCAGGAAAATGCAGTTCTTCATCGCATCCTTATACACAAAATCATTTGTGGTGGTAAGATAAAGCCTGTTCACTCCTTCAGTCCATCCGAAAGGTTGGTTTAGTGCCGGCAGAATGCCGTAAAGGTTCAGCTGGAAATCTGTTACTCCGGGAAGATTGGAACGATATTTCTGATTGTAAACGTTCTGCATAAAAAAGCTCTGGTTGGGAATTCCGTGTACCCAGGTCTCGCCGAAGATGCCGATCTGCGGATATTCATCCATCAGCGCTTTGTTGCACCGGTTCATGAACTCCAGATCGTTGTATGCATACGTGTCGATCCGCCAGCCATCAATGCCGAATTCTTCTACAGTCCAGATAGCATGCTGGATGAGAAAATTTGTAACGAAAGGATTCCTGTGATTAAGGTCTGGCATCATTGGAGTGAACCATCCATCGCTCATGATCTTTTTGTCGATAGCCGATGCATAAGGATCCATCAGCACCTGATCCTTGTATGAAGTATTCTGGTAAGACGGCCATTGATTCAGCCAGTCTTTCATAGGAAGGTCTTTGATAAATATGTGCTCCAATCCAACGTGATTGTAAACCGCATCCTGGATGATCTTCATTCCTTTTGCGTGCGCGGCCTTTATCAGGTCGTGGTATGCTTTGTCGCCCCCAAGCCTTGGGTCGATCTTATAATGATCTGTGAATGCGTAACCATGAAACGACTCGCGGACCATATCGTTCAACAATACAGGATTGAGCCAGATAGCAGTTACACCAAGATCCTGGAGATAATCCAGCCGCTGCTGAACGCCCTGCAGATCACCACCATGGCGTCCTTTCAGCGAATCGCGACTGTTCACGAGCTCACGAAAGCCGGGAAGGTTATCGTTAGTAGGATCGCCATTTGCGAACCTGTCGGGCATGATAAGATAAATGAGATCGGCGGAAGTGACTCCCATAACGCGTGACTTACCGTTCTCTTTACTTTTTGCTTTCAGTTCATATAGAACATCAGCTTCTCCTTCTTCGGCAACTACATGAATTTTTATCTTGCCAGGTTTGGCGGAAGGCGATATTACCAGGTCGAGGAAGGCATAGTTATTATTTTCACTCTTTGTAACTTTTACCAGTTTAACTCCGGGATAAACAACTGAGAATTTTACTGTGCGCACATTCATTCCGCGAACCATTAACTGGAGGTTTGGGTTCTTCATTCCAACCCACCAATGTGTTGGCCAGATCGATTCGATCTTATAGGTAGATGAAAAGGAATTAAAAGCGATCAATAAGCTTACGATCAATAAGAATTTTTTCATACTGATTATACTTTATCGTCCTTATCAACAACTATAAAATTCAGGAAACCGGCAATGATCATTGAAACGCCACCAACAACCAGCGCATAAATGCTTTCATCGTTAAATAATCTGCTCACAAAGAATCCAAGTATCGCGGCAGCAACGATCTGAGGGATCACAATAAAGAAATTAAAAACACCCATGTAAAATCCCATCTTCTGCGGTGGCAGTGCTCCGGCAAGAATTGCATAAGGCATGGTGAGTGTAGATGACCAGGCAAGTCCCACTCCCACCATTGGCCACAATAGCATCCACTGATCCTTTATAAAGAACAAACTGATAAGACCTATTCCTCCAATGATGAGACAAATCATGTGAGTGTATTTTCGTCCGATCTGTTTTGCCAGCAGCGGCAACAGAAAGGCGGCTACAGCGCTGATGCCATTGTACACCATGAACATGATACTTACCCAATCCCCTGCATCCTGGAAATCCTTTGACGTGGGATCTGTTGTTCCATATGCATTCTGCGCCACGCCCGATGTGGTGTATATCCACATTGAGAAGAACGCAAGCCATGTAAAGAACTGCACAACGGCCAGCTGAAGCATTGTTCTGGGCATTGTACCTATGCCTTTGATGATCTCGGCGAATCCTTTTCCAATACCGCGTGACTTCAGCTTTTCTTCTTCCCACTTTTTTATGTCCTCGGGCGGAAATTCATTTGTGGTAAATACAGTATACATGACTGCACCAAGAAAGATGATGCCTCCGATATAAAATGAGTATTTAACTGAATCACCTATCTCACCCGGAGGAGCGGTATTGCTGATGCCGAAAAAGTTTGTAAAGATGTAAGGTAGTAGTGAGGCGATAACAGCTCCGATTCCAATAAAAAGCGTTTGCATTGCAAAACCGGTGGTCCGTTGCGATGAGGGAAGCTTATCACCTACAAACGCACGGAAAGGTTCCATGGAAATGTTGATGGAAGCATCCAGTATCCAAAGAAGTAATGCGGCCATCCAGAGCGCCGAAGAATTCGGCATCAGGAAAAGCGCGGCGGAGGCAAGTATAGCTCCAATAAAAAAGAATGGTCTGCGGCGGCCCCAGTAGGGATGCCATGTGCGATCGCTCAGATAACCTATGATCGGTTGCACCAGAAAACCTGTGACAGGTGCCGCAATCCAGAGAATAGCGATGCTGTCAATCTCTGCCCCGAGTGTCTGAAATATCCTGCTCACATTTGCATTCTGCAATGCAAACCCGAACTGGATACCGAGAAATCCAAAACTCATGTTGAAAATCTGCCAGAAATTCAAGCGGCCTCTCTGGACAAAACTCTTTTCATCGGGAAGAATGGCGGTAGGACCTGCGGCCATAAGCAATCAGTTATTTTGGTTGGTTTAAATCAGCTAATCCCCAAATTCCCAAATCCCCAAATCCTCCAATCCTCAAATCCTCAAATCCCCAAATCCTCAAATCAAATCACAAATCCATTCTGCAAAACTGCCCCCTTCTTCACAACAACTATCCCATCTTTCACTGTATACAATGAATGATCGGCATTTGGCAGGTGAGCGCCACCGTTAATACGAACGTCATCGCCGATACGGCAATTTTTATCAACGATCGCGTTCCTGATATAACACCGGTGTCCTATTCCAACAGTGGGGATGCCGTGCTCCTGCGCATATGTTATTTCATCAAGGGTTTCAAAATAATCATTACCCATCAGAAAGCTGTTCACAATAGTGGTTCCGCTTCCAATGCGGGTTCTGATTCCAATGACGCTATGTTCAATACGGCTTGCATTTACAATACATCCTTCGGAGATAATTGTTCTTTCAAGTGTGGTGCCACTGATCTTTGCCGGAGGCAACATACGTGCGCGTGTGTAAATTGCGCGATTGTTATCGAACAGGTTGAATTCCGGCAGGTCTTCCGTAAGGCTCAGATTGGCTTCAAAGAATGAGGCTATGTTACCAATGTCGGTCCAGTAACCATCATACTGATAACTTGTGACCTTATATTTCTCGAGTGACCTTGGCAATATTTCTTTACCAAAATCCGTAGCGTCCTTGAATTCCTCCTGCAAAAGGTCGAACATCAGCTTCCGGTTGAAAATGTAAATGCCCATAGAGGCCAGGTACACTTTGCCTTTTGCCTGCATGGCAGGACCGGTATCGCTTACCCAGTCGGCCAGCACATCACCTTTTGGTTTTTCGGTGAATGAAGTGATCATATGATTTTCATCCATCTTCATGATCCCGAAATCAGACGCTTCCTTTGCATCAACCGGTATGGTACCAATTGAAATATCCGCGCCCTTTGCCTTGTGATTCTCCAGCATTTCCATCAGGTCCATCTGATACAGCTGGTCGCCGGAAAGGATCAGCACATATTCACTTTCAAACGGTCCGATATGCCGTAAGCTTTGTCGTACCGCATCCGCCGTTCCCTGGTACCATAGCTGGCTTTCGGGAGTTTGTTCGGCAGCAAGTATGTCAACAAATGCTTTGCTGAACACGCTGAAATGGTAAGTATTCTTGATGTGCCTGTTCAATGAGGCCGAATTGTACTGCGTAAGCACAAACATCCTGTTGATTCCCGAATTCAGGCAATTGGAAATGGGAATGTCCACAAGCCTGTATTTCCCTGCAATGGGAACGGCTGGTTTCGAACGGCTTGCTGTTAATGGATATAGCCGGGTACCGGCGCCTCCTCCCAGAATTACGGTCAATATTTCCTTGGACATATTTCCTGATTTATTGGTGAGTTTTGGTGTCAGGCAGCTGAGCCAGCAGGCTTAACTACTGGTTCATTTACCGAATGATTGATTCATATACTTCAATATACCGATTCACACTGGTTTCCCAGCTAAAATCCAGTTGCATCATCTGAGTTCTTATTTCACTCATTCGCTCCTCATCGCTATACAACTGTACCGCTCTCCATACTGCATGGGTCATGTCACCCACAGCAGGATTGTTGAACCGTATGCCATAACCTCCAGGATCGCCGATGTCAATGACAGTATCACGCAAACCTCCTGTATTCCTGACAACGGGAACTGTTCCATATCGCATGGAATACATCTGGTTTAACCCACAAGGCTCTACTCTTGAGGGCATCAGTAAAAAATCAGTTCCGGCGTACAGTAAATGGCTTAACGCTTCATTGTATCCGATATAAACGTTATAATCCCCCCAGGCCAGCGACTTAAGGCTGTACAACTGAGCTTCAACTTCAGGGAATCCGCTCCCCAGAATAATGAAATTCATCTTCCTTCCAATGTAGTAAAATGAATCTCCGATCATGCCCGGTAAAAGGTCGGCCCCCTTTTCTCCTACCAGTCGTCCGATAAAGCCGATCAGTGGTTTAGTTACATCCAGGTTGAACTGTTCACAAAGCAACTCCTTGTTCCGCTTTTTTCCATCCTGTACTGTTTCGATATCGTATTTGTGTTCGATGTAAGAATCAGTGTGCGGATCCCATACCTGGGTATCGATCCCGTTCAGGATACCAACGCATTTTCCTTTTTCGTATTCGAACAGGGCTTCGAGTCCATTGGCCGACTGTTTCAGTTCATCAAGGTAACTATGACTTACCGTGGTCACTTTCCAGGCGTTTTTAATTCCTGAAGCCAGCGGATTGATATTATTCTTCCAGTCGAGCAGTCCCCACTTCCATGTATCCCAGGAAGGAATGTAGCGGCTTTTGTCCCAACCCATCCAACCCTGGTATTCGGCATTGTGAATCGTAAGTACGGAAGGTACGTTCTGAAGTTTCCTGTATGCAAAACAATGTCTGATCATGAAAGGGATCAGCGCAGTGTGGTGGTCGTGCACATGGATGATGTCCGGCAGATGATTCCAGCTTGTTATCCAGTCAACCACAGCAATCTGGAATGAAGTGAACCGCTCCGTATCATCATCATATCCATAAACCTTTTCACGATCGAGCAGTCCGTTGATGTCAACAAGGTAAAGATCAAAACCAAGTTTGTTTGTCAGCTCGCGGATAATTGTATAATCAAGAGACCATGAACCCAGGTAAAAACTTCCTTTGTGCACCACTTCCCATTGATTATTGTACAGGAACCTGGTGCGGTACATTGGCATCACAACCTTGGCAACATGGCCCAGCTGGTTCTGATATTTTGGCAAAGCCCCAACAACATCTCCCAATCCGCCCGCTTTTGCTACGGGATAACATTCTGCGCTGACGTGAATGATTTCCATGAATCTTCCGATTTATCAAATATGAATGCGCAATTATCCATCCGCCCATTCTGCTTAACCGTCTTAACCTCCCTCACTTAAACTTCACGATTGTCCATTCACGATAGAAGAGATTCAATTTACCAATGATTTTGAATTAAATAGCTTACTGCGAAAAAATTTTTCCCTTGCAAAAAACTTTATACTTTCAGCAATTCAAATTTTTCATCCAAACCTGCGATAGCTTATGAGCACTTCCGACTCTCTCCCATCCCAGCGTGTTCCAGATGCAGATAAAATAACGGCTCCCGACATTCCAACGAATTACGGGGCTTTGGGCACATTGGTGACTGTTTTCTTCTTTTGGGGCTTTATCGCCGCGTCGAACAGCATTTTCATTCCATTCTGCAAACATTATTTCGGGCTCGACCAGTTCCAGTCGCAGCTTGTTGACTTTGCTTTCTACCTCGCCTATTACATTGGCGCTTTGCTGCTGTACCTGATAGGCGTAACCAGGGGCAAGGATCTGGTGGCGCACTGGGGTTATAAAAAAAGCATTGTTTACGGATTGTTATTATCTGTTGTTGGAGCAGTAGGAATGGTACTGGCTGTAAATTATGCGGGCTTCCCGGCTTTATTAACGGCTTTGTTCATTGTTGCCCTCGGCTTTTCGCTGCAGCAGACCGGCGCGCAGCCCTTTGCGATTGCACTGGGCGATCCTGCAACGGGATCTCACCGTGTTAATCTTGGCGGAGGGGTCAATTCATTCGGGACAATGATCGGGCCGATCGTTGTTGCCCTGGCGCTTTTTGGATCAACAACAGTTACGGATGAACAGATCAAGGCGCTGAACCTGGATACTGTAAGCATTCTTTATCTATGCGTTGGTGGTTTGTTCTTCATAGCGGCTATGCTGTTCATCTTTTCAAAAAAATTACCCGATGGCAAGTCGGAAGCATTTATCGAAAAATCCAACAAAGCCACAACCGCCCTTATTGTACTTACCATATTGCTGATCGCGGTATTTATTCCGGTATTTGCAAGCTACCAGGATGTTCCCGCTAATCCCACCGATGCTGAAAGGCACACACTTGAAATGTACAGGTTAAAATGGCTGCTGGGTGCACTGGCGGTTGTTGTACTTGGATTGCTGTTGTCTAACGCCAGCGCTAAACGAAACAGCAATGGATGGGGCGCCATGCGTTACCCTCAGCTGGTTCTTGGCATGCTTGGCATTTTCACTTATGTTGGAGTAGAAGTTGCGATCGCGAGTAATCTTCCCGAACTTCTGAAGCGTGAGGAATATGGAAGCATCCAGGCTGCCGAAACCGCACCTTATATTTCTCTTTACTGGGGAAGTCTTATGATCGGCAGGTGGGCCGGAGCTATCCCCGTATTCAATCCCACAAAATCGCTCAAAAATTTTCTGTTAGTGCTGGTTCCGCTTGTAGCATTCGGAATAGTGATCGGCGTCAATGCAATCGCCAAAAATGATGTTGAGCCGCTTTACTGGTATATTGTGTGTGTAGCAATACAAATAGCAGGCTTCTTTATTACGCAGGAAAAACCCGCGCTGATGCTGCTTGTATTCAGCATATTCGGGGTTGGCGCCATGCTGGTAGGTTTGATGACCACGGGAGTTACTTCCATTTATGCTTTCCTGAGTGGAGGTTTATTCTGCTCAATCATGTGGCCCTGTATCTTTTCGCTCTCAATTGCCGGACTAGGCAAATACACTACACAGGGATCGGCATTTCTTATCATGATGATCCTTGGTGGCGCTATCATACCTCCTATTCAGGGCAAACTGGCTGATGTTGTGGGCATTCATCAATCTTACTGGATAACAGTTGTCTGCTTCCTGTACCTTGCATTCTTTGCATGGGCTGTTAAAGGAATCCTGAAAAAACAGGGTATAGACTTCGACAGTGAACTGGCAAAAGCAGGAGGTCATTAGAAAAAATATTTAACAGGCCCGCGTACGCGCGGGCCCTTTCATAGAATAGAACCGAGTTATGGAAAGTCCATTAGAATTTGCCATTGGGATCGATATTGGTGGCACCACCACCAAATACGGCATCGTAAACCATCGCGGAGAGATATTGTTGCAGGGCGACCTGTCAACAGCCAAACACGCAAACGTAGAAAGCTTCATCGATGAATTATACGAAGTACTTCAGCCCTCGATGAATGAGGTAGGAGGAATTGAATTCATCAAAGGCGTTGGCGTAGGCGCTCCTAATGGAAACTACTATAAGGGAACTATTGAATACGCCCCAAATCTTCACTGGAAAGGCATTATCCCTATGGCGGAAATGGTTTCCAAAAAATTCAAACTTCCCTGCTCACTCACGAACGATGCCAATGCTGCGGCTGTAGGTGAAATGATGTATGGCGCGGCCAGGGGTATGAAAGATTTTATCATGATCACCCTTGGTACTGGTGTGGGAAGTGGCATCGTTGCGAATGGACAATTGATACTTGGTCATGATGGGTTTGCCGGTGAACTGGGACATACAACGATCAGGCCGGGCGGAAGAAAACATTGGGGCACCAATATGTACGGATCGCTTGAGGCTTATGCTTCGGCAACAGGCATTGCGCTGACAGCAAAGGAAATCCTCGAAAGGCATCCCGGCAATATGTCGCTGATGAGAAAATACCCGAACGATCAGATTGACGCGAAGGCTGTATTTGAATGCGCATCAAAAGGCGATGAACTTGCTAATGAAGTTTACAGGTTTACAGGAGAGATACTGGGCGAAGCGCTCGCGAACTTCATTATGTTCTCTTCACCCGAAGCGATCATTTTATTCGGTGGCGTTATCAAAGCTGGTGATCTGATCATGAAGCCTACTAGGGAAAGCATGGAAAAAAACCTGTTGCCTATATTTCAGAATAAAGTCAAACTGATCTTCAGCGAACTGAAAGAAGCCGATGCCGCAATACTGGGAGCAAGCGCGCTGGTATGGGAAAGCAAACAGGGTTAAGAAGAAATATATTCAGATCATTTATTACTGATCATAAACACAGCCGGCACAGGCCGCTGACCAGCCGCGTCACTTGGCTTAATGGTTTCTTTTCCGTTCACCAGCATGCAGCTGCTGCCTCCACCATCAAGGTTTAATGCTTCATAACATCCAAGGTCATGCAGGATCTTCGCTTCCTGTGAGAGCGTTGCGCCTTCAGCTTTTCCCGGAAGCCTTCCCTGGATAACAAGTATGATAAGTTTGCCATTCGATGTATAACCCATTGCTGTGCGGGGATGTTTGTCCTTGTCGCCATTTACAAACATCTGTTCCTGTTTATTAGTGATCCTGATCTGTCCATCATGAATCAGCACCGGGCCTCCGCCGATCGCGGTTCGCATTTTCCAATTGTTATGATCGAAGCGCTTCAGGTATTTCAGTTTCGGAGGATTTAATTTCCCTGTTGCAACTACAGGCGAATCTTCAAATGCATAGGCTTTCCTCTTACTTGAATCATTAAATATCCATGCTACGTCG
This sequence comes from Chitinophagaceae bacterium, assembly GCA_036402175.1. Taxonomy (GTDB): domain Bacteria; phylum Bacteroidota; class Bacteroidia; order Chitinophagales; family Chitinophagaceae; genus DASPKM01. The sequence goes on along the minus strand of DASWTK010000094.1, from coordinate 9,607 downwards.
GCCTGCCGCTTTTTATTGATACCAATGGCTCCTCTTGTTACATAATAAAAGCGGGTTGAATCTTTACCGCGGCCCTTGAGTGAAGTAACATTGTATGATCTGATCTTTCCCTCACGCATGACGATGTTGAGGTTCTGATTTGTCTGGAATGAGAAGAATGTCCCATTGACAACAACCAGCGGATGTTTTTCAGATTCATAATACTGTGAAGGCGTAAATCTTTTTCCATTGCCAACCTGGGTAGTGAATACCAGGTTCCTGTCTTTCAGATCGGCTTCTACATAATATGCAATGAATGGCTTGCCATCCAATGAATCGTTTGTATAAAAAACTTTAACTGAAAGTGGAAGGCCATGCGATAATGAATCGGCAACAGACCATTTCAACTGTGCAGTTGAAATGAATGAGCAGGCGATAAAACAGAGGGAGATGAATGATCTGATCAAGGATCAATATTTTAAATCAACTGACTTACTTTGCTTCCATTGATCCCTTCCGTACCCGGGAATCACGTGACGTTCGCTATGATAAGATGAGCGTACGAGCGGACCGCTTTCAACATAATCGAAACCCAGCTCATATCCTATCTCGCGATACTCTGCGAATTCGTCGGGATGAACAAATCTTATTACCGGTAAATGCTTTTTGGTTGGCTGCAGGTACTGGCCGATGGTTATTACATCAACGCCAGAATTATAGAGGTCGTGAAGGGTCTGCACCACTTCCTCCTTTGTTTCACCGAGACCGAGCATGATACCGCTTTTTGTACGCGCGCCACCCTGCTTTAGCAACTTCAGCACTTCCATGCTTCGCCAGTATTTCGCCTGGATGCGCACCTGGCGGGTGAGTCGTTCAACGGTTTCGATGTTGTGGGATATTACATCAGGAGCCGCGTCAATCAGCTTCTGAACATTTTCTGGCTGACCTTTAAAATCAGGGATCAGTGTTTCAAGTGTTGTACCCGGATTAAGCGCCTGAACCGCCTTGATGGTATTGTACCAGATGGTGCTGCCGCCATCTCTCAGTTCATCACGGTCAACCGAAGTAATGACCGCGTGTTTTACTTTCATCAGGTAAATAGCTTCCGCCACGCGCTGCGGTTCATCCCAGTCAACAGCTTCGGGTCTGCCTGTGGCAACAGCGCAAAAACCGCAACTGCGGGTGCATACATTTCCGAGTATCATGAAAGTAGCGGTGCCTTCTCCCCAGCATTCGCCCATATTCGGGCAATTACCGCTTTCGCATATAGTGTGGAGTTTGTGGTTGTCAACCAGGCTTCTTACGTGCTTGTAACTTTCACCAATCGGCAACTTAACCCTCAGCCAATCCGGCTTTTTTACTTTCTGCGCAGTATTATCTGAAATCACGGGTAGTTCTGTCATATTAACTCCGGTCTGATTGGCAAAATTAATGGAAGAAAAGCAACAACGCCCAATCCTCCCATCCTCCCATCCTCAAATCCTCAAATCCTCAAATCCTCAAATCCTCAAATTATCATTACTTTCTTCTCCCAAGCAAAATAGTAATATATCCATTGAAGAAGAACTGCTTTTGTTCGGCAAGCATCATTTGCGGGATCTTGGAGCTATAGAATTCTGCATTGACTCCTACTTCGATACCAGTTACTGTTTCATTGAAGCGGCCATAGTCGAACCGCATTGCCGCCTTGGCATGTAAGCCGGGTTTCAGTTTCAGGTCACCCCAGCCGGCAGTAAAGCCTGCCGCTCCTATCTCCTGGTATGCACTGTCACGGATAGTAGGATACTGACTTCTGAAACGTTTACCATTTGCATCCACATCAATCAGGTATGGCTTAACCATACCAAGAGAAACACCACCTGCGTATACAACGGCAACCGCCACTCCATTTTTGTTTCCTTTTCCTCCGATGATCCGTTGCTGTCCCATACCCAATTTAAACTGGTAAAAATTGTTCAGCTTGTATAAGATGAGAGAATTGAATTCAAATCCATTGATAGTGCTCAGCTTTTTTTCCTGTTTGTGTTTTTTCTCATTCAGCTCCAGCTGATAGATTGTAGTTACCCGGTTTGATTTAAACCTGCCTAACTCATACGAAATACCATAACCGTCGGTATTCGCTTTGAAGCCAAAAATGCTGTGCTTGCGAAAGACAAGTTCGCCTTCCTCCTCCATTTTAATAAGCGCATTGATCCTGTCGCGCTTCGCTTCCTTTTTATCCTTCTTGGTTATTCCCGTTTTAGGCTGAGTCTGGGAAAACCCACCCATTGCTAAACAGCCTGCCAAAACTACCAGCGCAAGTTTCTTCACTGTAATGATTTATAGGTTATACGTAAATTTAGACAAAAATACAGAATGACATCTTCCATAGTTTACGAAGGCGAATTAAGAACCGTTGCTACGCACCTTCAGTCCGGAACCCGCATTGAGACCGATGCACCGCTTGATAACCAGGGAAAGGCTGAACGTTTTTCCCCCTCTGACCTGGTTGCAACCGCGCTGGGGTCGTGCATGATGACCATCATGGGCATCAAGGCAAGGGACATGAATGTTGACCTTACTAACGTAAAAATAGAGGTCGAGAAGTTAATGAAAGCCGATCCCAGACGCATTGGAGCGATAAATTTAACATTTCATTTTCCCGAGGGTTTTGTTGCCAATGAAAAAGAGCGGCTGATCCTTGAAAGGGCGGCTCATACCTGTCCCGTGATATACAGTATCCATCCCGACATTGTAGTGACCGTTTCATTTAACTGGCCGGTAGTTGTTGATTGATTTGCGCATTTGTATATTCTGGAACTGGTTTTAATGTGTTAATAGTTCAAATGCTGATTTCTCCCGCAGGAGACTATTACCAATCGAACATTCCAGGCATCTTTTGTGGTCGCAGTACTCCTTTTTCAATTCTATCAGAGATTGTGAATCCCAGGCATTGAGGTTCTCTATTCCTGCTTCCGTCCATTGATTGGTGATGGAGTTCTTTTCAGGCGCCAGCTGTTCAAGCCATTCCAGCGCGCGGGTCTTATATGAATTTTCATTCCTCAACTGCCCATACGCGAAGATTGTTGGAACGATCGTGTTGATGATGATATTCTCGATCATCTGCGGACCTACCGTTTTCTTTTTCAGAACTCCGGGTTCTTCAAGCCTATAATGAGTGTCCCAGTAATCACTGGCCTTTACAGAAAGCAGTTCATAGATTTCCCGCACTGTTTGACTTTCCTTTACACGTGAAAAAAGAAAAATGGAACGATGCAGCAGCATTGCCAGCTGGGCAAGCCTGACCGAAGGAAAATTTCCCGGACGCATTCGCAGAAAATGAACCTGGTGCTCCACTGCGGAAAATCCGTATTTGTTTTTAAGAAACCCGTATTCTTTTGAAAGCATGTCCGCGTATTGTTCATCAAATTCATTATTTAAAAGACCTGCCTGACCAAGCAACATAGCTTCCAGCTGGTGAATATGGCTTTTATGCCTTGCGAGAATTATCAATGGCAGACTCCTCGCGATAGCCTCGAATGCTTCGGCATTGATTGGTATTCCGAAATTCCGCGCAAGCATCCACCAGAATACTTCTTCCCAATTATGGTTTGACTGCAAAAGATAGTTTTCAATCATTGCAGATTTTCGTAATAACCGTTCAGCAAGAAGACGTTCTTTCCATTTCAGCCATACAAGCGCTGTTGCATTCCGGGCATTTTCCCTGCAGGCAACAAAATCCCGGCTACGCATTAATGATTGATATCGCTCGAGTAAAATCTTTGATACCTTGTCTTTCAACGATACGGTTGGCAGCGTTAATTTCAACTCTTCCGGATGCTCCCACAAAACATGAAGAATGATATTCCTGTAGTTCGGATCTGGTGTATGCGCATGCCGGTTCCAGTCGTCTTCACACAAATGCAATTCAATGTTACCCGCTAAGATCGTATTGCCAATTTTTATTCGCCCATCCAGAAAATCGGGACCCTGGTTTTTATTAAAGCTGCCAGGAAAAATAATTTCAACCGGATCTCCAACAATGGTCGTAAGATCGTTTTTATTGAAGTATTGAAATTGCCAGATGAATTGGAGGAGGCGTTCGGTCATGGGTTTCGGGTTTTGGGTTTTGGGTTTTGGGTTTTGGGTTTGGGGTTTGGGTTTTGGGTTTTGGGGGCACAGACCTCTATTGGGAGAAATGGGAGTGAATTTCTCCAATGAAAATGTTTTGAGTGCAGTTTTGATTTGGAGAGAAGGGATTGGAGAAGTAAAATTAATATATGAGACACATGAAAGCCGGAGACTAATCGCTTAAGTTTTGAATTTGTTCAATTCCCGCACCACGCGGCTGACGGGTAATCCCATCACATTATAAAAATCGCCGTTGATGGATTTAATACCTACCACACCAATCCATTCCTGAATGGCATACGCCCCTGCTTTATCATATGGATTGTACTTGTCAACATAGTACTCAATCTCTTTCAGTGTAAGTGAATGAAAGTATACCTCAGTAAGATCCGCAAAGGCAACCTCCTCCGCTCCCTTACGGATAACAACTCCCGTGATCACCTCATGACGGTTGCCGGATAAAGCCGTAAGTATACCCACCGCATCATTACGGTCAACCGGTTTGTTGATAACGTGACCATCCAATACAACAATGGTATCCGCCGCAAGTACAATTCTGTCGTGACTTAATTCAGATTGTACCGCCATCGCCTTATTGCGCGCAATGTGCACAGGAATATCAATAATGGAAAGCCCGGGATGCCATGATTCATCTGTGTTCTTTACAATCACATCAAAGGGCACCTCGGCCCATTCGAGCAATTGTTTTCGCCTTGGTGACTGAGACGCGAGCACTATCCTTTCCATTACATGTACAGTTTAAAAAATATCATTGATATAATGCCTGTAAGCATTATGAACTTTACAGCATTGCTTAAACTGTGAAACTCTGTTTTCAATGACGCCCTGTAAAGCTTTGGAAGCAACCATACCAGTGGCGCTACTATGAATACCACACTGTATACAACGCTCCACCACCAGTTGAACTGCAACACATATACCTGCAATATCAGAATCGATACTATCAGCACTACAAGCCATACTGCAACAAACATTTTAGCCACGTTCACTCCCCATACAATCGGCATTGTGGTGCAGTTATAACGCGCATCGCCCTCCATATCTTCGATATCCTTTATTACTTCGCGCACAAGTGAAATGATGAATGCGAATCCGGCATATACAACCGCGGCCTTGAACAGGCGCGCCATCGCTTCCTGGTGCGAGACATCAATCAACGTATAGATCTGCCATTCGGCGGCGAACAGCACCATAATCACCCAGGCTGTAAGTATTGATATAACAACGTTCCCGATCAGCAATCGTTTTTTGAAACTCGTGCTATAAAGCATCAACAGCAAAACACAGCCTGTATTGGCGATACCTATGAACCAGTCGTTCAGTTTCCAGCTTATATAAAAACTCAATGCTACTCCAGCGAAAGAGAATACCCAGTGCCAGAGTATGGCCCAGCGTCTTTTGATTACACGGTCCACAACCAGCTTGCCCGGCTTGTTGACCCGGTCGATATTAAGATCGAAATAATCGTTGATGATATATCCCGCGGCAGCTATCAGCACAGAAGCCAGTGACAAAATCCAGAAGTATTCAGGTGTCAGTCTCCGGGAGATCACATCACCTCCGCTGCTGAAAGCAAATGGAAAAATGCAGTAATAAAATAATACCTGGGTAAGTACGATGAAGAACAGGTTCAGCGAACGAATAAGCCGGAAAAATGCCAGAAGGAGTTTCATGGTGATTGAACTTAAGGCGAAAAAGCTGAACGCGCCATTACCTGCTCGGGATATCTGTTTCCAGTTCCCAATGATTGTTGAGTTTTAATACCTTTTCGATTATCTCCCGCACACAGCCATTTCCACCTGTCAAAGGTGACACATAATGCGCAAGCTGTTTTATTTCCGGCGCGGCATCTGAAGGCGCGCATGCAAGTCCTGCCACCTTCATCAAAGAATAATCGGGAATATCATCACCCATGAACAAAATATTCGGCCAGTCGATATTATATTTCCTCAATAATTCCTCAAGCTTGCTTTTCTTATCAGTGATCTTCATGTGCACTTCTGTAATGCCCAGTTTGTTCAGTCGTGAGATCACCGCTTCCGAATGAGAACCGGAAATGACAATTATGCTGTACCCTTTTTTGACTGCCAGCTGCAACGCAAATCCATCCTTGATGTTCATACGCCGCACCTGCTCTCCGCTGTCAAATACATAAAGCGCACCATCTGTAAGTACGCCATCCACATCAAACACAAAAATCTTAACCTGCCTGAACCGGTCCAGTAAATTCATTTAAGCGGTTTGCGTGGTATAAAAATGTGTTATTTCAGATTTGAATCAGAAGGCTTCTGGTTGTCGCGCCATTCATAAACCCAGCTGCTTTGAATCATCTCGAGGTGACCCTCATTGGATTCTTCCCTTTTGCCAACGAAGTTCGGCAACTGCAGCACCCATTCCAGCAGGTCGGTAAACCTCACCCGGTATATCTTAGCTTCAGTAAATTCATCACCAAAACGCTCATAAAGTTTCATTGCAATGTCCTCATAATCACTCCAGCGGATCGGTGGCTCAAAATTGTGCATCGTTAAAATATTTTGTGAGCAAATGTAGTTTATTCTTCTCCCAGGATCACAGACTGGTCGGGCACAAATACCTCGAGCGTTCCGCTGCCTGGCTGCAGAACACACTGGCAGCTTAATCGGGAACTAAGCCGCGGATTCCTGGCCCGGTCGATGAAGTCTTCTTCCTTATCGCTGATCTCCTCTACCATATCGTCGCCCTTTTCCAGATAAATATGACAGGTGCTGCAGGCACAGACGCCACCGCAGTTATGATGGATGTCAATATCGTTTTTCAATGCAACTTCCAGGATGCTCTGATCGGGCTCAACATCTTTGATCGTCACTGGTTCAAGTCCTTTCTGCTCGAATTTGAAATGTATGCTGTACATGTTTTTGTATTGGCCTGCAAAATTATGGGCTTATTTCGGCATAATGTTACGAAAGACGGTCTTTTGAAAATATTAAACCCGTTAACCCTCAACCGAAAGCAAAATGTTTTTCCCGAATTGATCGTTGTATAGAGGTTTTTCTTACCTTAAAGGTATCAATCAACGTACGGCCAAATCAACGAACTGCTATGAAGAACTTTCGCAATAATTCGTGGGCTTTTTTGTTGATGGTATCTTTCCTGATAGGCGTTTCTTTTACTGACCATTCAAAGCCCCGATTTACGAATTTTGATTATACCGTAGTAGAAGATACTACACGGCAGCCTAAAATGGTGCTCGAAGAGATCACGGTTCAACCGATGATCATTCTGATAATCCGTGACACTGCCGTAACGATGGACAGGATCGGTCCGGTTCTTGGCCGGGATTATGGAGAAATAGCGGCATTCATGAGCAAGAGCAGCCTGCAATTCGCCGGTCAGCCGATGGCGTGGTACCATACCGAAAAAGAACCCTATATCCTTGAGGCGGGCATTCCGGTAAACAAAAAGCCGGAAGTAGTGGAAGGCCGCATCGCAATAAAAGAAATCGGACAGGATAAAGCGGTTGTAGTGCATTTCTGGGGACCATATGAACTAACGGGAAAGGCTTACGAAAAGATCAAAGACTGGCTTAAACAAAACAACAGGAAAGCAAAAGGACCCCCTTTTGATATTTACGTCACCGACCCCTCTACCGTAACTGACCCGTACCAGGTTCAGACAGATATCATTCAACCGTTGCAATAATGTTTGTGTAGCTTGCCATACATGGTGGTTCACACCAGGCCAGCCCCGTAAGGCTGGCTTTTTTCATTTTTCTGATCGCTGAATGCTCAGCGTAAGCGTTTCGTACAATTCCCTCAAATGTGGATAGGCGTCCAGCACGGCAAGATGTTTTTGAATGGTGATATTATCCCTGCGAACTGCAGGGCCCGTTTGAGATTGTGCCGGCGTAAGCCTGTCAAGCCTTCCGGCTGTTTCCCTGATCAATGGCATCAGCAATTTGAAATCAAGATCTTCCTTCCTGCAAAAATCATCAGCCACAGCATAAAGATGGTTGGTGAAATTGCTGACGAACACCGCGGCCACATGTACCCTCAACCTCAGGTCGTCACCCGCCACCTGCACTTTATCGGATAGTGTTCCCGCGAAGTCCTGTATCAATGCAAGGTCATCCGCGGTATTCCCGTCAACAAGAAATGGAATCGGGGGAATTTCTGTTTGTTCTTTGCGCAGCGTTTGCAACGGATAAAGCACTCCGTAATTCATACTTATTTTACTGAGTACATTTTTCGAAACGGCTGCTGAAGTATGAACCACCAGCCTTTTATCGAGGTTGATCCATTGGTGAATGTCCGGTAATGCCTGGTCGGCCACCGCGAGGATATAAATGTCAGCCCTCCTGTCAATTGCTTCGGGCTGCGTTTTGGCTTCGGCGCCTAATTCCGCTGCCAGCGATTGAACTGCAGACGCGTTTCTTCCGAACACCTGTAAAATATTATGTCCCGAACTAATGATCTTTCGTCCAAGTACCGTTGCTGTATTTCCTGATCCTATAATTACAACTTTCATACATTTGCGCGATTAATGAAATTAGGACAAAAAATCGCTATCAACTATATACGCGCCCGGCTCAACATACTGGCGCTTGTATCGAAAGAAAAAGCAGCGGCAAAGGCGCTCGATCTTTTCTGCACGCCTTTCCGCAAGGCAAAGAAAAAAAGACCACCCGTGTTCGATAAAGGCGAAAAACTTTCACTGGTTGTTGAAGGCATCCGGGTCACAGGACACCGGTGGAACGCGCCTCAGGAAAGAAAGGTGTTGATTGTGCACGGATTTGAATCTACTTCGTACAACTTTGACCGTTACGTCATGCCGCTGGTGAGAAAAGGGTATGAAGTGATGGCTTTTGATGCACCGGCCCATGGAAGTTCGGGCGGAAAAAGGATAACGCTCCCACTATACATAACGACGCTGCACAGGATACACGAAGAATTTGGTCCCATCCAATCCTATCTTGCGCATTCATTCGGGGGACTTGCATTAACTCATTTCCTGGAAAATATAACTCAGCACGAAGACACAAGGGTTGTACTGCTTGCGCCTGCCACGGAAACAGTAACCGCTATTGATACTTTTTTTAAATTTCTGCATCTGAACCAGGCCATCAGGAAAGAATTTGACGCGCTCATTTACGAAAAAACAAATTTGCATCCCGGTCATTTTTCGATAAGGCGAGCTGTAAAAAATATCAATGCATCCATTCTTTGGTTCCACGACGAAGACGACCAGCAGACTCCCCTGTCAGATGCGTTGAAGGTAAAAGAAGATGGCAATGCTCACATAGAATTCGTGATCTCGAAAGGTTTTGGCCACAGGAGATTGTACAGGGAAAATAAAGTAGTGAAGCGGGTGATTGAATTCTTATAAATTTTTGCCTTCCAGCATCGGAACAAAAGAAAAATTATCAAATACTTCTTCTTTAACCGCGCCACCCTGAAGTTTGGTAATGCGCATCATCCGCTGCACTTCTCCTGCTCCTACCGGTATCACCATCATGCCGCCG
>DASWTK010000093.1:0-8943 GCA_036402175.1 Chitinophagaceae bacterium | reverse complement strand
AGCTGCTGATCCGTTACCGGTATAATTATAAAGACCGCGTGCAGGCAGGTGTACTGGCAGATAAAGACGCGGGAGAGCCTTTGTTCCGTCATAAGCAGCAATCGGGCTTTGATTTTTATTCATACCATTTATTCATTCGCAGGGCCGGGATCGTTTATTCATTGGCGATAGGAGATTTTACAGTGAACATGGGGCAGGGGCTGATACAATGGCAAAGTCTTTCATTCAGGAAAGGAAGCGAGCTTACCACCAGTAAAAGGCAGGCTTCTGTATTGCGACCTTATACATCATCCGGAGAATTCAATTTTCACAGGGGTGCAGGTATCAGCCTGCGGAAAAAGCGATGTATGCTCACAGGATTTGTTTCATTCCGGAAGTTAAGCGCGAATCTTTCATCGGATAGTTCGGACAGCGTTTTCATTTCTTCATTCCTCATATCCGGATTAAACAGGACGGAAGCGGAGCAGGCAGAACGCAACAACGTGCGTCAAACGACAGCCGGAATAAATGTTTCTTACGATTTTTCAAAAGGCCATACTGGAGTAAATATTATCCACTATCAATTCTCCCATCCGTTTAAAAAGAGAGATGAACTATTAAACCTTTATTCGTGGCAGGGAGATCGGTTAACGAATCTTAGTCTGGATTATGATCATACATGGCGGAACCTTCATTTATTTGGGGAGATCGCTATCAGTCGACATTCAAGACCTGAAAATTCAGCAATAGATAAATCAGGAATCCCAGGCGCGATTGGATATCCGGCTATACTGCAGGGATTATTAATCAGCCTTGACAGGAAATTGGGAGCGGGGCTGGTGTTCCGGCATTTGCCATCGGGGTTTCAATCACTGAATGCGCGGGCTTTCACCGAAAATACCTCCCCTACCAATGAAACAGGTTTGTATTTCGGGTTAAGTTGCAAACCTGCTAAAAGTTTTTCGGTCGACGGATATGCCGATGTGTTCAGGTTTCCCTGGTTAAAATTCACGACAGATGCACCTTCCCATGGAAAGGAATACATGATCCAGTTTACGTTCCGGCCAAACCGCCGGTTTGAGTTGATGGGCAGGTGCAGGATTGAATCGAAGGAATCGAATGTTTCAGGAACGGACGAACATTGGGGAGAATTCTCCCGCTACGCTTTGGACCCGAGGCGGGCTCAGCCTAACTTAGACCAGGGTCAGCAATATCTACATAGCCCTACCAACCAGTGCGGACCGAACAATTATCAAGGTCCAAACCCATCAAGCCTCAACCAGACTCAACCTTCCCTCTGCAACAGCCGTTTAACCATCCAACCCTTCTACCGGCCAGAAATGTGTACAAAAATAAACTGGCGATATCACCTCACCTGGCAGTTGACCCCGGAGATACGGTTAAGGAAGAGAATTGAGCTCGTGCAATTCGACCGGAAAGGACCCCGGCCGGAGTCTGGTTTTCTGATGTATTATGACCTAAACTACCAGCCAAAGCAGCACCCTTATGGCATAGGGGGGCGACTACAATTCTTTGAGACTGATGGATTTAACTCACGTATCTACGCGTTTGAGAATGATGTTCCATCATCGTATTCCATTCCTGCCGCTTATCAAAAAGGATGGAGGTACTATTTCAACTTTCAGCTAACCCTGAAAAGCGCCCACAGCAACCGTAACCGCCGCTTGCTACCCCCGGTAAATATAGCCGTAAAGGTGGCCCAGACAATCCCTCAAAGTCAGGCTGGTATTGAGTTTCGGCCCATTTCCCCACCTGATTTTAAGATACAGCTTCTTTTTTTTGAATATTAAATAATTTTTAAAATATCTTGCAGCGCTTTGAATTGAGCGACTGTCTTTTCCTTGTTCCAAAATCCCATTCCTGTGATTTAACAGAATCTTAGCTTAGTCCGTAAAGCCCTATATTCACAAATTCAAAAATCTAAACAAGCGTCACATGAGAAAACTTCTATCGCTGTTTTCAGCGCTGGTATTATGTACCATGTTAGTGTATGCACAGGTAAGAACTGTGACAGGCACGGTGACAGATGACAACGGAACTCCAATTCCGTTTGCCACCGTGAAAGTACAAGGGACCCGGGCCGGTGTTTCTGCCGATCAGGATGGAAAATTCACTTTAAAGAATGTGTCAACCGGAGCTGTACTCGTTATCAGCGCTCAGGGACATGCCGAAAGGACTGTCACGCTGGGAGCAGACAACACTGTTTCAATTACACTTGACAGGACATCCACTACTTTGAACGAAGTAGTTGTTACCGGAGCTTTTAACATCAAGCGGTCACAAAGGGTGGTTGCGTACAACGCTCAGAACATCACAGCTGAGCAGTTGAATACGATCCGCCAGACAAACCTTAACTCTGCACTTGCTGGTAAAATAGCAGGTTTTCAACAATTAGGTCAATCAGGTGCAAAACTGGACAATCCCGGTTCTGCGCGTTTGAATGGTGCTACCGGAATTGGCAACACGCCTCCGATCTACGTTGTTGATGGAACAATTGTGAATGTAAACGATATCAACCCCGATGACATCGAGGATCTTACCGTTTATTCAGGTGTAAACGCTACTGCGCTTTTCGGTGATCGCGCAATTGGCGGTGCTGTTGTTATCAATTCAAAAAGAAGCAAAAAAGGCCAGCGTGGAATCGGTATCGAAGTAAATACTGGTCTTGCTCTGGATCGCATCTACATCTTACCAAAATACCAGAATGAATATGCTGGTGGTGCGTCGGGCGACCTGATCCGTTACGACTGGGTTGCAGGTCATCCTGAAGAGTGGAAAGCACTGAGTGGAAAATACTACCACGATTATTCTGATGATGCTTCATGGGGACCCCGCATGGTAGGCCAGGAATATATTCCCTGGTATGCATGGTATCCCGGAACTCAGTATTCATATAAGACTGCTGCTTTGAATCCTCAGCCGGATAATATCCGTGATTTCTGGGAGAAAGGTCTTACCACAAACAACAACATCAGCTTCACAAAATCTGATGAGTCTTACAACTTCCGCGTTTCATATACCAACCAGTATATGAAAGGTCTGCTGCCAAAATCAAGCATGCGCAAGAACATTTTCAACATCAATGGTTCTTTCGACATGGGCAGATATTTCACATTCAACGCGAACCTGAACTATATCGACAGGAGACGTGAAGGTGAATTCGCTGATGGTTATTCTAACCAGTCTACCGGTTCATTCTCATCATGGTTCCACCGTAATCTGGATATGGACCTGATGAAGGAACTTAAGTATCTGAAATCACCTACCGGTATCCTTGCCAGCTGGAACCACCTGAACCCAGGTACTTACAATGCTGACAAGCCGCTTACTTTCTACGGTGGTAACTACTGGTATAACTTCTATACTTATTTCGACGAGGTTAACAACTTCGACATCCGTGAGCGTTTGTATGGTGATGTTGGTCTGACTTTCAAGTTGAACAACAACTTCCGCATCCGTGGTACCTATCGCCAGAACTATGTAGGTACAAACTATGAGAGCAAAACTTCCAGCAACCTGGAAAACAGCGCTACTCAAACAGGTGTAAGAGCATTTTACGGAACTGGTGAGAGCTATTTCAAAGAGCGCAACTTCGAAGTTGTTGCCAGCTATAACGACAAGTTCTTTACAGATTTCTCTGTTAACCTGAACGCGGGTGGTAATGCAAGAAGGGATGATTTCCGCGATATCAACGCAAATACGAACAACGGTTTCAACGTACCTAACTTCTATGCGCTGAGCAACTCAAAGAATCCTATCTCTTATACAAACGGTCGCGAGAGGCTGCATGTTAACTCGATCTTCGGTCGTGGTGATTTCGGCTTCAGGAACTTCCTCTTCCTCGAGTTCTCTCTGAGGAACGACTGGTTCTCTTCTTTGCCGATCGAAGAGCCTTCTATCTTCTATCAATCATATGGTGGTAGCTTCATCTTCAGCGAGCTTACAAGGGATGCATTGCCATTCCTGAGCTTCGGTAAGATCAGGGGAAGCTGGGGTCAGACTCCACGTTCTCTGGCTGCATATCAGTTGAACCAGGGTTATACAGTAGGTCAGAATCAGTGGGAAGGAAACTTCCTGATGAACGAGCCTGATGTACTGATCGATCCAAGCCTGAAAGGTTCAGTTACTTCAACTTTCGAAGTTGGTATGGACCTCAAGTTCCTGAAAAACCGCGCTGGTATTTCAGTTACTTACCAGGACAACGTGAGTGAAGACTTCCCATTCCTTGTTAGCATCAGTGGTACTGCCGGTTATACTCAGAAGTATATCAACGCAGGAAGAATTGAAGCTTCTACAATCCTCTTGCAACTAAATGGTAAGCCTGTACAGTCTAAGAACTTCAGCTGGGATGCTGCGATCAATTTCAGCAAGCAGTTGAACAATGAGATCGTTGAGCTTGCTCCGGGTGTTGACCAGATCGTGGTTTCATCAGGTGCGTTCAGCACAACAAGCAGTGCTTATGTAGTTCACAGGGTTAAGCAGGAGTGGGGTCAATTGAGAGGCGGTGGAATTAAGCGTATCAATGGTTTGCCTGTTCTGGATAATTCAGGACGTTATGTACAGGAAGCTGACAAATTGTTTGGCAGCGTTATTCCTGACTTCGTTGGTGGATTCCAAAACACGTTCTCTTATAAGAACTTTGTTGCTTTCGTAAACATAGACTTCCAGAAAGGTGGTAAATATTTCTCTCTTTCTGACTTCTGGGGAAGCTTCTCTGGTCTTACTGAGCGCACAGTTGGTCTGAACGACAAAGGCAACCCGATCCGCGATCGCGTAGAAGACGGTGGTGGTGTTCACGTAGTGGGTGTTGACAATGATGGCAAGCCTGTTGATTATTATGTAGACGCACAATCTTACTATCATCAGTTCCGTGAGCGTAATATTTCTGAAACAAATATTTATGATCTCACTTTTGTCAAACTGAGAGAAGTAAGTGTTGGTTATAAAATTCCGATCAACAAAATCGGCAACATCAGCAAATGGCTGCAGAATGCTACATTCTCAGTTGTTGCAAGGAATCCATGGTTGATCTATGCTCAGAACAGGGATTTCGATCCTTCTGAGATCAGCGCAACTTATGGTGAAGATGGTCAGTTGCCAGGTACAAGGTCATTCGGTTTTAACCTGCGTTTGGGCTTCTAATAACTCAGAAACAGAAAAATAAAATACGATTATGAAATTAAATAAATATAAAGGCCACATACTGGCGGCAGTTCTCGGACTGTCAATCGTTGCCGGTCCTGGTTGTAAAAAAATCAAAGAGTTCGGGGATATCAACCAGAACCCCGGACAAACAACCCAGCCGATCACTTCAGCTTTGCTGACGAACGTGCTGGCAGGTATTGGCGGTACTGCCGCTAACACCCGCGGTGGATTGTATGCACAGCAATTCTCCGAAACTCAGTACACTGAAACATCATTGTACGCTGAGCCAAAGGTTGACTTCGATGGTACTTATGCTGGTCCGCTGATGGATCTGCAAAAGATCATCAACTTCAATACTGATCCTGAAACTGCTCCGGTAGCTGCTGCTTATGGTTCCAATAAAAACCAGATCGCTACAGCAAGAATCCTGAAGGCATATTACTTCTGGGTTATGACCGATCAATACGGTGACATTCCTTATTCAGAAGCGTTGAAAGGTGAAGGAAACACCGCATTCGATACACAACAGAGCATTTATAATGATCTTTTCAAAGAACTGAAAGAAGCTGCTGGCCAGTTTGATGGCGGAGTGCCTTTCAGAGGTGATATCATGTACGGCGGAGACGTAAGCAAATGGAAAAAGTTTGCAAATTCCCTGCGCCTGGTCATGGCCCTGAGGTTGTCAAAAGTTGACGCTGCCAAAGGAACATCTGAAGCTAACGACGCTATCAATTCAGGTGTTTTCACCAGCAATGCTGACAACGCAGTGATAAATTATCCTGGTGGTGCTTATCAGAATCCATGGTATGCTCTTTACAACGGACGTAAGGACTTTGCGATGAGTGATGTAATCGACAATTTTCTTTCTGCAACATCTGATCCACGCGCTTCGGTGTTCGGTTCTTCTGATATGGGATTCCCATATGGTTTGACAAGAGCACAGGCAGTAGCCTTTGACGGTGCTTCGGGCGACAAATGGGCAAGGATCCTCGATGAAGACTATCGCGCAGATAACAGTCCCGTAACTATTCTGAGCTATGCGGTAGTGCTGCTTGCACGTGCAGAAGCTCGTCAGCGTGGCTGGGTTACAACCGGACCAACTGCACAGGCTTTATATGAAGCTGCAATTGCTGCAAGCTGGGGCGAGTGGGGTATTTCATATACACCTGCACAACTCGCTGCATATTATGCTAACTCTAACGTAGCATTCACTGCAGGTAACGAGATCCAGCGTATAGCAGTTCAAAGATGGCTTGCACTCTATCCTAATGGCCTTCAGGCATGGTTCGAGTGGAGAAGAACAGGCTTCCCTGTATTAACTCCTTCACCAAATGCTACGAACTCCAGTAAACAAATTCCAAGAAGATACGTTTATGGAGCAAGGCAGTACAGTGTGAATAAAGCCAATACTGAAGCTGCTGCTTCAAGAATCGGTGGCGATTCACAGGATACGCGTGTATGGTGGGATAAACCATAATGTTATTTCCGGATCTGGTGGCAACACCAGATCCGTTACTATAATAATTATACAATTAATACCAACAATATGAAGTTGAAATCTCTAAAACTATTCTCACTTGCAGTGCTGACAGGAAGTTTCCTGTTTTCTGCCTGCGATAAGAATGAAGGAACCCTGAACGGAGCCGGACAGACTATTGTTAAGCTTCCTCAGGCAGCAGAAGAAAAATTCGCACACGCGCTTGATTTCCTTCCGGGACTTCAGGACCTCGTTTTACTTGATGTGAGAAGAGATGTGCCAAACAATGGGGAGTTGAATAAGACCCACGTTGTGAAAATTAAAAACGATCCCAGTGTTGTAGCTGCATACAATTCAGCTCATGGCACTAATTATATTCCATTGCCGGCTGCGGCCTACCAGGTTGATCCGAGCAATCCGTTCAATGGTACAGAATGGACAGTTACATTCAATCCGGGTGATCACGCGAAACCAATCCTGGTAAAGCTCGATGCAACCAAACTGGATCTGAGCCAGCAGTATGCTTTAGGATTTACAATTACTGACGCCAGCGGTGCCAAGATCAGCAATGGTCTTTCAAGCGCTATGATCGAGGTAGGTGTAAAGAACAGGTACGACGGACAGTATACCGTAACCGGAACAATGGTTGACTATGCGTCTCCAACACTTACTGGTTACTTCCCTCAGGATGTTGACCTGGTAACAACCGGAGCAGCATCAGTGGTAATGATACCATTGGATCTCGGAATTCCAGGACACCTCATTCTGAGTGGTGCTTCACTAAGCTATTATGGTAGTTTCGGTCCTGTGTTCACATTTGACCTGGCTACTGATAAAGTGATCAGTGTAACCAACTCTTATGGTCAGCCAGCAGGTAATACCCGTTCTGCTGAAATTGATCCTTCAGGGGTCAACAAGTGGGATGCTGCAACCAAAGACATGCAGGTGAAATATTTCATGAAGCAACCAAGTGTCATCACCACACCTCCTCATATCCGTGTGGCATTTGATGAGTATTTCGAATACGTTGGACCACGCTAATTGCTTACAATTTCATATTGATGAGCCGCTCCGGATGGAGCGGCTTTTTTATTTGCCTGAATTCGTTCCCGCCCCACCTGTAATTTGTATTTTTGCCCCAAATTCAGCTACATGAGCGAGCAAAATGCGAATAATAACAATCAGCTAAATATTGAAATTTCAGAAGAGGTAGCAGAAGGATCTTATGCAAACCTGGCCATCATTACACACAGTCATGCAGAGTTTGTGATCGACTTCGTGAACGTAATGCCCGGCACTCCCAAGAGTAAGGTCAAATCCCGCATCATATTCACTCCCCAGCACGCCAAACGTTTTATGAAAGCGCTGACCGAAAACATCCAGCGCTTTGAAGCCGTTAATGGAAAGATCCAGGATATTGAAGAAGTGCAGTTGCCGATGAATTTTGGAGGGCCGACGGCACAAGCGTAAGCCGAAGGCTTACGCTAATTAGCCAATTAAGCCAATAAGCAAATAAGCCAATTAGGGATTAGCCAATTTTGCCGATTAGCAGATAAGCCAATTAGAATAAGCCAATTTTGCCAATAAGCAGATAAGCTAATGATGGATCGCTAAACTGATAAAGTCGTTTTCAATCTTTAATCAATCTTGTACATGCAAGCACCAATTAGCTAATTTGCTTATTGGCAAAATTGGCCAATTCTCATATATCCCCCTCATCCGCAAACGAATAATACCCTTCATTGCTCACAATAATATGGTCCAACACTTTTATATCAAAGAATTTTGCGGCTTCGCGGATCTTGAGGGTAAGGTCGATGTCTGATTGGCTGGGTATGAGGCTGCCGGAAGGATGGTTATGACATAATATTATACTGACCGCGTCCTCTTCCAGGGCTTTTTTGATAATGATGCGTGGGTCGGCAACGGTAGCGGTAATGCCGCCATGACTGAGAATGGAAAAATGATTGATCTTGTGCGCCTGGTTCAAAAGCAGCACACCGAACACTTCGTGCGAATAATCCTGCAGCAGCGACTGAAGGTAAAACGCAACATCCTTACTGTTGCGGACCATCTCTTTTGAGAGTGTGGATGCGATATGTCTTCTTCTTCCCAATTCGAGAGCGGCAACGATATTTATGGCCTTGGCCAGGCCCATGCCCCGGATGTTCATGATCTCCTTCACGGTTAGCCTTCCCAGCGTATTGAGGTCGTTCTTTCCTAATGATAATACGTCTTTCGCCAGGTCAAGCGCGTTCTTTTCGGTAGTGCCGTGGTTAATAAGAATGGCGATCAGTTCGGAGTCGCTGAGAGAGGAAGGA
>DASWTK010000092.1:0-16345 GCA_036402175.1 Chitinophagaceae bacterium | reverse complement strand
TGGGCGATTGGAAAGGAGCAACAAGTATGAACAGGATGACCATCACCAATTCGGGAAGTGTTACGGAAGCTTTTGATGAAGCAGAGGTAAAAGGATTTACATCACCAGCTGGTCTTGCTTACCCGTCGTTGCTTTCTGTGCAAATGGCATGGGAAACTGGTAAGCAGAATGAAGCATTTGCAAGGGACAAACTTTATTCAAACGCGCTTGTGCTGACAGTAAGCGGCGCCAGTATCAACCTTGGTTCACCCGGGTTGAGAAAAGAGATTTACAAACCTGTCAATACAGTTGACTGGAGCAAATTGAAAACTTCGCCATTGGTGAATACATCCTCCTCTGCTGTTATCGTACAAAAAGCATCTGTGGCCTCACCCGCATCGTTTTCAACAGCAGCTGCCGGTATGCGACAAATAAACACCGCTCCCACCGTTTCTGTTGTTCAATCTCCTTCATTTGGCAAGGTGATATCAGTTCCATCACATGTAATTGTCTGGAACAGGGAGGCAATAATGATACAGGATTATAATCTCCTGAAAGCCTTTGCGCAAAAGGTGCTTGCATTTGAAAAAAATTATCAGCAACTGGAGAGAACACTTTCGGCAGGTGCTTTGGAGGACGATAACAGCCCTCAGCTATACACAAGCAACGCTATTGGTGGATTTGCATATGTGCCGCTGAACAAACTGGGTGCCTTGTACCGCTCACCAGTGAATATGAAAATTATCAGAAGCCTGGCATCTCAGCCGTATGAATACCTTCCGAAAACAGGCAACCGGAATATTCAGTTTGTTTACGGATTAAAGGGTTTCGTCCCAACCACCCTTACGAAAACAATAAACTATTAAACCAGTCCAATGCGAAAATTATCCTTTTCAATACTCGCTATAGCGCTTCTGTTTCAAATAAGATCATCGGCGCAGGATCGCTCGCCGGATTCAGCTACCATCTGGCTGATCGCAAAGGCGTATAACGATTCAATTGTACTGCGGTGGGCGCCTTCAACTGCGGCATCCTGGCAATTGCTGAATAATTCAGGATACAATATCCTGCGTATGCAAAAGAACAGCACTGATGGAAAATGGACTGTACTGAATGAAAAACCGGTGATTCCCCTTTCACTTGAATTAATGAAAAAGAATCTCGACCGGAATAACAAGTTTGCAGCCATTGCAGCCCAGGCACTTTATGGTAAATCTGTTTATCCTGAAAAAAAGGGAATGGCTCCTTCAGTGGGCCAGGGAGCCGATATTCTGAACGATCGTTACGCGTTAAGTCTTCAATGTGCCGATTACTCGGCACCTGTGGCAAAAGCGATTGCGCTTGGCTGGACCGATAAAACAGTGTCAAGGGGTGAAGTTTACATTTATAAAGTAGTGCCCGCGCAAAATATAAAGGCGGTGGCGATAACTCCGCTTTCACTTGTAGTTGTGAATGAAAAAAGCGAAGCTGCCATGAGGCCGGAAGGACTGGTAGCAATCGGAGGAGATAAAAAAGCCGAATTGCAGTGGCCGCGTTCACAGGAGGAGAACTATTCGGGCTTTGGGATAGAGATCAGTGAAGACGGTAAAAACTTCAGGCCTATCCATACTTCTCCATTTTACAATTCACTGCCCGACACGGCTAATTTGCCAAAGGATTCTCTTCTGCAACAGCTGACAGAAGTATTGCAGCATCATCATATTTTTATTGATTCACTCAGAAAGAATTACAGTACTTATTATTATCGCATCCGCGGCATCAATGCTTTTGCAGAATGGAGCGCATATTCAGAGCCGGTAACAGTAAGTGGCCGGGATCTTACTCCACCTTCTTCTATTTTGCTGGGCACTCCAGAATCTGCAGGTAAAAAAAGCATCAGGCTTACATGGGTCAAACAAGTAAAGGAACCAGATCTAAAAGGTTTTCATGTTTACCGGTCAAGGCAGGTAGATGGAAATTACACTTTGCTAAATGCAAATGCATTACCGGCGACCACTACAAATTTTACTGACACCGGAGCTTTTGAACATGGTCCGGGTTTTTACATTGTAACCGCGATTGATACAGCGGGAAATCAAAATCCTTCCATTCCTGTAATGGGCCTTGTGCCGGATACAACAGCGCCTGCAATGCCGGAAACGCTCACCGGTTCAATTGATTCAACAGGGTTGGTGCATCTTTCATGGCGGCCAAATGCAGAAGAAGACATAAAAGGTTACAAGGTCTATTTTTCACATGACCCTTCACAAACATTTTCGCAGATAACTTTATACCCGGAATCCGGCAATAGTTTTACTGACAGCATCACATTGAAAACCCTTACCAAGAGAATTTATTACCGTGTGGTTGCGGTTGACCTGAACAATAATCATTCTCCATACTCAGCGATACTTGAGCTAAAGAAGCCAGACCTTGTCAGGCCAACTCCGCCTGTTATACAAAACGCGACCATATCCACTGCGGGAGTTCAACTGGAGTTTGCCGGCACCGCCAGCACTGATGCGGTCCATTATTATATAGTAAGAAAAGAGGCCAATGCTGACTGGAAAACGGTTGCGACGATCAGGCACAACGGAGGATCGAATAATTTCAGCTTCCGCGATACTACTATAAGACATTCAGTAGCGTATGAGTATGCGGCAAAAACAGTTGATGAAGACAGCCTTCAGTCCGCCTTATGCACTCCGGTAAAACTGCAGCTGAGAGGCACTGAGGAACTGGCGACGATCTCGTTTACAAAGGCCAGCTACGATGAACGTCAAAATGCCGTCATTCTTGAGTGGAATTATACTTCAGGTGATCCTCATCATTTTGTTCTTTACAGGTCGTTGGCCGGAACGCCGCTGGAGCGTTACCGCACATTTGAGAAAGGAACGAAAGAATGGAAGGATCTGCAGGTAGAAAATATTCAGCAAGGTTATCAATATGCCATACAGGCTGTGTATAAAAACAATGCAAAGATGACCCGGCTTGAACCGGGTGGAGTGACTGTAAAGAAATAATTTTTACATACGTGAAATAATAACTGTTGCCAGCGATCGGGCCACACTTATGTGTTTTTCTTTGTCCAGCTTTTGACCAACGATTATTATCAACAGATCGTTTCCGTGTTGTACAATCAGGCTTCCATCGGCCCATGCAGCTTTTTGTCCGATTCCTGAAACAGGTTCCGGTTTGATACCTGTACTGGTTTCGGTGTCAGCCAAATATTTATCATATTCGCTTGCTGAATTTCTGTGAAGGGTCAGCGAAACATTCTCGCCGGTTTTCGACAACTCTTCAGCTGCTGAAACATACTGACACATTGTTTCGGTTTGCATACCCGGTGTAATGGCATTGCCCAGAACATTCCTGGCATCGCTTTCCGTAAGCAAATCACAGGCATTTGTGGTTTTCGAGACTGCGTTTTGCTGAGTGGTTGTACTTTCTGTTCCGGTTGCGGGGTTTTCATTACTACCGCAACTTATCAATGCATTGATACAAATCAAGTATGCCAATGATGGGGCCGAAAGAAATTGATAGAAGCGTTTTTTCATTCTTGCAGGTTAATGAATAAAGATAGTTGGTTGTTATGCCGCAATTACTCCCACGTTTATGGGATTGTTTGAAGGCTATTTACTCTGAAACAAAAAACAGGTTAGACAATTATTATTTCAATACAAATCTGTATCCCACACCAGATTCTGTGATCAGATGCTCTGGCCGATTGGGATCATTTTCAATTTTTTTTCTGATCTGAGCAATAAACACTCTCAAATATTGAGATTGATTAATATAGCCAGGTCCCCAAACTGCACGCAGCAGATACTGATGGGTTAATACTTTTCCTTCGTTCCGTGCAAAAATTGCCAGCAATGAATATTCTGTTGCCGTCAATTTGATCAGCTCATTATTCTTTCTCAGCGTTCTGGCTGAAAGATCAAACTCTAAATCATCAAATCGAATTATAGGGTCGCTATCTTCCAGAATTGAACTTCGCAAAGCCGACCTAATACGAGCCAACAACTCACCGGTTCGAAAAGGCTTTGTAAGGTAATCGTTGGCGCCGTTGTCCAGGGCGTGTATTATATCCTCCTCGCTATTTATGACTGAAAGGATAATAATGGGATTTGTATACCATTGACGTAATTCTTTTAAGACCTCATGCCCGCTTTTATCCGGCAGTCCTAAATCCAGGATAATAAGATCGGGAGGATGGTTAGAGGCCATGATAATTCCTTCCTTTGCGGTCCTTGCATCTGCAACTGCATAGTTGTTACTCTGCAAGGTTATCTCCAGCAGCTTTCGTATCTGCATTTCATCGTCGATTATGAGAATTTCCGCTTTGTTCATCAGACCTTGATATATGATGTTTTTGCCGGAATTGAAACTGTAAATCTTGCTCCTCCTGTATCAATATTCTCCAGGTGAACACTCCCTCCCAATGCTTCAGAAAATCCTTTCACTATTGAAAGTCCAAGTCCGGTTCCGCTTGTCGTAGTACCCTTTAATCGATAAAATTTCTCAAATACATTATCCAGTTCTTCTGCGGGGAAGCCCCTGCCATTATCCTCAATAACAATTCGTAAGATATCCGCATGGCACATCGCGGAGATGTAAATTCTACTGTTTGGTTCTGAATACAACACGGAATTGTTGATCAGATTAAAGAGAATCTGTTCAATCATTCCTTTGTCCGATTTGACAAGGGGGAGACTCTGATTGATATTGATGATGATCCGCTGGCTTATTTTTTTCTCTTCGATACGCTGAACGACGGAATGAACTATTTCATTGATGTCGCACCAATCCATTTTTGGCTTTATAAAACCAGATTCAAGTCTTGACATGTTAAGCAGATTTTCAACCTGCTGATTCAGCCTTAAACCAGCTTTAGAAATTTCCGAAAGCAATTGTGCCTTATTTGCCGGACTAAGATTAACATTATCCTCCTGCAAATTATCGGTGGCGCCGATAATTGTTGCAATAGGTGTTCGTAACTCATGAGATAAGGAATTCAATAAGGTGTTATACAATTTGATCGCATTGGTTTTTTCTTCTTTTAGACGTGCTACTTTTTCTATTTGCCTGATTTTATAAGTTAAAACAGCATTCACCATTGCTATAATAAAATACATGAGTAGTAAGATTGCATCATCTGTGGATGTAACGTGGAAGGTGAAACGAGGCGGAATAAAAAAGAAATCCCAGATAAAGGCGGACAATACAGCCGCCAGTAATACCGGAAGTATATCAAAAGTGATCGCAATCAAAGAAACTGTTACCAGAAGTATAAGCGCTACAACCCGGTATCCGACATAAGAGGCTAATCCGAAGCAAATCAGGGAAACCGTTATGACAATTATAGAGCTGAGCAAATATTGTCTCCTCTTGCTCACGGTGTTGATAAACAGCGTTCTCATTGTCTGGAATATACAAAATTAAAACTCAGTTAAAAAGAAAACAGATTAAGGTCGGGCGTATAAAGATTTTATAAAGATTGATTTGTCAGGTGAAATCAAAAGACAACGGGTTATAGTTTTGTTGTCCTGATCTATATTTTTTGAAATGTCTGTCTCTCATAAGAAAGCTTCGTTCGCCGGCCTGTTAATCGCTCTGGGAATTATATTCGGAGACATAGGCACCTCGCCATTGTATGTACTTAACGCCATCACCAATGGGAAGATCATTTCGGAAGAACTGATTGTAGGTGCATTATCCTGTATTATCTGGACACTTACTTTGCAAACCACCGTAAAATATGTTATCCTGACCCTGCAAGCCGACAATAAAGGCGAGGGTGGAATATTTTCACTGTTTGCTCTTGTCAGGCGCAGGAAAAAATGGTTGGTGGTGCCAGCAATGATCGGCGGAGCCGCGTTGCTGGCAGATGGAATGATCACGCCTCCGATATCCGTGACTTCAGCCATAGAAGGGTTGAAACAGGTCCCCGCTCTTGGCAACATCAGTCAATGGACAATAATTTATATTGTTATAGGTATCCTGTCGGTTTTATTTTTCTTGCAACAGTTTGGAACTGCTTTTATTGGACGTTCGTTTGGGCCGATAATGGCAGTTTGGTTTATCATGCTGGCAACATTGGGATGCATACACCTGTCAGATGACCTTCATGTATTAAAGGCGTTCAATCCGTACTATGCTGTCAGATTGTTGACATCCTATCCGAACGGATTTTATATACTGGGTGGCGTTTTCTTGTGTACAACCGGAGCTGAAGCGTTATATTCAGACTTAGGCCATTGTGGAAAATGGAACATACGTTATGCATGGGTTTTCGTAAAAACATGCCTCATCTTAAATTATCTCGGACAGGGAGCATGGCTTTTAAGCAACCATAACGGCGAGCTTATTTCTCCAGAGTTGATTGAAAGCGGGTTTAACCCCTTTTACGGCGTAATGCCACAATGGTTCGTATATTTTGGTATTGCAATAGCCACAGCTGCCACTATAATCGCAAGCCAGGCGCTGATCTCGGGTTCATATACTTTGATCAGTGAATCCATGCGTTTGAATTTATGGCCCAAAGTGAAGATTAATTATCCCACGGAGGCAAGAGGGCAACTATATGTACCTGCCGCCAATATTTTACTTTTTATCGGTTGTATAGGAATCGTTCTATATTTCAAAAAAGCGACCAGCATGGAAGCTGCGTATGGATTGGCGATCACAGTCACAATGATCGCAACCTCTATTCTGTTTGCAAATTACCTTGTTTTAAGGCGAACAAAGCCTGGGCTGATCTACTTATATCTCTTAGTATATTTTGGTATAGAGTTTAGCTTCCTGTATGCCAATATGGAAAAATTCCCGCACGGAGGTTATGTTACCCTGATTGTTGGTGGCTTGTTATTCCTTGTTATGTATAATTGGTTCAAGGCGCGTAAAATAAAGAACCGGTATGTTGAATTTGTACGATTAGAAGATTACGTACCCAAAATTCAGGAATTGAGCAATGACCGGTCTGTACCAAAATATGCAACACATCTCGTATTCCTGACAAGTGCTGATAATCCAAAAGAGATTGAACATAAGACCATCTACTCAATTTTAAACAAAAAACCAAAACGAGCTGATATATACTGGTTCGTGCATGTTGATACTCTGGACGTTCCTTACACGGCCGAATATAAAGTTGATCATATTATCCCGAATGACATTATTCGTGTTGAATTCAGGTTAGGGTTCAGGGTTCAACCACGAATACATCTAATGTTCCGGAAAGTAGTGGAAGAACTTGTTGCAAATAAGGAAGTAAATATTACCAGCCGTTACGAAAGCCTGGAACGAAGTAACGTGGTTGGTGATTTTGTTTTTATAGTGATGGAGAAATACCTGAGCCAGGATAATGAATTGCCCATCTGGGAGAGAATAATGATGAAACTTCACTTTTGGCTAAAAGAGATCAGTCTCTCGGAAGAAAGGGGATTTGGGTTGGACCCCGCAAACGTTACAATAGAAAAATTTCCTTTGATTGTTTCTCCTGTTACTACAATAAAACTGAAACGAATTGAGGATTAAATGGAGGACAACAACACAAAATTAAAATCTGTTTTGTTTGTAGTGCTGGTTTGGCTGATGGCTATCGCACTTGCCTTTCTGGTATTAGTAAAATTTAAAACCATCTGATCTTAACAAACGAAAGTGAAAAGCATTTACAGTATTTTCATCTTTTTTGTAATTGTTTCAAACGCTCAGGATACAACAAATCAATCGGGCCTGTCATGGGATTTTTTCATTGATGCGTACTACTCTTATGATTTCAATAAACCCTCTGATCATCAAAGGCCGTTTTTTTTATACAATCATAACCGCCATAATGAATTCAACATAAACCTGGCCCTCGTAAAATTCTCTTACAAAAACAAAAACCTTAGGGCAAGCATTGGTCTGATGGCCGGTACATATCCGGAATCGAACCTGGCTGCAGAGCCGTCTTTGTTCAGGCACATTTATGAATCCCAAATAGGCATTAAGCTATTTGAGAAAAAAGATATTTGGATTGATGCTGGTATTTTTCCCTCACATATCGGATTTGAATCTGTTATTAGTAAAGATGGCTGGACCTTAACCAGGAGCATCCTTGCCGAAAATTCTCCCTATTATGAAGCTGGAATTAAGATAAGCTATGCGTCTGTGAACAAACATTGGCGAATCTCATTATTAATATTGAATGGATGGCAGCGAATAAAAAGACCAGATGGAAATAATACACCGGCTTTCGGTACCCAAATCACCTATAATCCTTCAGACAATCTATTGCTAAATTCCAGCACCTTTATAGGAAATGACAAGCCGGATACAGGTAGATTAATGCGGTATTTCCACAATTTCTATTTGGTAAATAAAATCAGCTCTGCGCTAAGTATTATTTTTGGGGTTGACGCAGGAATGGAACAAAATGCTAAAGGAAGCTCCCGGATGAATTTTTGGTATTCGCCAGTTTTCATATTGCGCTATCAACGGAAAGATAAATGGGCTTATGCACTTCGAATGGAATATTATAGTGACAAAAACGGAGTCATAATTGCACCTGTTGCGGGAAATGGAATTGAGATAAAAGGACTTTCACTGAATGTAGACCGGTCAATCGGAAAAAACCTGTTGTGGCGGCTGGAATTGAAATCCCTCGTGAACAGAAATCCTTTTTTTGAAAGAGGAACATCATTAGTAAAATCGAATCATTCAATAACTTCTGCACTGGTTATTGCTTTTTAACCAGTCTGAGAATTCACTCGTCGCCCGCCATATTGCCAGTGCAATGTTACAAGCTACCGATTGAATTATAGTTTCCGTTTTTTACTTTCAATCGTAATGAACTCTGGCAAATATTCTGGAGTACACCCTTTTGATACCATCTTACTTTTGTAACTTTTACTGTTGATTTCAGGGGACTTTTAATTTGTATATTTATAATAACTCTCGTAATGCGATTGTACAAAATGATTCTATGGTTAGTCTTTTTGCTGCTGTTAATCCTTCTGGTTATCGGCATACAATACGCATGGCGGGCATTTCCTATTATCAGCGGGTATGGCGCAAAAAATATGGCGTCTGCTTTTTACCTTCAGCACCGCGAACCGGCTGATATTCTTAAGGAAGATCTGGGCGGTTTTCCATTGTCATTGGGTTCATATGAGGTTAATGAAAAAGATTCATCTGTAACTGGTTCTGTATGGGGTTTTGCCAAAAAAAAGGCAATTTTCCGGCAAGGGCTTGGTTGTACGCTCATTAACGATCTTAGCGAATTACAAGTTAGGCAGCAGCGTTTTGTGCTGCCTTCCGCCACATATCCGAACGATGATAGTATTCCCTGGCCGTACGGCAACAAATTATCAGACAGCCTTCCCACCAACATTGATAATACACTACTGCAACGGGCTATAGATAATGTCATGCACGCAAGTTCTGATGGAAAGCCTGCATTTACCAGAGCAGTTTTGGTGATATATGATGGAAAAATTATCGGCGAACAATACGCCCCGGGATTTAATAAGAACACAGTAATGCTGGGATGGTCAGTTTCGAAGAGCTTGACCGGAGCATTAATTGGTATTTTGGTGAAAGATGGAAAATTAAATCCAGATGGGCCAGCTCCGGTTCCTGAATGGAAAAATACCGCCAAAGAACGAATTAACATAAAGCAACTTCTGCAGCAGACTACGGGATTGGATTATGAAGAAAATTATACAAAGCCTTGCGAAGTGACCAATATGTTATTTAAGCGCGGCGATATGGCTGCATTTGCTGCAAAACTTCCTTTAAAGCATGAACCCGGTAAGGTGTTTAATTATTCAGGTGGCAATACCAATATTCTCAGCCGCATAATCCGCCATACGGTTGGCGAAGAAGGTTATGCGGCATTTCCTTACTTATCCCTGTTCCACAAAATAAATATGTATTCAATACTACTTGAGCCCGATGCCTCGGGTACATATATCGGCTCGTCCTATAGTTATGCGACAGCACGTGATTTTGCAAGATTTGGTTTGCTTTATTACAATAACGGCAGATGGAACGGAGAACAAATTTTATCCGTCGACTGGGTAAAAGAGTCAATTCTTCCTTCCATAGCTGATAAGCAAAAACATTACGGTTACCAGTTCTGGCTTAACGGCTTCGGCGAAAATGATTCCACTAAACGCTGGTATCCCGATGTACCGGCAGATATGTATTTTGCCGATGGTTATGGCGGACAGAATATTTATGTTATACCATCAAAAAAATTGGTAGTAGTAAGATTGGGAGTCCATAAAATTGATGAAAACAAATTCCTGAAGGAGGTAATTCAGAGTATCAGTTACTGAATTGATTCAAATACAAAAGCGCTTCATCTCCTTTTTAATGATTGTAACTATGAGGTTTGAAGTTTGTGTGTAAACTGCAGTACTATGAACTCGGCGGGTCTTACAGCTGCGAGCCCTATCTGCACATTCATGCGGCCTTCCAACACATCTGATGCCGTCATAGTTTGGTTAAGGCCGACGCGCACAAAAAAAGCGTCCTCTGGCCTGGCTCCCGCCAGTGCGCCTTCTTTCCATTTCAACAGCAGGTAATTTTCAATCATGGCGCGCACCTTCGTCCATGTATTAGCGTCGTTGGGTTCAAAAACAGCCCAGCGTGTCGATTTCCTGATCGACTCTTCCACCATGTTAAAAAAGCGGCGCACACTTATATATCGCCATTCGTTGTCATTACCGGCAAGGGTTCTTGCGCCCCAAATCTTCGTTCCGTGTCCGACAAATGACCGGATAGCATTAATAGATTTACCACCATCCTCATCAATGTTAAGATCTTCCTGCTCAGCATTGGAAATTGGTATCGATGGTGATTTAACGGAATTCACTCCTACGTTTGCAGGCGCTTTCCAAACGCCACGGGAAGTATCTACCTGCGCGTAAATGCCAGCCACTGCAGCGCAGGGAGTGAGCTCAACACCCATTTCCTCTATTTTTTGTTTTACGCGATTCTGTTCTGCATTGGTAAGTGATTCAAATGCTACTGTTACAGCGGGCTCTGATTCACGTTGCGCAGTGCCATTAACTATCAGGCTGGCTGTATCAAACTCGTAACTTATGCTGGTATTGAGGTAAGGAAAATAAGCAGCGCCATATTTTGCGAGGTTGGTTTCCAGCGCAAGACTGTCTCTGAAATCCGTTTTTGATTTTTCAAGGCTTTCATTATACAAAACATCAATAATTGCAAAACGATCGCCCAGACGTTCACATTGCATCAGGGCTTTTTTCGCCAACTGATAATAATCGCCGGGAATAGTGTATGGTGCGTCAGGAAAGACAAGCAGCGTTGGCTCATCTAAGTTTGCAACTACATCAAGTGCGTTGGTATAAGTTTCAAGATTGGCAGCTCCGCCATCATTGAAGTTACCCAGGGGAATTATGTAACACGGTCCGCCGCCATTGGCAAAATATAATTGCATGGCATAATACAACACATACCTGGATCGTTGTTTTGGCGGCGTAACAGTTACCTGGTTGCCCTGTATAGTGACCTCAATATTTTTTTCAAGTTCTGCTTTTCCAAAATATAACTGGTATTCAACCATTGAAACAATGCGTTGCGGAACGTTGCGTATGCCTTTTTCTGTGAAGCCAAAAAATGCGGGAATGGCGGTTTCGACTTCTGCTACGGAAGGCGGTAATGAAGAGTTTTCCCCGACATATACACCAGGTGTTTTGTACGTAGCCATGAGATTTTTGTTTGATGTTATTGAATGTGCTGCTTCTCCCGCTTGCGGGTTCTATGCCTGCCCAAAAATCAATTCAACCGGTTTTATCCAATACAAATTTGAGACTCATTCCGGGGGTTTCAATGGTCAATGTTCGTACAAAAAAATGAGAATACATAAACCTTAAAGTGGGGATGCGGAGTATATGATCAGCAAGTTCAAAAAGTGTTAATGCGATATGGAAATGTATGTACCGACGAATATTAAAATGAAAAAAAGCGCCGTTTGAACTGCGCTTTTGTGATCCCGTCAGGATTCAAACCTGAAACCTTCTGATCCGTAGTCAGATGCTCTATTCAGTTGAGCTACGGGACCTGATCTGATTCATCCGGGATATGATCCGTTAAGGATCCAAACCCAGACCTTCAAAATCGGCTGCAAATATAGGCCGTTCGGGCTAATATCCGAAATCGAATATCTGTTAAGTTTTCTTGGTATCCTGAACACCGGCACGCCCGTAAGGCATAGCAGTTCAATCTGTTCAGACCGAAAGTTGGTCGCACCCAGAGCTAGACCGGAGCGCCCGTATACTTCACATACAATCCGCCATTCTTTGTTTTGCAGAACGCATTGAAAGAAATATCCTCCTGTTTGATAAATCCTTTTTGGGGCAATTCACCATTGGCCACCATTTCCACCACAGCCGCAACCGAAGCGGCAGTTGTCCACGAAATAGCCCGCCATTCCTTTCCATTGATCACGATAGGATGGTATGCATTATAAAATTCTTCTCGTGCGAGCTCCTCTCCTTTCCAACCTTCCACAACTGCATAAACATACACCACATCTTCCCGCACCGGAGGTTTGGCCTCGGTGAGTATCTGTTCAACAAGCTGCCTTTTTTCTTTCAGGATCAATTCATACAGCAGGAACCGCATCAGCTTGCAATGGCCGGGATAACGTATAGTTTTATAGTTAAGCGTATCAACTTTCCCTTGTAATGTCTCACACATCGTTCCCAATCCACCGCTGGTGCTGAACGCTTCGAATTCCTGTCCCTCGATATTGATAAGTTCAATCCCATCAAGCGACGGCACCATTTTGCGAACGCCGTTGTGAATGACTTCCGCGTCATTGATGTATTCATTTATCACACCGGCTGGTGACCAGGTAAAGGAATATCCCATCAACCCATTTGGATACCTGGGCAATGCTCCTACCCTTAGTTCAACATCGCGCAGCTTCGTAAACCTGTTGTACAGGTCTGCGCCAACAATTCCAATAAATCCGGGCGCCAGTCCGCATTGTGGTGCCATTACACCTTTTGAAGTCTCAGCCATTTTCATAATGGCTTTAGTAGTTGGAACGTCTTCTGTGAGATCGAAATAGTGTATACCAGCTTCGAAAGCGGCTTCCGCTACCGGAAGATTCATATCGTAAGGCAAACAGGAAACAACTGCGTCCTGCGTCGCGATCAATTCCTTCAGGAATTTTGTGTCTTTCACATTTCCCTGCAAAACTTTAAAAGGAACTTCCTGTGAAGGCTTGCCTGCATCCACCCCGGTAACAGTAAACATTTCGTGCAGTAGCGTTCCTACCAGAGAGCCCACTTTTCCCATTCCTATTACAGCGATATTTTTCATTTAACGTCTTTTTTTATTTATGCCGATATAGCCGATAAGGCAGTCAGCCATTTATTTTTTAATTGAGAAACCTGCAAAAAAAGGCTGTCAAACCTTATGGGACATTAGCGCAGGCGCTGCGCAGGAAAGCTAGATAAGAGTAGAATATTTTTACCGCCTCATTCATGGGCCGCAAAGATAATTAATCATGCAGCCAATTCAAAAACCAATAGTTGTCGTGCAGAATTTTATCATAACGCGGCAGCATGACCGGTGAAGTAAAAAGCGGACAATTAATCACCACAGTATGGTATTCGCCATTTTCGCCACAAGGGTCAATGCCCAGGGCCTCCAGATCTGCTACGAGCTTCTGATCGATATTTCTTCCCAGAAATGCTTCCCCCATTACTGTATTACAGGAAACGATCATGGCCTGGATACCGCGGCCGATCATTTCATTTACAAGCGCGCGCCTGTCCTGCTGCCATAGTGGTAAAACCGCAGACAATCCCGCTTCACTGCAAACATTTTCTTCCCAGTCGCGGTGCGGCTGAAGGTCTATGTCGCCGAACACCATTGCTTCTACTCCAAATTCACTTTTAATAGTTTTAAGTGCTGAAACAAAATGCTCACGGTATTCATTCCACGAAGTGGGATTTGCGATCAGGGGTACTCCCATTCTATCACCTTGTTGCTGCAAAACGCCGAGGGGTAGCCCATGCGAACGGGATATCTTTCCATTTTCATTCATCATGTTCACGAGAACCCGTAATTGATCTCCTTTGTGTATAGCCTGCATTAATGCATAACAGCTATCCTTTCCCCCACTCCAGGAACAACCGATTGAAGCCATGCAAATGATAAATTATTGTTTGATGATAGCGATCAGCATCAATAGCCAGCCCGCAATGAAAAACAAACCGCCGAATGGAGTAATGATCCCGATGCCGTTCAGTCCTACGGTTTCAGTTGCCTTGAGCGCTGTCAGAACATAAAGCGAACCGGAAAAAAGTAAAATGCCGATGATGAAGCAATAACCCGCCCATCCCAGCCATTGACTCTGAAATTTGCCAAGCAATAATCCAATTGCAAGTAAGGCAAATGTGTGATAAAACTGGTAGCGTACTCCCGTTTCGAATGTAGCTACTGTTTCTGCGGGTACCACTTTCTTTAATCCATGCGCAGCAAATGCTCCGAGTGCAACGGATAAAGCACCGAGAATGGAAGCAATGATCAGAAATGTTTTAGACATGCATGATGAGTTGTATGAGGGAATCAACACTGGCTTCGCTTTCTTCAATCACCAGGTCGGCTTGTTCGTAATATATCCGGCGTTCGGAAAATTTTTTAAGTATGAACTGTTTTAACTGCGCATCTGACAGATCACGTAATAACGGCCTTGCTTCTTTCTCTTTAAGTAACCTGTTGAATAAAACATCCATCCTTGTGTTGAGCCAGACAGTTGTTCCGTTCTGGTTCATGTAATCGATGTTATTGAAATAACAGGGCGTGCCGCCGCCGCACGCCATCACAAAGCTGTCGTGGCTTTCCGTTATAATGTGCAATGATTCCTTTTCCATCATCCTGAAGTACTCCTCACCTTTCTCTGCAAAAATGTCGACGATGGAAATGTTCTCTTCTTCGGTAATATGTTTATCAAGATCGAAAAATGGCAGTGTAAGCTTGGTACTCAGCAAACGCCCCCAGTACGACTTGCCCGCTCCCATAAACCCGATCAGGTAAATTCTCATGGACTAAAATTAGCTAATTCATTGATTAGCCGTTTACCATAATTATTTGAAGGCGTTCAGTCCGGTAACATCCATACCTGTTATAAGCAGGTGAATGTCATGCGTGCCTTCATAAGTGATGACGCTTTCGATATTCATCATATGCCGCATGATGGAATATTCGCCTGTGATACCCATTCCGCCGAGCATTTGCCTGGCATCACGTGCAATGTTAGCCGCAATCTCACAACCGTTCCGTTTAGCCATCGATACCTGCTGAGGAGTAGCTTTTCCTTCATTCATCAATGAGCCGAGCCGCCAGTTCATCAATTGAGCTTTGGTGATCTCGGTGATCATTTCCGCAAGCTTCTTTTGCTGCAACTGGAATCCACCGATCGGGCGATCAAACTGAACTCTTTCCAGGCTATAGCGCAAAGCAGTATCGTAACAATCCATTGCCGCGCCTACAGTACCCCATGCAATACCGTATCTGGCTTTTGTAAGGCAACTGAGCGGGCCTTTCAGACCTTTTACTTTGGGAAGTATATTTTCTTTTGGAACCTTCACATGATCGAACACAAGTTCCCCGGTAGCTGAAGCGCGGAGGCTCCATTTACCATGAGTTGTTGGAGTGCTGAAGCCTTCCATTCCCCGTTCAACGATAATTCCCCGTATATCACCCGCTTCATCTTTAGCCCATACAACGGCCACCTGGCTGAATGGAGCATTGCTGATCCACATTTTGGAACCATTCAGAATAACATGGTCGCCCGCGTCCTTGAAATTGGTAAGCATACCTGCCGGGTTACTGCCATGATCAGGCTCAGTAAGTCCAAAACACCCAAGCCATTCGCCGCTGGCGAGCTTCGGCAGGAACTTCTTCCGTTGTTCTTCGCTACCATATTCATAAATAGGGAACATGACCAGCGATCCCTGAACGGAGGCCGTTGAGCGAACGCCGCTATCACCCCTTTCCAGCTCCTGCATCATCAAACCATAACTTATGTAATCCAGGCCACCTCCACCATATTCCTGCGGAACTGTAGGACCAAAGCAGCCAAGATCGCCCAATTGCTTCACGATCTGCTGCGGGAACTCGGCCCGCTGCGCATAATCTTCGATAATGGGGGAAATCTCCTTTTTCACATAATTGCGAACGGTTTCCCGTATAAGCTTCTGTTCCTCAGTAAGTAAGTCGTCTACCTGAAAATAATCCGGACTTGTAAATATGTCGGTGCGGGCAGCCATAGGTTGTTGTTTGATGCGGCGCAAAAGTACTGAAGGGTTTTGGGTTTTGAGTTTTGGGTTTTGGGTTTTGTGTTTCCGGTTTC
>DASWTK010000091.1:0-4200 GCA_036402175.1 Chitinophagaceae bacterium | reverse complement strand
GAAGCTGAAACAGGATGGAATTATGAACTGGGTATCAGGAATGGGTTCAGGGTTGGAAAAAACAGGATATTCACAGAAGTTGCTGCATATTATTTCAGGCTTACCAATACACTTGTGCAGCGAAGAGATAATTCGGGAGCTGATTATTTTATTAATTCCGGCAATACCAATCAGAAAGGGATTGAAGTGAGTGCGTATTCAACATTATTCTCAAACGCTTCAGGCTTTATAGAACATGTATATGTTAATGCGGCTTATTCATTCAGTCATTTCAGGTATGGCAGTTTTACAAAAGATACTGTAGATCTTTCAGGCAAAACAATGCCCAGCGTGCCGGAACATACGGTTTCATTTGCAATGCAGCTGAAAGCAAAGAATGGATTGTATATGCAGCCGTCCTTTTATTCCGCTTCGAAAATATTTCTTAACGATGCAAATACCGATAAAGCGAAACCTTATCATTTGATTGGAATGAGATTAGGATTTGAAAAAGTGTTCAGCAAGATCAGGGCAAATATTTATGCGGGCGCCGAAAATTTACTTGATGAGGTATAC
This sequence comes from Chitinophagaceae bacterium, assembly GCA_036402175.1. Taxonomy (GTDB): domain Bacteria; phylum Bacteroidota; class Bacteroidia; order Chitinophagales; family Chitinophagaceae; genus DASPKM01. The sequence goes on along the minus strand of DASWTK010000091.1, from coordinate 3,645 downwards.
AGTTTAGGAAATGATATTAATGACCCCCGCGGGAGATATTATAATACAGCAGCCCCGCGGAATTACTATGCCGGAATTTCTTTGCAGTTTGAACGGCAGTGATCGTTTATCCACATGTCCGGAAATTTTTGCATCCGGCCGTTAGCAAATCTTATATACATTTGCAGCCGCACCTGGTTATTGTTGTGTGCATTCATTTGAACGCAACAGATTAAAAGGGAAGCCGGTGAGAGTCCGGCGCTATCCCCGTAGCTGTAAGTTTGGCGAGTACTTAAAATTACTTGCACCTGTTGGATCTAAAACCACTATCCGCATCAGGCGGACGGGAAGGTGTTCAACAGCAAACGAGCCAGAAGACCTGCCAGGAGCGAAATTTCGTCATTCACGGCTTTCGGGTGAAAAGCATGGAATGTAAAAGCTAACCAGCGTTTACCTTCTCTTTCATTTTTTCCGGAAGCAGTCACCAAAAAACTCAACATGAAAAAGAGCATTTTTGTTGTGGCTGCGATCACGATCAGCAGCCCTCTCCTTTCGCAGGAAGATTCAACCCGCGTAAAACAATTGAACGAAGTGGTGGTCATTGCCACCCGAACCGAAAAAAAAGTACTGGATGCACCAAAGAGCGTAACAGTCATCACCGCAAAAGATTTCCAGCAATTGCCTTATCAGAATGTAGCCGACCTTCTTGGAAGGTATGAAGGTGTTTTTTCAACGGGTAATTTCCAGAACCCCGGCTCGTTGCAATATCTTTTCCTGCGTGGGGCCGATGCACGGCAAACACTGATCATGGTAGACGGTGTGAAGCTGAGTGATGCTGCGACACCTGATAATACGATTGACCTGAGCGAACTTTCACTCGCAAATATTGAACGCATCGAGATCGTGCGCGGATCACAGGGAACATTGTATGGGTCGTCAGCAATTGGTGGCAGTATAAATATCATCACCAAAAAATATTCAAAGCAGGGTTTCAATGGGAACGCAAACCTGCAGGCAGGTTCATTCGGCGATAAAACTTTCGCTACTACTAATCATGTAAACATCGGCTATGGTGATGCTTCGGGTTTTTATGGAAAGGCTGGTTATGCTAACACCATCAGCAATGGATTCAATTCAACCATCGACAATGGTACGAATACAGGTGGGTTTCAGGGAAATGAGAGGGATGGTTTTCGCAAACATGATGTATCTGGAAAGATCGGATATGAAAAGAACGGGTGGGATGTATATGGAAGTTACAGAAGGGTAAATCAGCGATCAGACATCGATGATGGCGCTTACCGCGATGATGAGAACAACGTGATAAGATATAACCGTCATCTTTATTCGTACGGTTTAGGAAAAGTGATCAACAAGGATCTTTCATTGAAGTTCTTTGGCGGTTACACCAATACTTCGAGGAAGGCTGATGACGACTCCTCACTGATAGCGAATGATCCCAAGACTTATGATGGAAGTACGCTGACGAGCGAATACATGGGAAAGTATTTTTCTAATGAAGCGCAGGCGAATTTCAGTTTTAAAAACATTTCTATCGTAGGAGGCGCGGGACTTATCACTGAGAAAATGAATGTGAATTCAACGATATATTTCCGTTCTTTCAATTATACTTCAGTAACCAAATACGATACGCTTGGAATAAAGGCACGCATGGCGTTTGGATATGCGCGTGGCGATTGGAAACTGCCCGTCGGCAATGGACGTTCACTTGATTTCGGAGCTGGTCTTCGTTTCACAAATCACAGCCAGTTCGGGAATTTTGTGAGTTTTGAGATCAATCCTTCATTCAAGGCAAGTGAAAAAACGCTTCTGTATCTGAACTTTTCGAAGGGTTTCAACGCACCTTCACTTTATCAGCAGTTTGCACCCGAAAGTGATTTTACGTCTGGTATCAGTCGTGGTAACAACCGCCTGAAAGCAGAGCAGTCTTTTACTGCAGAAGCTGGTCTCAAAACCATCATTGAAGAAGTGCTGGTAATGAAGCTGAGTGTTTATCATAACCAGGTTGAGGACTTTATTGATTATGCTTATTTATGGGAAAAGAACAAACCGGTAAGTTCATTAGGTTTCGCAGATTACCGCGGCGATGTATACCTGAACACGGGAAAGTTGATCACAACAGGATTTGAGATTGGAAGTCAGATAATTTTCTCTCCGAAATTTGACATCAGCATGAACGCGAGCATCAATATCGGGAGATTGGAATATAGTCCCGCGGCAATAGATACTGTAAAAACACAGGGATACCAGGTACAGTTGTATGCGAATGGAGCTTTTCTGAACACAGCAACGGAAGTGCGGGGGTTGGTGAGGCGTCCATCAACCATTGTAAATGTAAGTGCGACTTACCGGCCGGTTGAAAATCTTCGTTTGCTTCTTGACATGCGGAGTACCAGTAATCGTCCGGATGTTTTTTATGATCCGGATTTAGGTCCATTCGGCGCGTTAGGAAGGAATACCATTACCGGATATACGCTCTTTAATCTTTCAGGTTTTTATACTATCAACAAACATGTGTCGGTGAACCTTCAGTTGAATAATATTTTCGGAAAGGAGTTTTCTGATATTGGTGGGTTCAGGAATAGGGGGAGGAGTGTTTGGGTGGGAGTGGGTTTGGGGTTTTGAGTTTTGGGTTTTGGTTTTTGGGTTTCGGGTTTCGTGTTTCTGGTTTTGTGTTGTTGGTGGTGGGAAATTTGAGATCCGCTTCCTATACCTGTTTAGTTGAATATGCGATACAGGTGAGATTTTTGGCGTAGATTTGCGGTCTTATTCCGGTGGGAGTCGTTGACTTTCAGCGGAATGACTGGTCCCGTAGTACAATGGATAGTACGCAAGTCTCCGGAACTTGATATTCCAGTTCGATTCTGGACGGGACTACCAAAACTTAAAAAAGTCGAACTGCCTGGGTTCGACTTTTTGCATAATGCTTCTGCTTCCACAGCTAATCAACTGCCTAATAATCATACTCAAATGTGCTATTTGAGGCAGTCAGTAGCTATTCATGAGTCATGCTTTTCGCCTGGCTTTTTATTAATGATAAATTATCTTACTACAGATATTTTCCTCATTTCCCTATAAGTGCCGGTATTAAGTTGAGCAATATATATTCCTTCCTTTACACCAACTGCATCCCAATGTAATTCATGTACACCTTGTTCAAAATTTTTATCAGCAACTGTTTTTATCAATCTCCCCGTCAAATCAAAGATCTTTACAGAAATTTTATCTGATTTGTCAAGTGAGAATGAAACGGAAGCCGACTGTGAACCGTAATTATAGACTATATTATAGGGGCAATGGGGACATACAGGACCAGTCCATAACTTTATGCAATACCCATTAGAGCAATAGAACCCCTTGGGGCACTTACCGTCAACACATTTCCTTTGTGCATTTACCAATGCTGGAATAACAGAGAACATCATCAATACTATCATATAAGTAACATGCTTTTTTACAGAATTCTTTTCCATGGTTTAAAATTTGTTGGGTGAAAAAAAATGAAGTGCCCCTTCCTGATCGCAGATACACTTCATTGAATCTGGGAATACATCCTTTAATCTTTCAAAAATTTCACCGTACCTAAAACATTTTCCGCTACTTTCTTTCCCAGCAACAAGCTTTTATCACAGGTTGCCTGGTAAT
>DASWTK010000090.1:0-14696 GCA_036402175.1 Chitinophagaceae bacterium | reverse complement strand
CCCTGCCATTACGTTTGAGGCCGAATCGCCAACGAGAATGACATCAATACCTGCACTATCAAAAAGCCGCGCGAAAGAAAAATCGTAAGCAGTGATCATCGAGATCTTTTCGCCCTTGGACTTCAGTTGCTGAAGCGTGTTAGTAGTGATACGCTTGATTTCCTTATTTACAGACATCTTTGGGGTTTATAAATTTTCATCTAAACAACTATATTCTTCAGTTTCACTTCTTCGTATAAATGCTGAACCAGTCCGTCGACCAGTCCGATCTTCGGAACATAAATCTCCGGCGCATTCGCCCAACGCATTACGTTAATGTAAATCGACAATGCGGGAACAATTACATCGGCCCGGTCTTCACGAAGCTTGTATAATATGATCCTGTCCTTAATAGAAACATTACTGAGTTCCTTGTGGTAATCTTTCAGCAGATCAAGGGTAAGGGGTTTTCCTTCTTTTCTTTTCGACAATGAAAACACCTTGTTGATGTTTCCTCCCGACCCGATTGCTACCACCTGATCGTGACCCTTCAGGGCAGTACGGATGAAGTCTCTCATTTCATCCCACAATGATTCTTCCACCTGTCCTTTTAACAAACGAATGGTTCCTATGTTGAATGATTTTTTGGATACCAGCCTGCCATCCGCAAAAAAAGTAAGTTCGGTACTTCCGCCTCCTACATCAATATAAAGATAGGAATGATCGGTGTCCATGTTCTCGGCCACGTGATTCTCATAAATCAGTGTTGCTTCCGTATCACCGGAGATCACTTCTATAAGGATGCCAGTTTCGGCCTTAACGCGATTGATGATGGCAGCGGAATTTTTCGCATCGCGCATAGCGGAAGTTGCGCAGGCCTTCAGGTATTTTACATCATAAACATCCAGCAGGTATTTATAGGATTTTATAGTATTCAAAACCATCTCTTCTTTTTCGCTGGAGATCTCATTTCTTTCAAAAACATCAAAACCCAGCCGAAGGGGAACACGAACGAGATTCAGCTTATTGAATTGCGGCTTGCCATTATTGGAGATCACTTCCGTGATCAATAACCGTGCAGCGTTGCTGCCAATGTCTATCGCTGCAAGACGCATAAGGATGAAGAAATATTTTATTAAAAATCAGATGGTAGCCGGTTCAACCGAAGGGCCTGATGACTGAACCGGTTCAAGTTTTTTCAAAGTCTTCTGGTAAAGGTAATTGTAGATATCAATCTGTGAGCGTACTTTTTCAAGAGAATTGTCGGTTACATATTTATTACTTAGCTCGTTGTCCAGTATTCTCGCTTTTACATTATCCTTCATTTGTATCTCCAGTATTGTCCTTATCACTTTTTTGATGTTGTCGTCAAAAACAGGACATGTTACCTCAACCCTGTGATCCAGATTCCGCACCATCCAATCGGCCGAAGATATATAAACTTTTTCGTCGCCGCCATTGTGGAATATGAACACCCTTGCGTGTTCGAGGTATTCATCTACGATGCTGATTGCCCTGACCGGATGCAGAAATTTCTTGTTCTCTGAATACATGCAGAAGATACCCCGGATAACCAGCTTGATCTCTACGCCAGCCTTTGCGGCTTCATAAAGTTTTGATATCAATGCATCATCAGACAATGAATTCATCTTTAAAATAATGGCTGACTGTATTCCCGCTTTTGCATTCTTGATCTCGCGGTTGATCATACGCTCAAGTTCTTTTCTGAGCGTACCGGGGCAGGGGATGAGTGTCTGACAGTGCTTCAGCAATGGTACTCCTTCCTTGTTCTTTTCGAGATAAATAAAAATGCGGTTGATATCCGCCAGGATATCCTTGTTGGCAGTAAGCAGGCAATGATCACCATATACCATTGCGGTTTTTTCATTCATGTTGCCGGTGCTTACGAATCCGTATTGGATTGTTCTGTTGTTCACTTTTTTCCTGATCAGGCAGATCTTTGCGTGCACCTTGAGATTAGGTATACTGATCAGCACTTTCACGCCTTCTTCTTCCAGCCGTTCTTTCCATTCAAGGTTGGCTTCTTCTTCGAACCTCGCTCTAAGTTCAAGCATAACCGTTACCTGCTTTCCGTTTCTCACCGCATTAATAAGCGCATTAATGACTTTTGAATTCGGTGCAAGGCGGTAGCACGTGATCTTGATAACGGTAACGTCGGGATCCATTGCCGCTTCGCGCAGCATGTCTATTACCGGGTTGAAAGAGTGATAAGGAAAATGCAGCATGATGTCCTTCTGCAAAACCACGTCGGTGACACGAGAGGTTTTGATCAACAACGGATGCATGAATGGCTTTTTACGCTGGTTCTTTTTAGGGAATACATCGGGGAAGTCCATAAAATGCCTGAAGTTGTGAATGCGGCCGCCCGGTATCATTGCGCCCTGTTTCGTAAGATCAAGTCGCCTTATAAGGTAAGCCAGTAACCCCTGGTCCATCTCCTTGTCGTAAACAAACCGCACAGGTTTCCCTTTGCGCCGGTTCTTCACGCCCTTCTCTATTTTTTGAATGAGCGAAGTGGATATGTCATTATCAATATCCATTTCAGCATCCTTGGTGAGCTTGAAAATCCACGATTCGTACCTGTCGTACCCGAAATATGAGAATATGCTTCTGAGATTGTAACGGATCACATCTTCCAGCAGAATAATGGAATGCTCACCCGGATTGGATGGAAGCAGTATGAATCTTCCAGAGACCTTGCTGGGCACTTCAATCAGCGCGTATTTACGCTTCATGGATCCATCTTTCCGGGAAAGCACAACGGCCAGGTAAATGGATTTATCGCGCAGATAGGGAAACTGCTGAATGCTTTCAATCATCAGGGGGATGATATTTGGCCTTACTTCCTCGTCAAAATAATGCTGCACAAACCGCTGCTGTTCCTTATTCAGCTGACGTTCAGTGACGATGCAGATCTTTTCCTTCTGAAGTTCCGCGAAAATGCCATCCCAGATCCGGTTGAAATCACTTTGCTGTTCAAGCACAATAGCCTGGATCTCTTCCAGGATCTTTTCCGGGGAATCTTCCATGTGCATATCCAGCTTCTTCTTGGCGCCAATCTCGGCCATCCTTTTCAGGGTAGCTACACGCACCCGGAAGAATTCATCGAGGTTATTGGAAAATATCCCAAGGAACCTGACCCTTTCCCTCAAAGGAACGGTAGGATCTGCCGCTTCCTGCAAAACCCTGGCATTGAACGAAAGCCAGCTAATGTCCCTGAATATTCTTTTTTTCATAATTGCCAAACTAGTTACCAAAGTACCGAAGCCTGATCATCAGCGAAAGTTAAAAAATAATTAAGTGTCGCCATATTGCTATTTACCTAAAAAAAGCAGGCCATGGTTTGTATGATATTCAACAATAAATCTTACCTTTGCCGTCCTTAAAATCAGAACAATGGCACGAGTATGTCAGATCACGGGTAAGGTTCCAATGACCGGTCACACTGTTTCACACTCAAACATCAAGACCAAGCGCCGCTTTCTGCCCAATTTGCAGACAAAGCGTTTTTACCTGGCAGAAGAGGATAAATGGATAACGCTGAAGGTATCTACTGAAGGGTTGCGGACCATTAACAAGCGTGGCTTGTATACCGTGATTAAGGAGTTGAGAGCAGCAGGCGAAAAAATCTAGTTTAATATATCCCCGCTGAAAGCCGGGGTTGGTTTTTGTTTTTAAAACACTCAAAATGGCTAAGAAAGGAAATCGTGTTCAGGTAATCTTGGAATGCACCGAGCACAAGCATAGTGGACAAGCCGGCACCAGCCGTTATATATCCACCAAGAACAAAAAGAATACTCCTGAAAGACTGGAGTTGAAAAAGTATAATCCGATACTGAAGAAGTACACGGTTCATAAAGAAATCAAGTAAATTCAAAGCAGCCAGGCCTGAGTGGCCGGTGTGATTGAACAATTCAAATTGAATTATCATGGCAAAGCAAGCAAAAACCGCGATCAAGACAAAAGACCAGAAGGCTGCGGCCGAAGCTAAAAACTGGACTAAAGTGATCCGTGCCGTACGTAGTCCGAAGACCGGTGCGTACACATTCAAAGAAGCAATCGTGCACAAGGATAAGATCAAAGAATTCCTGGCAAAATAATTATATGAGTTAGTAAGATTCGAAAGCTGTTTCCGCATGGGAACGGCTTTTGTTGTTTATACGGAACGATTCTTTGCTGGTCCACTACTTTTGGTTATTTCGATTAGGAAAATTCTATTTCCGGTTCATTTTTCTGATCGGTCACAGAACTAAACAGATTCATTATGAGCTTCTTCGGAAAGTTATTTGGTAAAAAAGAGAAGGAAACGCTGGATGCCGGATTGCAGAAGACCAAAGAAGGGTTTTTGTCCAGGCTCACTAAAGCCATTGCAGGTAAGAGCACAGTTGATGAAGAGGTGCTTGACAGCCTGGAGGAGGCATTGGTAAGCGCGGACGTGGGCATAGAGACTACCGTACAGATAATTGAGCGGATTGAGAAGCGTGTTGCTGAAGATAAATACGTGAATTCCAGTGAACTCAACACGATACTTCAAAATGAAATTGAAAACATATTAGTGGATGCTCCTGAGTCATCCACCTATTCATTTCAATCGGATTTGCCATCAAAACCTTTTGTGATCCTGGTGGTGGGGGTTAACGGAGTTGGTAAAACAACCACCATAGGTAAGCTTGCCCACAATTTTAAAACGGCGGGGAAATCCGTGCTGTTGGGTGCGGCCGACACCTTCCGCGCGGCAGCGGTTGCCCAGCTAACCATCTGGAGCGAACGTGTTGGCGTACCAATTGTGAAACAGCCCATGGGGTCCGATCCTGCGGCTGTGGCATTTGACACGGTGCAAAGCGGGGTTTCAAGGAATGCAGACGTTATTCTCATCGACACAGCAGGCAGGCTACATAATAAGGCGCATCTGATGGAGGAACTGGGTAAGATCCGGCGGGTGGTTCAGAAAGTGATTCCTGAAGCTCCGCATGAGGTATTGCTGGTGCTTGATGGTTCCACCGGCCAGAACGCCGTTGAACAGGCTCGCCAGTTTACGGCGGCCACCGACGTTACAGCCCTGGCAATTACCAAACTGGATGGGACTGCGAAAGGCGGAGTTGTCCTTGCGATCGCCAATCAATTCAAAATACCGGTCAAGTTTATTGGAGTAGGAGAAAAGATGACGGACTTGCTGGTATTTGATAAGCATGAGTTTGTTGATAGTTTGTTTAATCTGGAGAGATAATTAGCCAATTTTGCCAATAAGCCAATAAGCAGATTTGAGGATTTGATAATTAGCCGATTTGAGGATGAATTATTCAATTAAATAATTATTCAATTCATCCTCAAATCCTCAAATCCTCAAATCCTCAAATCAACCCAGTTCTTTCTCCGTAATAAAATGGTGCCTCAGCGCATAAATCACCACCCCCGCCGTGTTTTTCACATTCATCTTTTCCAGTAACCTTGTACGGTAACCTTCAACAGTGCGCTTGCTGAGGAATAATTTTTCGCCAATTTCCTGGGTGGTGCACTGCTGGCAGATCATTCGTATGATCTCTTTTTCGCGTTCATTAAAGCTTACGGGTTCCGACTTTTTGTAGGGGTTGAACTTGCTTTTGACTATCATTGAAGCCAGTCGCGCGGATGTATGCCTGCAATAATAGGTTTTGTCCTCGTAAACATTGCTGATAGCCTCCAGTATCTCCTGTTTGTCGGCATTTTTCAGCAGATAACCTTTAGCGCCGGCTTCCAGCATATCTACAATCAGGTTCTCCTCATCAAACATCGAAAGCGCAATGATCTTAAGTTTAGGATCTCTTTGAAGCAACAGCCGGGTCGCCTCAATGCCATCCATGACCGGCATTTTAATATCCGTCATGATCACATCCGGCTGATGCTGCCCGGCAAGCTGGATAAGTTCCATTCCATTCTGTGCCTGAGCAACCAATTCAACGTCCTGTTGCTTTGATAACATTAACGCCAGCCCGTCCCTGAAGATCTCGTGGTCGTCGGCAATTACAAGCCGGATGTTGTATTTCATAGAAGGTTAAAGTGGAATTTTTACGAAGTAACTGGTTCCCTGGCCGGGTATCGATTCCATACTGATAACACCCTGCAGGATTTCGGCCCTGCTTTCTATGCTCTTTAATCCCAGCCCGGTGGTCTCCTTTTTTGCTTTTTCAATATCGAAACCAATTCCATCATCCTTTGTCAAAATTAAAATGTTCCCGCTCTCTTCACCTAATGCAATTTGAAGATCTTTTGCTTTTGCGTGTTTGAGGGTATTATGAACGATCTCCTGGATCATCCGAAAAAGATGTATCTCCTTTTCAGGAGGAATAGTAATCTCCTTCACCTGATAAAACCGGATGTTCAGAACGTGTCTGCTGTTGATATGACCAATAAACTCTTTAATGGCATCGGAAAGGCCTTTTCGCTGAAGCGTATTGGGCAGCAGATTATAAGATATCTCCCGAATGCTGCTGATGATCTCATCAAGATGCCTTCCGGCTTTGTGAATGATCTGCTGATCTTCGGGATCCTGAATTTCAATAGAGTTGATCTGCAATTTAACCGAAGAAAGCAGTGGGCCAAGGCTGTCGTGAAGATCTGTTGCAATCCTTCTTCTTTCATTTTCCTGGATAGTGATCTCCGCAAATATCCGCTTACGCTGCAGCCTGACATAACGACGGTGATAACGCACTATTGAAACGATAAAAAAAACAATGATGATCGCAATCAGCAGCCCAATGATCAAAGTAGTATGGAAAATATCATTACCCATTCTAACCAGTTTAATTCCCACGCAGCTGCTACCTGCTGCTTCCAGGATGTTTCTTTAGTTTTTCCATTGTACGGTTGAAGTCGAATTTTTTTGCAGGTATGCAAAGCATAGCCGCAGCAAAGATCAGATTAACCAGCACATTGATGTACACTGCAAGGGAAATGATCCGGTTTGAGATCACAGGGTTGCTTTCTTCTGCAGCAGCATTCAGTGAGCCTTCAAACAATATCTGGTAAAGGAAATAGATGATAAAGCCGATGCAAATCAGGAATCGTGCATTCCTGAACAGTTGACGGTTTTCGTGTGTAATAAGATAGTTGATCTCATTAATGCTTAGCACTACTATCAGGAATGCATAACTGATCCGGAACACGGGGCCAAAATCAGTTATTTTCATAAAGACTAAATTTTCTATGATCCATACCAGCGATAACGCTGCCGGTATAACCCAATACCATTTACGGTGTCTGGCGTGAAAATGCCAGCGGTAGAACTGGTAAAGTATCAGCAGGCATTCGAGCAGACAATAGACGTTCGAAACAATTGCGTTGGTCTGAAACATCTTTATGCTGATGAAGCTGAGTAGTTCTGTCAGCGCCGCCAGCATGATCAGCACCAGAAAAGGGTGAAAACTTCGTTCAATCTTTCTGATGCGGATCAGGCCAATAAGCAGGGGTAACAATACTGACTGGCTGTACAGGAAGCTAACAAAATTGTTCATGATATTTCACTTTACCAGCCTTCATCGCACATAGTGGGACAGCGCTGGCCATTTTCAATGGCTTCACCTTCGTTGCCTTGCGCGTATGCAGATGAAACACCCGGAATAAAGACCGTGCTGTTTGAAATAAGTCTTCCGATAATATTTTTACCATTTTTATCAACAGGTAATAAAACAAGTCGAACCTGACCTTTCGCGTCACGTCCGAGGTAGACCCTTACACCTTCTGCGCCTTCCGCGTTCAATAATAATGCAATGGCATGCCTGCTGAACATCTCAGCATTGGGCAGGTTGAAACTGTCTCTCAGAAAGCTGGAATCTCTTAACCGCACTGCGAGATCCGCCCGTCCCTGTTCAAAGCTGTTGGTATATTCCTTAGCCTGTTTTACCGAAATTACAAAAGGCCGCGCCTGTTCCTGATCAACCGGGATTTTTCCATCGCCGCAACCGGCTAAAAAAAGACCGCCTACAAGAATAAGTGTGAATTGCAATGCTGGGGTTTTCATATTATATGTTTAAGGTGAATAATGAGCGTAAAAATAGAGTGGATGTAATTATTGCAAACGATACAGATACTCAAAATTTCAGGTACTTATACGCAACCTGCATTCAGACAAAAAAAAAGCTGTCCCTTTTTCGGACAGCCCCATATTACAAGCTTAAAAAAGTCACTTAAAATGTGTACCTGATGCCTAACCCACCCCAACTTGAAAAATAACTGTATCCAACAATGTTGAAGGAAGGTTGCCAGTCGATGCTTAGATTGATAGGCGCGCCTTTTATTTTATAATCGAGACCGAGAACGCCATCAACTCCAATCGCAACGCCATGTTCACGGGTAGGATAGCGATTTTTCCAGTCGTCATTCCAGAAACCGATGTGTGCTCCGGGACCTACATACCATTTCAGTCCTGGCGCTCCATTGAAATCACCATGGATCTCATATAGTCCTGTGAACCGGAAGCCATAATTCCAGAAATAGCCAAGTCCTTCCAATGCGCGGTTCTCCCTGATAAAATGCTTGACACTGATTGCGGCGGGGTAAAATTTTACACCCAGGGCGGTGCGGTAACTGCTACCCATTGACTGTGCATCGGCCTGGGTTTTCAGAACGATCAATGCCAGGATTACGACCAAAATTTTTTTCATCTGTTGTGTTTTTGATGGTTCAGAATCCGGCAAAATTAAGCTATCTGTTAAAGATGTCTTTCCTTTTTCGGATACAGTCTTCAAAAGTTACCTTTGCGGCTCATTTATGAAAGCAAGAACGCTCAAAAAAGACAAGGTCAATATAATTACACTAGGCTGCAGCAAGAATATGGTCGACAGTGAAGTACTGAGTGGCCAGTTGCTCGCAAATGAGATCCCCGTTGTGCATGAAAGTGGAAAACTGGATCATAATGTGGTCATCGTCAATACCTGCGGTTTTATTGAGCGTGCCAAGGAAGAATCCATCAACACCATTCTTGATCAGGTTGCACTCAAGCAGAAAGGCAAACTCGACAAGGTTTACGTAACCGGCTGCCTTAGCCAACGGTACCGGGCTGATCTGGAAAATGAGATCCCCGAGGTTGATGCGTGGTTTGGGACCATGGAATTGCCCCTCATTTTAAAACGATTTGAGGCCGATTATAAAACCGAATTATTGGGGGAAAGACTGCTTTCCACACCTCAACATTATGCATACCTGAAGATATCGGAGGGGTGTAACCGCACCTGCGCATTCTGCGCAATACCGCTCATGCGCGGTAACCATGTAAGTAAACCGATAGAAGAGATCGTAAAAGAAGCCGAGGGATTGGTGAGAAGAGGAGTGAAAGAGGTAATGCTGATTGCTCAGGAACTTACCTATTATGGGCTCGACCTTTATAAAAAAAGAATGCTGGCCGATCTGATGAGTCGCCTCAGCGATGTTAAAGGACTTGAATGGATTCGCCTTCATTATGCATACCCGCATAAATTCCCGATGGAAGTGCTGGATGTTATGCGTGATCGCCCTAACATCTGCAATTACCTCGACATGCCGCTTCAGCACGCGGCCGATAATATGCTTAGAGCGATGCGCAGACAGATCACGCGGAGTGAAATGGAGGATCTTATCAGCGCGGTAAGAGAAAAAGTTCCAGGCATTTGCCTTCGCACAACCCTTATCGCGGGCTTCCCCGGCGAAACAAGCGATGACGTCGAAGAATTAAAAGTTTTTCTTCAGAAAAAGCGGTTCGACAGGGTAGGGATATTCACGTATTCGCATGAAGAGGATACTCCGGCATATGGACTTGCAGATGATATTCCGGCAGCGGAAAAAGAAAGAAGGGCACAGGATATCATGGAAGTGCAGCAGGAAATTTCTTATGAGAAGAATATGGAAAAAGTAGGTAACGTTTATAAGGTTATCATTGATAAAAAAGAGGCGGGCCGCTACCTTGGAAGGACTGAATTTGACAGTGTTGAAGTTGACAATGAAGTGATCATTTCATCGGCGGTTGACCAGTCCGTTAAGCCAGTGGTTGGCGAATTTGTCAATGTGAGGATCACAAAGGCTTATGATTACGACCTGGAAGGCGAGATTGTATAATAAAATATTCAACCTGAAAACTATATGAAGCCCGGCTTTGGCCGGGTTTTTTTATATGGAACTGTATAGGTTAATTTTAAGCTTCGGAAATTCATGATAGCTTAAGCTAAATTAAACGGGTTTGACACGACAGATAAAAAAATTCTTTGCGAGCCTGGCGCTCTTGTCAATAGAACTGCTGATCATCTGGCTGTTGTTTTTTCTATCGTTCCTTACTTTCATTTATGTAGCATTCCGGATTTTTTATTTCAAAAAAGAATCATTTGATTTTGCAGTCTTTGATTTTCTGAGAGACTATGTGAATGATACAAATACTGCAATTATGCAGTTCATGACGTTCCTGGGCACACACAGTTTTCTGATACCGGCAAACCTTGTATTGATCGCCTATTTTCTGTTTATAAAAAAGCACCGGTGGTATTCCATAAAGATTCCCGTTGTGGCAATCGGCGGATTGTCGCTCATGTTCCTCCTGAAGTTCATATTTAACAGGCCGCGTCCACTTATTCCATTGCTGAAGGAAGCTGCTGGATTAAGCTTTCCGAGTGGGCATGCGATGATGAGTTTTTCATTTTACGGTCTCCTCATCTACCTTGTTTGGCAAAATATTTCCACACCCTGGCTGAGGGCGGTATTGATCACACTTCTAATGATCACGATACTGCTTATAGGATTCAGCCGGATTTACCTCCGGGTACACTATGCAAGTGATGTGATGGCGGGGTTTGCCGTGGGCATTATCTGGCTGGTTTTATCGCTTTGGGTGACCAGGCGAATCGAACAATACAGTCGCCGTAAGATTGAACCCGAAATACAGGCCGGATAAACTCAGGCGGCGTGTTTCACAATGTCATCCATTGAAATCCCAAGATGGCTTTCATCATAAATACATTCCCCGTTCCGTATGATCAGAACCTGGGGGGATTCGTGGTATACATTAAATACTTCGGCCACTTTGAGAGAAAGTGAGCGGTAATTGATGAGGTCCAGGAAATAGAAATCGATGCCCTCTGCAGGCTTTGCCTTTTCGAGCCTGCTTTTTGCAAGCGAACTGATGCCACACCTGGTGCTATGTTTGAATATAACCTGGGCCTTTTCTCCGGACCTTTCCCTGATCTGTTTCAACTGTTCTTCCTTTGTTAATGATATCCAGTTCATGTTTCCCCATTTTTTTGCTATTTACTTTAAAACAAAAAGGTTACCAAACAGGTAACCTTTTAATATAAGTTTGAGTGATAGGTTGTTAACGGCTTCCGTATCCAACATATCCTTGAGAAACCTTGCATCCGCCCTTTTGAACAGCGCAGGAGGTAAGCGATGCTGCTGCTGCAAAAACCAGAGCCATGATTAATAAAGTCCTTTTCATTTTGTGGGTATTTAAAGTGATAATAAACCTGGTAAAACAAAGGGTGTAACCGATCACCAGGTTAATCATGAATAACGGACTAAACTTAGAAGCTATTCAAAGGATGATACGGAAAAAATCAGGCCACAAAGTAAGACGATTTATTTGTAGTTGCAAGTATTCGGGTTTAGGGTTTTGGGTTTTGTGTTTTGGGTTTTGTGTTCTTATGGACAAAATCGTATATATAATTGAATTTCCAAATCCGGATACCTTTTCCGGAGAAGAACCCGAAACACGAAACCGGAAACCGGAAACCCGAAAAACTTTTGCCAATCCCTTGTCACTTACATAGTTTAGCGCAAACAATAACTCAATGAGGGTTCATTTTATTGCAATTGGTGGAAGTGTTATGCATCAATTGGCTTTGGCACTGCACAGAAAGGGTTATAATGTTACCGGAAGCGACGATGAGATATTCGAGCCGGCGCGCTCAAACCTTGATAAACAAGGCATTCTGCCTAAAAGTGACGGTTGGTTCCCCGAAAAGATCACGGACGGTCTGGACGCTATCATACTCGGAATGCACGCAAAAGGCGATAATCCCGAGCTTTTGAGGGCAAGGGAACTGAACATCCCTGTTTATTCCTTCCCAGAATACATTTACCAGGAAAGCAGGAACAAAAAAAGGGTAGTAGTTGGCGGCAGTCATGGTAAAACGACCACCACTTCCATGATCATGCACGTGCTGAAGAGGACGGGAGCGGCATTTGATTACCTGGTTGGGGCGCGACTGGAAGGATTTGAACAATCCGTGAGCATTACCGATGCACCAGTGATAATCTGCGAAGGCGATGAATATCCGGCAAGTGTGCTGGAGAAAAGGCCCAAGTTTCATTTTTTACATCCCCATATCGCAATTCTTACCGGCATCGCGTGGGACCATATCAATGTCTTCCCCACATTCGATATTTATCTGGAACAGTTCAGGATCTTCCTTGACAAGATCGATCCTTCCGGGGTGCTGATCTATAATAAAACAGATGCGGTATTACAAAAGCTGGTCGACGAACATCCAGCTTCTGTCAGGAAGATCCCGTATGACTTACCCGAGCACAAAATAACCGCGGGCGAAACAGTCATAAAAATTGACGATGCCGGAGGGAGAATAAAGGTTTTTGGCAATCATAATTTGCTCAATCTTCACGCCGCGTTTTTTGCGTGCAGGGAACTGGGTGTAAGCGCCGGCGATTTTGTCACAGCCATGGCGTCGTTTACAGGTGCATCAAAAAGATTGGAGTTACTTGCTTCCAACCAGATGATCAATGTGTACAGGGATTTCGCACACGCGCCTTCCAAAGTCAGGGCTACCATTGAAGCGGTAAAACAACAGTTTCCCGGCCGAAGGTTAATAGCTGCGCTTGAGCTGCATACATACAGCAGTTTGAACGAGCAGTTCATGCAGGAATATGCTGGCGCATTGGAGAAAGCTGATGAAGCCGCGGTTTTTTATTCCAGGCATGCGTTGGAATTGAAAAGAATGCCAGACCTTGAACCGGAGAAGGTCAAACAGGGATTTGACAAAAAGGATCTGATGGTTTTCAATCGCAGGGAAGCGCTTGAAGAGTGGCTTCAATCCAGGAAGTACGATGAATCAAATCTTCTTTTAATGAGTTCGGGTAATTATGATGGTTTAGATGTTACTACATTTGCAAACCAGATCACAAAATATAACTAAGCAACTAAATGCCTTTGCAATTAAAGCGACCCCTCGCGTTCATCGACCTCGAAGCTACCGGTACCAACCTTGCGTGTGACCGCATCATAGAAATAGCCATTGTAAAACTGAATACAGATGGTTCACGCCAGATCAAAAGAAAACTGATCAATCCGGAAATTCCGATTCCCGCAGGATCCAGCGATGTGCACGGTATTACAGATGATATGGTTAAAGAGGCGCCAACATTCCGTCAGGTTGCCAATGAAGTGAAACAGTTTATTGATAACTGCGACATGGCAGGTTATAATTCCAACAGGTTTGATATTCCCCTGTTGGTGGAAGAGTTTCTGCGGGCGGGATTGGAATTTGAGATCACAACGAGGAAACTGCTGGATGTTCAAAAGATATTTCACCAGATGGAGCAGCGCACCCTTGGAGCTGCTTACCGGTTCTATTGCAATAAGACCCTGGAAGGCGCGCACAGCGCTGAAGTGGATGCCGCGGCCACAAGCGAAGTGCTAGAAGCTCAACTGGAGCGTTATCCGCAGTTAGGTAATTCCATAGAAAGTATTCTCGGTTTTCTTGGCGAAGATCAGATAATAGACCTTGCCCGAAGATTTGTCATGGAAAAAGGTGTTGAAGTTTTTAATTTTGGGAAGCATAAGGGTAAACCCGTAGCAGATATATTAAAAGCTGAACCACAATACTATGATTGGATGATGAAAGGCGAATTCCCCCTTCATACCAAGCAGAAACTCACCGAGATATTTAACCGTACACTGTTAAAGAAGGGCTAAAAGATTTCCCTATGGGACGTGCAAAAAAACCCGCTAACAAAAACGTGTAATTTCGTAGTTTACATCGGATTGGAAAAGCTCGTCATCATACCAACCTATAATGAGCAGGAGAACATCGTCAATATCCTGCAAACCATTTTTACATTGCATCAGGGTTATCACATCCTGGTGATAGATGACAGTTCGCCCGACGGCACCGCACGCATCGTACGGGAAATGCAGTCTGCCTATCCCGGAAAATTATTCCTCGAAGAAAGAAAAGGCAAACTAGGTTTGGGTACCGCTTACATTCATGGCTTTAAGTGGGCCGTTGAAAAAGGGTATAAGTACATCTTTGAAATGGACGCTGATTTTTCACACAATCCGCAGGACCTTGAACGCCTCTATGAAACCTGCAAGTATGGTGGCGCTGATGTTGCAGTTGGATCGCGGTATGTGAAAGGTGGTGGAAACGTTAACTGGCCATGGGACAGGGTTTTTTTGTCGAAAGGCGGTTCAGTGTACACCCGCATGATCACATGGATGCCGGTGAAAGATCCAACTGCAGGATTTGTTTGCTACAGGAAAGAAGTGCTTGAATCCATCAATCTCGATAATATAAGATTCGTAGGTTATGCATTCCAGATAGAAATGAAATTTGCTGCCTGGAAACTTGGTTTCAAAATAAAAGAAGTTCCCATCATCTTCGCCGATCGTAAATACGGCAGCTCAAAAATGAATAAGGGAATCGTAAAAGAAGGAATTCTGGGTGTACTTAAACTCCGTTGGTACA
>DASWTK010000089.1:0-22545 GCA_036402175.1 Chitinophagaceae bacterium | reverse complement strand
TTCCACAGCTAATCAACTGCCTAATAATCATACTCAAATGTGCTATTTGAGGCAGTCAGTAGCTATTCATGAGTCATGCTTTTCGCCTGGCTTTTTATTAATGATAAATTATCTTACAACAGATATTTTCCTCATTTCCCTATAAGGGCCGGTATTAAGTTGAGCAATATATATTCATTCCTTTACACCAACTGCATCCCAATGTAATTCATGTACACCTTGTTCAAAAATTTTATCAGCAACTGTTTTTATCAACCTCCCCGTCAAATCAAAGATCTTTACAGAAATTTTATCTGATTTGTCAAGTGAGAATGAAACGGAAGCCGACTGTGAACCGTAATTATAGATTATATTATAGGGGCAATGGGGACATACAGGACCAGTCCATAACTTTATGCAATACCCATTAGAGCAATAGAACCCCTTGGGGCACTTACCGTCAACACATTTCCTTTGAGCATTTACCATTGCTGGAATAACAGAAAAAATCATTAATACAATCATGAAAGAAACATGCTTTATTGCAGAATACTTTTCCATGGTTTGAAATTTGTTGGGTGAAAAAAAACGAAGTGCACCTTTTTCATCGCAGATACACTTCATTGAATCTGGGAATGTATCTTTTAATCTTTCAAAAATTTCACCGTACCTAAAACATTTTCCGCTACTTTCTTTCCCAGCAACAAGCTTTTATCACAGGTTGCCTGGTAATGGATGCCCGCATATACCCTGCTATCGGACATTTCTTTTGCCATATCATCAAATGAATTGTAGTGCCGTGCCGGAAAATTCAGGAAATCATAAGTATGATTTTCAAATTGAAAATTATCTCCAAACACATCAGTGAGTGTTGTTGCTACACTGGCGCCGGTCACAGCATGGCCTGAAGGAAATTCTGGATGCGGTGGCGTGTTGAACAATGCCAGCCAGGTACTTTGCCCCATTACATCGCGGATATAAGTGATCGGTCTGACAAGATTATAGGAATATTTTTGTGTGAAGAGGATGGTGGTAACATCAAACATAGATATTCCAGTTTTCGCATAAGCAAGTGCAGCCTTATCAAGCATCACATCAGCTTTGTCTATCACTTGTGAGAGTATCGCAATAAACTGTCCTCCGCCCGGATATCCTGGTGCATCACGATGATAGATCGCCATTGCCTCTTGCGCGGGAGTACGATTTTCTTTTTTATCATACACATCCTTTACCATCTGGAAAAATGGCGAAGTCGGATCAGTAGAATAAGCAGGTGGTGGTTCTAATGATGTTCCGCTGGTTACACCTGCAACCATCAGGCGACGCTGACTAAAATAAGGATTTACCGGATTAGGAAAATTAGGGGCTGTACTTTTCCAAAGACCTGGTCCAATTGGTGGAACATACGGTGGATTTACATTTGCTGAGCCATCAGTAAGTGCCCATGCAAAAACTCTTGCAGCCACTTCTTTACCAAATTTGATAGAACGTGTAATTGTTTCAGCATCTGTTTCTGTTACATAAACTGCATTCAACGTGTTTTCAAGATTATCAATATTTGCCTTATTGGTTGCTGATGTAGTTGGAAATAATTTACGATTCATTTCAGCCAATGCGGCATTGGCGCTGGCTGACCAATGATAAGATTTGCCGGGCTCCCTTAAAGGCATTTCAGGAAAAGCATTCAATTGCCCGTACAGGGTTTGGTATGCCGGCATACCTGGAACAACAGACTCATAAGCAGCAATTCCACAATATGCCATTGCACGATCGGCAGCTTGTGAACCTGTGCCAGCGGCTAATGGCACCCGTAACATATCAAGTTGCATATTGAGCCATCTAATGACAACATCGGCAGAAAATGTTTTTGTTTGCTGTAAATGGCCGTTACCTTGATTTGCGGAGGCAGTTGACCGCAGATCCCCGGGTACTACAGGCTTGTCAATATTTTTATTACAGGAAATAAGGTGGATAATTACGACTAATGAGATGACTGTTATCTTTTTCATAACGCAGTTATTTTGGTTATAATTTGTTTATACCAAAACTACTTTTCAGGAGCACGGGCAATTTATTTTTTCGATTGTTTGGTGGATCCCGCAAATAATTATCTGCTTCCGGATGTTTTTATACAAAATAGTCGACGAGTGTCATCCGTCCACGAAAAAGGGAAATGGTCTTTATTATTACTTTATTGAGAAAATGATAAATAACTTTATAGAAGCACTTTTTGAGTCGCAAGCAAAAGGAATGCTTAAATCATATAGCGATTAATAAAGCATGTCTGGTAAATGAAACTGAATGATCTTATATTCTCAAGTAAGCCTTCAGATCGCTTTATGCGTCATTTTGTATTTTGGATACTGTATTGTTCATATTTTTATATCCAAAGCCTTGCGCCACGTAAATTTGAAGAATTCTCTATTGCAGACACCTACTACTTTGCTTTTCTGAATCTTTGTTGTTTTGCACCTGTATTCATTTTCGCCGTTTATTTTTTCATCTATTATTTGCTACCCCAAACCATAAAAAAGAAAAGATATTTCCTTTTTATTCTTGGTTTTTTGTTTGTCTATGCGCTGGGAACATTTATAAATTATTTTATGGCTGGAATTTTTCTCAACAATGTTTCCTATTCAACACCGATTGAGCCTGATTTTAAACATCAAATGCAATTTGGCAACTATAATACCCGATGGGGAATGATTATCGCAACGGTTGCCTTGGGAATGAAATTATCAAAAGACTGGTACCTGCAACAAAAGGAAAATTTGGAAATAGTGAAGTTTAAGAACAAGTCCGAAATGCTATTGCAGAAATCCCGGTTCCATCCCCAATTACTTGCCAGGTACCTGAATAGTATTTACGATAATATTCAATCTGGTTCGGGAAAGGCCCCAACACTGATATTGAATTTATCAGACCTGCTCAGCTATTCCCTTTATGAGAGTGATTCAAAGCTTGTTCCTTTGGAAAGAGAACTAAGGGAATTGCAAAATTTCATTTCACTTGAAAAACAGAATAAAGGGAGTTCAATTGGAATACAGGAGAAAATATCCGGGGATGCCAGGGGTAAGCTTGTTTTACCGATGGTAATTGTGAAAATATTTGAAGAAAGTATTAATATATTACAAAATAACATTTCGTCGCCTTATCAGCTAAATTCTGACATCACCATTACAAACAAATTGCTTTTTTTAAATCTGACTTTTGCCGAAGTACAGAAAAATAATTCAAGCGAAGAAAAATGGCGATCGTTGGTTGCGGATACAAGGAAAAAGTTAAGTGAATTTTATGATGAAAGCGATTATGAAGTCAAATTTATACCTGGCGGGGGCGGAGACACAATCCATTTAATGCTAAAACTTGAAGATAACCCATGACCCTTCATGACTTCATATTTACAAATGAAAGGCCCGCCAAATACTATCGGCATATTGCTTTTTGGTTGGGACAATGTATTTTCTGGGGCTTTTGGGCTGCTATCTTTTTTTTCGAACCCCTTTGGGAATTTTTAAACTTTCAATTAAGGAATAAGCAATATTTTATTTTGGATATAAGTTATACTTATGCTATCGCTTATTATTTCTATCCAAGGTTTATTTTAGGAAGACAACGGAAACGTTTTCTTATCCCGGTTTTTATATTTACTGCCGTAACGTATATTCTATTCATTTTGCATTTGTTTTGGATTCATGACCTGATCAATAAGCAGAGGGATGAGCAACTACTGATGGCCTGGTTTTTTTCTATGAATTTTATTATTAGCGGCCCTCCGGTTGTGTGCGCAATGTTCTTAACCATTAAGATGCTTAAGAATTATTACATCAAAATGCATGAGAAAATTATCCTCATACAGGAAAATGCAAATGCAGAGTTGCAGTTATTAAAAGCGCAGGTACACCCTCATTTTTTATTCAACACATTAAATAATATCTATTCCTTTTCAATTAATCAATCACTGCAGGCTGGTATATTAGTAAACAAATTATCTGGTATGCTGAATTATATGATCCATGAATGCGATGAAAAATTAGTTCTACTGGAAAAAGAATTAAAACTAATTGAAGATTACATGGGATTGGAAAAGGTAAGGTATGGAAAGCGGTTGAATATGGAGGTAAATATCCATGGCGACTTTGAGAATAAGCTGATTGCACCTTTGTTAATGATACCATTTGTTGAAAATTGCTTTAAGCATGGTACCAGCCAAATGTTAAGGCATCCCTGGGTAAAATTAGAGATTACCTGTATTGCTGACCAACTTTTTTTTAATTTGAGTAATAGCAAACCTTCATTAACTGCAGCTGATAAGCTTAATAAAGGGATTGGTTTGAATAATGTTAAAAAAAGATTACAGCTGCTTTATCCAGGCAAACATCAACTGGATATCAGCGAGACGGAAAATATGTTTATGGTAAATATGCAGATAATGATTGAAGAAAATGTTTCCGGAGAAAACAAAATAGTTCAATCAGACAAAGCCCTTGAATATGCCTGAAAAAAAGATACGTTGTTTGGCTGTGGATGATGAGCCACCGGCACTTGATGTGATCAGAAAATATATTTCAAGTATCCAATCTTTGGAATTGGTTGGTACCTGCTCAGATGCAGTAGAGGCATTGAACTTTATTCGCCAGCGTTCAGTTGATCTTATATTTCTTGATATTCAAATGCCGCAAATATTGGGCACAGATTTTTTGCGTACACTTAAAAAACCACCAAAGGTAATTTTTACGACAGCTTTCAGAAAATTTGCAATTGAAGGCTTTGAACTAGATGCTGTCGATTACTTATTAAAGCCCATTTCATTTGAACGCTTCCTGAAAGCGGTGAATAAAGTAATGGATGCTTCTTTAAACGGAACTCTGTCTTTAGAAAATGATCAGCCAATTAAGACTGCGGCCGATAACAGTATTTATTTCCGGAGCGACCGAAAAATGATAAAAGTGAACCTTGCTGATATATTATATTTGGAAAGCATAAGGGACTATATCAAAGTGGTTGCTACTTCAGGTACTGTAATAACAAAACAATCCATATCCTCAGTTGAAGATGATTTGCCAAAGGATATGTTTATACGTATTCATCGTTCTTACATCGTTGCGTTAAATAAAATTGAATCTTATTCCAACGATCTCTTATGGATTGGTAAAACAGAATTACCGATCAGCAGAATGTATCGGCACGAAGTAGAGAAAGTGCTAAAACATAAGTAGGTTAATGCTGAATAGCAAACGTCGGTGATGTTCACTAAGTTAGACAAATGGATGATGTCATGAAGAAATTCTTCCAATTATCTCTATCTGTTATTTTTTCAATGGGTACATTGTATTCACAAAACAAACCTGTTGCATTAGTTGGTGGGACCATTCTGGATGTATCAAATTACGGCAACGAATCTAATGATTTAAAGAATTCTCTTATTGTTCTGCTAAATGGCAAAATAATCTATGCAGGTTCCTATAAAAAAGGGAAGGTCCCACCTCAGGCTGAAATTGTTGACGTAAGTGGAAAATTTATTCTTCCCGGACTAATCGATGGCTTTGCGACACTCAATAGCCAAAGCTATGCAAATGCTTACCTGTACATGGGTGTTACGTCAGTAGCGGTAACTTTCGATGGCGATCCTGTTCGGGGCGATAATTATTTGAAGGCAAATCCTTCTCCGAGACTTGAAAGAATGTTCTGGCTTGACCAGCTATTTGAACCCAGTGACACATCCCGCATGACTGAGACCGAACAAGATGTACAAATGGTAAGCAAACAGATCGATAAACTAGATTCATTTAAAAAAGCTGGATTATCAATTGCATTTCTGCACCACCGGTTTCCTGCAGCAATGAATGATAAAATGGTCTCGAGATCGAAATCATTTAACATGGCTACCATTGGTGAGATGCAGTATGCGCCCTATAAGAGTGCTGTTAAAGCAGGTGTCAATGCCTTAGTACACACTTTACGGTATAGTTTAGAAGCTTATCCCGATTCGTTAAGAGACGTTTTCATACATTATCCGCACAAACAAGGCAAATATATTCACTGGTATAGTGATACTCTTGCCAGGAAAAAAGATACTGCTTTGTGGAATTGGGCAAACTATCTTGCCCAATCACGGACGGCGCTGATTCCAACTCTAGCTATGACTTATGCTTTTCTTCAATATCATGATAATCTATGGAATGAACCTGTGGCAGCAATTTTGGATTCTTCTGAGATCCATCTACCAATGAATAAACAAACAGGTAAATGGACAGATGATTCCACCTGGTGGAAAGATGGTGCGTGTGATCATGCGATGGCTGGTATTTATATTAGGGCTGGTTGTCATTTTCTCACCGGGAGCGGAACTGATGCTTTTGGTAGCATGCCTGGAATCTCGGAGCATCTTGAAATCAAACTGCTACACGAAAAAGGACTCACAAAACGACAAGCTATAGCTGCCGCTACCAATAATTTTTCCATATTCTTCAAGTGGACAGACAGAGGCTTAATTGAGAAAGGAAGATTTGCTGATATACTTGTATTGTCAGGAAATCCTTTAGACGACTTAAATAATCTGAAAAAAATTGAAATGTTATTTCTAAATGGTGAGAAAATAGACCGCGACTCTTTATTGAAGCGGTGAACTGCGGCCAAAATCCAGCCAAAAGGATTTTTAATTCTCAGCATATGCGGGTTATTGAAAACATCAGAATTGTAACCCGATGTATCTACACCTTTTAATTAATGCTATCCAGGGGATAGTCTGAAAAGAAAATAATTGTCTACTAATTTGGTAGGATAATAAACTGCCCCTATATTTGACACTCCAATCAATCTCTCATGAAATTTTTAATCATAGGATCAGGTTTTAATTTGAGGCATTCGCTAAAAAACTCCCTCGTGCGATGTCGTTAATGTTCGTTTAAAAGCTTGCCATATTTAAGAATGCTGTGATACCACATCATGGTATTGTATTGCCGTACCCGGATTCAACTTCAAGCATATCATTCCTAAAAGCAATAGAAATGAAAAAATATCTTTCATTGATGTTTTTCGTCATGGCATCTTATATCGCGACCGCACAATCTGTTTTAAAAGGTATCGTCCGGGACGAAAATAAATTACCGGTAGAAGCAGCAACTGTGAATATTAAAGGAACAGACATTTTTAAAATTACTGATGTAAAAGGCCAGTTTACTATAAGTTTGACCCAGTCGCTTCCATTGATAATGACCGTTACTTCAGCGGGGTTTTCACCCGCCGAAGTAAAGATTGATGAAGTCAGAGATTCTACAATTACCATCATTCTTTTTACAAACTCTGAACTGAAAGAACTGGTCATTACTGCCAGGCGGCGGGTGGAGATTGCCCAAAATGTGCCCATTCCGATCTCAATTGTAAGTGGCGCACAGGTAGAGGAAACCGGTGCATTTAATGTAAATCGTCTGAAAGAACTGGTGCCAACTGTACAACTTTACACTTCTAATCCGCGCAATACCACGTTAAACATTCGTGGTCTTGGTTCAACTTTCGGACTAACCAATGACGGCATCGACCCGGGAGTTGGATTTTATGTGGACGGAGTATACTATGCAAGGCCCGCTGCCACTTCGCTTGACTTTATAGATATTGAAAGAATTGAAGTATTGCGGGGGCCGCAGGGAACACTTTTTGGAAAAAATACAACTGCCGGCGCATTCAATATTACTACCCGCGCGCCA
This sequence comes from Chitinophagaceae bacterium, assembly GCA_036402175.1. Taxonomy (GTDB): domain Bacteria; phylum Bacteroidota; class Bacteroidia; order Chitinophagales; family Chitinophagaceae; genus DASPKM01. The sequence continues at coordinate 14,860 of DASWTK010000089.1, read as the reverse complement.
AAGTTTATCCCGGGTGCCACGTTTGAAGTCAGTTATGGTAACCTGGGTTTTGTACAGGCAAAAGCGTCCATTACAGGAGCATTGACAAAGAAACTAGCCGGAAGATTTTCTTTCTCGGGCACCCAAAGAAATGGAGTACTTAAAAACATTGTGACACAGCAAACAGTAAATGACATAAACAACATTGGCCTACGGGGACAGCTGTTGTACCAACCTTCCGGTAAAATTAAGATCATACTCAACGGCGATGTCTCCGATCAAAAACCGAATGGATATGCGCAGGTGTTTGCCGGTGTTGTTCAAACGAAGAGGCCCGGATACAGACAATTTGATTCCATTATCGCAGCATTGAATTATCAATTACCTACCCGCAATGCCTTCGATCGCATCATTGATCATAATACTCCCTGGCGGTCGGGAAATCAGTTAGGGGGCGTAGCTGTTAACCTGGATGCGAAGATCGGCGCGGGAACATTAACATCTACTACCGCGTGGCGTTATTGGAACTGGGACCCATCTAACGACCGCGACTTTACCGGCTTACCAGTACTTACCCTTTCACAAGCGCCGTCCAAACACAAGCAATGGACTCAGGAAATCCGCTATGCAGGAGATTTTTCATCAAGGCTGAGTGGTGTTGCGGGCGTATTTCTAATTGCGCAGGATCTAAAAACTGATCCCGTGCATACAGAAGAATCAGGTTCTGCACAGTGGCGTTTCTCCCAAAATTCAACAAGCAATGCCTGGAAAACGCCGGGACTGCTGGATGGATACGGTATCCGCACCAATTCAAAACTGAAAACTTTTGGCGCCGCAATATTTGGCCAGCTTGATTGGGCCATTACCAACCGGCTTCACCTGTTGCCCGGTATCCGTTATAACTATGACAAAAAAGAAGTGGACTTTGACAGAAAAACATATGGTGGGCTGCAGACCACGGATCCTCAATTACTGGCTATCAAACGTTCGGTTTATACTGACCAGGCTTTTAACGCAGATGTTGACGAAAGTAATTTTTCCGGTCAGGTAACCCTGGCTTTTAAAGCAAGGAAAAATATAAATGCGTTTGCCACATATTCCGTCAGCTATAAACCTGTTGGCATCAATCTCGGCGGGTTGCCAACCGCCAATAACCAGATCCTTTTAGAGTTGGCGACAATTAAACCCGAAGACGTGCAGCATTTTGAATTAGGCCTGAAGACCAATCCAACAAATAATTCAACACTTAATATCACTTTGCACAATACAATCATAGAGAACTACCAGACCCAGGTGCAGACGGCCGAGGTTGGCGTTAATCGGGGTTATCTTGCCAATGCCGAAAAAGTAAGGGTTCGGGGATTCGAATTAGATGGAGCAATTAAGATCAATAAACATTTTTCATTTTACTCCAACCTGGCCTATACTGATGGCGTTTATCTCTCCTTCAATAATGCTCCTTTGCCGTTGGAGGAAACAGGAGCAGCGCAGTCTTTTAAAGATGTTTCAAACGGTAAATTGCCCGGCATTTCCGAATGGGCGGGCTCGATTGGAGGTGAGCTGCTGTCCAACAGAACAACTGCTTTTGGTCATGGCGGCAATTTCTTTTTCGCTTTGGATGGTTATTATCGTTCCTCCTTTTCTTCCAGTTCCTCTCCATCCAGATACCTCAATATAACAGGATATGCATTGCTGAACGCAAGAGCAGGATTCAGAGCACCACTGGGCCTTACACTTTTTGTGTGGAGCAGAAACATCCTGGACAAAGATTATTTTGAACAACTACTTCCGGCAGCGGGTAATGCCGGGCAATATGCTGGTGTGCTCGGTGATCCGCGGACTTATGGTATAACACTTCGCTACGCTTTTCAAAAAGAAGAAAAATGAAGCAGGAATTTGCATATTTGCAGATCAATTCTGCAGAATGCTTAGTCAAAAAGCCAAGTATGCGCTACAGGCGCTTGCACATCTTGCCTCTCATTACAAAGACGACAGTCCGGTACTGATTGGCACCATCGCAAAAGAACGAAACATACCAATAAAGTTTCTGGAGGCTATCCTATTGCAATTGCGCCATGAGAATATATTGATAAGTATGCGTGGCCCCGGCGGTGGTTATCGACTGGCCGATAACCCCAAAAAGATATCACTGGCAAAAGTGATCCGCGCTGTTGATGGACCTATTGCCCTTCTCAGTTGTGTAAGCCTGAATTTCTATGAGCGCTGCGATAATTGCAATGAAAAAACCTGCGGCATAAATCGCGCTATGGCAGAAGCAAGAGACGCTATCCTTAAAGTGCTTGAAAAACGCACGCTGAATGACATCAAGGATGTTAACGCAAGTTTTGTATGAAAGAACTGTCAGCGAAATAACGTTTTTACCCTTTCGCTTTCACCTTCTTATAAAAGATAATTTTGATCACTGTTTTTCCAGGATAGAGATAACCAATTCTTTATAACTCCTGCCAATCGGTATCTGCTTACCATTTATCTCCACCTCAGTTGCTGAAAAAGCATCAATTTTATCTTTTGCAACAATGAATGAACGGTGTATCCTGATAAAATTATTACGGGTCAGCATTTCTTCAATTTCATACAACTGAAACTTTGTTAGCAGCGAATTGTTCCTGGTAGTTATCCTGATATACTCTCTCAGGCTTTCAATATAAAGTATATCGCTTAATACAACTTTTACCTTTTTCTTATTCACATTAATAAAAAGTTGGGGTGACTCACCATGAGAATTTACAACTACCTGCGATGAAGAATTAGATTCCCCAAATTGTCTCAATTTGTTTACGCCCATTAAAAATCTGCTGAACTCAATCGGCTTAAGCAAATAATCAAGCACATTCAGTTCATATCCCTGCAATGCATAATCCGCATAGGCTGACGTAATTATAATCTGAGGCGGGTGTTTTAGTGTTTTCAGAAACTCAGTTCCCTTGAGCTTTGGCAAATGGATATCAAGAAAAATAAGGTCAATTCTTTCATTCTGCAATTTTTCCATAGCATATAAGGCGTCCGGGCAAATACCTTTGAGTTGGAGAAAAGGAGTTTGCTTTATATAATCCTGCAGTACTTCTGCAGCTAATGGCTCATCCTCTACTATGAGGCAGTTATAACTTTTCATAACTATCAAGGTTTACTTTCAATGTTATTGTAAAAGTAGTATCATTGTTTTCCACCTTAAGGTCAAAATCCTGGTACATGAGTTCCAGCTGCCTTTTTACATTGCACAAACCTATATTGCCTTCGTTTTTCTGGCCACCTGCTGTCTCTTTTGAATTGGATACCTGAAAGTATAATTTATTGATGTTCAGTTTCAGGTCGATGTTCACGAAAGAATTAAACCGGGTTTCACTTACTCCATGCTTAAAGGCATTTTCAACGAATGGAAGTAATAAGAGCGGCGAAACATGTTGGTTTTCGTTATCCACTTCCTTTTTAAAACAAATATTCAGCCGTTCATTATACCGTATTTGTTCAAGGTCAAGATAATCCTGTATGAGCTTAATTTCTTCTGCAATTGTTATGAATTTCCTTCCTGACTCGTGAAGCATGAAACGGAGCATAGATGAAAGTTTCATCACAACGTCTGCTGTTTTGTCTGATTTCTTCCTTGCAAGGGCATAAATATTATTCAGGGTATTAAAAAGAAAATGCGGGTTTGTTTGGTTCTTCAAAAACTTTAACTCCGTTTCCAATTTTTCTTTCAACAATGCTTTCTCATTTTCTTTTCCTGTTATCTGCAGCCTTAGTTGCTTTATAAAGACAGCAGCTCCCGCAACAAACCCTATGTCCATAATGCTCACCAATATATTTGTTATATTAAGCATATCGGAATTCCCTATCAGGCCATCATAAATGACAGGATAAACCAGGTATTTTATAAGCAACCTTTGAAATACTAAAGTAAATGCAAAAGCAAGCACGCCGAGTCCTATACACGCCCATAACCTTCCACGTCCCGCCAGTATCTTCGGAAGAATTACATACAGTATAAAATAAGTAAAAAATAGCTTGGGCACCAGTATCACCAGGCAATGAAATATCGCCATAAATACTTTTTCGTTAGTTGGCAGATTTCCCAACTTTAAACCATGCCATGAATACGCCAGGATTGTGTCTTGAATCAGGTATACAATCCAGAATAAAATATGCAGAAGTATTCTTCTCACGGCCGTAAAATTCGATATTATTCCTTGCAGTGTCAAAAAACGGGCAGATAGCATAGCATAGTCTACGATTTACAGTTTCCAATGTTCCAATGTTAAGGGTATAATCCGGAGCGCCAGGCTATTTACTCTACCAATCTATTACGGCAAGAATCACAAATGACATAAGGTCTGAAGACAAATTATAAGGGGCGCTGAGCTTTGAAATGCCTTAATTCATTTTCCTCTTTTGCAATACTAAAAGTCAAGCAGAAGAATATACCCGCAAAGGCCAATGACTCAAAAAGGCCCAAACGGTCGCTGACATTAGCAGGATTGGAAATAAATCGGGGAATATGCAAAAATATAAACCAACAGCTAAGCATAATGCCAGATAACACCGCCGCCGGTTTTTGAAGTCTGGGTATATGTATGCCAATACCACCCGCAATCAGGCAAATGCCGCAAAAATAGCCCCAGAAGGATCGAAATGGGATGTATTCAGGTATAAAATCTTTTACAAAATCCGCAAACCTAAAGTGCGAATAACCCCCAACGATAAAAAATGCAGCAAGAAGTATTTTACCCACTAACGTGGCAATGTTGTTAAACTTCGTGACAGCCTGATTACGCGACCTGTAAGTACTGCCAACGACCAAAGACCCACCCATTAACGCCAGTGCCTTGTACCCATTGGGCAAACCAAAATTAAAATGTAATATATGCCGGTAAACTGAAAAGCAAAGCATCAGGAAAGCAATCACCAAACAGCTTTGCCAACCCCAACCTTTCAAAAAGAGCAAAGCTGAAACTGTAAGAACAAAAATAACTGCAACAATATACAAGAGTATAATATTTAAGCTAACACCCTGCGCAAAAGCAGGCGGGCGGCCAATGATAAAGTCATTATAAACGAAACACAAAAATCCAAGCCCCAATAAGCCTGCCGCAAACATTATTCTACCGGATCTGACCAATTTTTCCATAACTGATATTTTATAGGCTTAATGCCTTATAATCAATTTCAGAAAAATCAATCAGTGATGTTTAGAAAAGCAACAGGGAACATTCTGTAATAATCATACAGCACGAATTAAGCGACGAGCGATACAGGCAGGTGATTTTAAACTTATTAATAATCATCATAACACCGGGGAGCCTACCAAATGCATTTACGTTTGTGCCAACTACAGTTTTCGGCAAACAAAATACATGTATTTGTTAAACCATGTTTTCTGCTGAAATCTCTGATGCCGGATTCTGTTTCAGGATATCTTGCCCATGCTTTCTGTTACATAATCACAGACTCTATCTCACCAGCAGATAGGATTTATGAAAGCTACAAGCAGAATGATAGTAAGCAAATATATTTTTAAGGCATTTATCAGCAGTATTGTACTTGCCTGCCATGGCGTATACATTAATGTAGATAAATCATGGCTAACATTTGACGACCAGTCAGCAACCAGGTTGTGCGACGCAAATCATAATTATTACACGAATCCAGGAAATACTAAAGCAATCGGTGTTATAAATAATAAGAAAACCGCCAATGATTCACTACGAAGAAGATTAACAGAGGTGATTCAGTCGTGCAATGCAAATATTGGGATGTCGGTATTTCATATTGAAAAAAAGGAAACAATATCCATTAAAGGCCATGACCGCTTTCCAATGCTTAGCGTATACAAGTTCCCGATAGCTTTAACTGTGTTAGACCTGGTTGATAAAAAAAAGATCAGGATGAAGAAACAAATTCCAATATTACCGGACTTGATTCATCCTTATGAAAAAGAGTTGATCCTTTCTGTGTTTCCCGGCGGCAAGGCTCGCATTGAGGATCTGCTTTCCTTAATGCTGGTTCATGGAAGTAATACTGCCTGCGACATTTTACTGAAAGAAATTGGTGGGCCGCAAGTAGCAAATCGGTATATGCGAAAAATAGGGATAGACAGCATGGCTATCATTAATACCGAGGCTGAAATTCAGAAAAGCCCGGATGTAAAATATAAAAACTGGTGCACACCAAATGAGATCGTAAGATTGTTACTAACCTCATTTGAACGAAAAATACTATCCGCTAAGAGTTACAGCTTTCTGTGGACTAAAATGACTGAAACTAATACCGGTTCCAACAGGCTGAAAGGTTTGTTGCCTAAGGAGGCAACTATTGCACACAGGACCGGAACTTCAAGCGATGTATACAATGATGTTGGGATTATTACATTACCTAATAATGAACATGTGGCTATAGCAGTATTTATGTCAGATGCAAAGGATGAACCTAAAAAAGCAGAGCAAATTATTGCACGGATAGGAAAATGTGTATGGGATCATTATTGTAAGAGTGGCCTGATTTAGTTTGTATTTATAAATCATACTAATAAAATGAAAAAACAAATTACACCTTGTTTATGGTTTAACGGCCAGGCAAAAGAGGCAGCAGCGCTTTATACTGCTGCATTTGAAGATTCGAAGATTACAGGCAATTCCCCTGTGGTCAGTGAGATTGAAATTTCCGGGCAAATATTTATTTTATTAAATGGTGGCCCGATGTATCAGCCAAATCCATCTATTTCGTTTTATTATATTGCTGAAAGCGAAGAAGAGGTTGAAAAGATTTGGAATGTGTTCGGGAAAGAGGGTTCCGTAATAACTCCGCTGGGAAAATATCCCTGGTCTGATGAGTATGGATGGATCACTGATAAGTTTGGCGTATCCTGGCAGGTAGCTCTCGGAAATGGCAGCGAAGTTGGACAGAAAATCACTCCCTGCCTTCTGTTCACCGGAAAACAATACGGTAAAGCAGATGATGCTATTGCGCATTATACAAACATCTTCAAAGAAGTCCAGGTCGAAGGGGCACTTCGTTACGGAGCTAATGAAAACCCTGATAAAGAAGGCAGAATTAAACACGCCCAGGTCTCAGTCAATGGTCAGAAATTAATGTTCATGGAGAGTGCGGTTCATAGGTTCACATTCAGTGAAGGCATTTCACTTACTGTGTACTGCGAAACGCAGCACGAAATAGACTATTACTGGGAACGACTCACCGAAAGCGGGGCAGAAAGCATGTGCGGCTGGTTGAAAGATAAGTTTGGCGTATCCTGGCAAATTATTCCACGGATGTTAGGAGAAGTGATGAGCAACCCTTCCAAAGCCGGTAAAGCAGCAAAGGCGTTTATGTCTATGAAAAAACTAAATATTGAACAAATACTTCAGGCAACCATTTCTTAATTTCTGAATAATGAAATCAAAAGTCATTCTAAAAAACATTGGCGCAATCATCGCCGGTTTTCTGGTCACTCTATTTCTGACAAGAGGCATGGATATCCTGTTAGAAACCATTGGAGTATTTCCCTCTGTGGAGGAGCAAAAGAAAAACGGATTTAATGTCCTGTGGATGAATATTGTTGCATTACTGTATCGATTCGGGTTTGCAATCATCGGGGGTTATATCACAGCCAGATTATCGGCAAACAAGCCAATGAAAAATGTGAATATCCTTGCTATTTTTGGAACTATTATCGCAATCGCTGCTAACATAGCTATATCGCAGATACCTGAAATGGCGAATGTACTGCCACTTTGGTTTTCGGTGGCACTTGTGGTTATTGCATTTCCATCTGTTTGGCTGGGTGGCAGGTTTGCACTAAACAAGAAATAGTAATCTATGAATAAGGATACACAGGCATTTAATAACCGCCAGTTACCCGGGGATAAAAAAATATGTGATTTGCTTGCAAAAGTAATTGACAAACATCTGCAAGAGGCTGAAAATAAAATATGGCATGCGCATCCTGTATGGTTCATTGAAGGAAACCCCGTAGTTGGGTATAGCAGGTTAAAAAAAGGATTGCGACTGATGTTTTGGAGTGGCGCCAGTTTCGATGAGCCGGACCTTATACCAGGAACAGGAAAATTCAAGGATGCATCGGTTATATATAATTCAGTTGAAGAAATTAACCAGACTGATTTAAAACGCTGGTTGAAAAAAGCCAAAGAAATTCAATGGAACTATAAAAATCTGATTAAACGAAAGGGCGGGTTCGAAAGGATAAGTTAGGGGCAGAGTTTCGCGATGAACATAAGCTAATAATTGACTTTAACAATAAAAACGAAAACATGGCCATTGAAAAAGTAAAAATTGACTCATTAATAAACGCTGCCCCTGAAGAGGTTTGGGAGTGTTATACAAACCCCGACCATATTGTGAATTGGAATTTCGCAACTCCGGAATGGTGTTGTCCGAGCGCTACCAATAACCTGACGGTTGGCGGTAAATATATTGCGAGAATGGAAGCTAAAGATGGAAGTTTTGGATTTGATTTTGAAGCAATTTATGATGAGATTGTTATACCAAAAAAACTTGCCTACACGATGAGTGACGGCAGGAAAGCGATAGTAAGCTTTAACGACCTGAATGGAAAGACCCAGGCAGAAATAATTTTTGATGCGGAAACTGAAAACTCGATTGAGTTGCAGAAAGCAGGCTGGCAGGCGATTTTGGATAATTTCGCTAAATACGTAGCGGATCGGTAAAAAAGAAAGAAGCTATATTCTCACGTGCTTTCGTTTGCAAGCGGCGCTACCGAAACTTAACATTGCATTTTATTTAATAAAAATCAGCTTATTCACCTGGTCTATTTCATCCTGGTTGATGGTGTGTCCCATATTTATATAGATCTTCTCGGTAACCGCGGCATTCATTCCCTTCAGAATATTGGTGGTAGCATATATTCTTTCAACAGGTATATGCGGGTCAGGATTGCTGGATCCTATAAATACAGGTGTGTTCTGAAAATCGCCCTTGTAGTTTTCATTGTAAATTTTATCACCAATTAAGCCCCCAGTAAACGCTGCCACACCACCGTACCTGGCTGCGTTACGGGTTACAAATTCCAGTGTCAGACAAGCACCCTGCGAAAACCCGATGAAGTATATATGTTCGGAAGGCACCCCTTTGGCAATTATTACATCAACTAAATCTCCGATAAGTTGCAAAGCCGATGAAAGCCAGGGCTCATTTTGTGAAGGTGGAGCAAGAAACGAATAAGGATACCAGGTGCTGTTCGTTGCCTGAGGTGCAAGCAATGCGTAATCTTTTACATTCAGGTGCGAAGAAAGCGATAAAATATCTTCTGCACTTCCACCTCTGCCATGCACCATTATCAACACTTTGTTTGCTGGTGCGATTTCCTTTCCTGTTGTTACTATATTCTTCTGATGCATTATTTAGCAGCAATTTATGTTGTCAATTATCACTCATAAAACTATTCCCGGATGAATTCTTTTGTACTTCTTACCGTGTTTATCGGGCGAACCGATTTTTCTATTACTCCACGTTGAGGTTCCAGGAAGGGTGGCAATGACAACTTCTCTCCCAATGTTTCATAAGGTTCGTCTCCCATAAAGCCGGGACCATCTGTTGCAAATTCAAATAATATCTGCGGAGCCACTCTTGCGTATAACGACTGAAAAAAGAAACGATCTACAAAACCGGAATTTGGTATTCTTAACTGATTCAACCATGCAATCCACTCCTCTAATTCCTTTGTATCTTCTACCCGAAAGGCTGCATGATGTACTGTACCAAAACCCTGCCTTGCGTCGGGCAGCGCCGTGTTGTGTTCAACAATAACTGAAGCACCATTGCCTCCATCACCTGTTTCAAACAAATGAAATGGTCCTTCCTGTGCGGTCTCTCTTAACTTCAATGCTGATAAAAGCATTGCCTTTAACGCATCAAAATTAGAAATGCGGACAAACAGGGGACCCAACCCTGTAATGGCATACTCCAATGGAACCGGGCCTTTTTGCCAGGGCGTGCCAGAGCCAATCCCTTTATTCAATTCATCGGAAATCAATTGGTACTGCTGATCATCGAAGTCAGAAAACGAAAGTGTTTTCTTACCAAATTGTTCTTCTATGGCAGTATGTGCCACTTTATAGCGATCAAAGCGTTTCACCCAATATTCCAGGGCCGCATCATTGGGCACCCTGAATGACGATTTTGATATCTCGTTTTTGCCATGAACACCTTTCGGCATTCCGGGAAAGTCGAAAAAGGTCATGTCGGTTCCGGCACTGCCTTTATCATCTGCAAAAAACAAATGATAAGTGTGGATATCGTCCTGGTTCACGGTCTTTTTCACCAAACGCATTCCCAATACAGTAGTGAAGAAATCATATATTTTTTCCGCACTACTGGTAATGGCTGTGACGTGGTGTACTCCTTTAAGCTGTTTCATTGTTTATTCCTTTTAAAGTTCGGTTATTTTGAGCAACGCTGTTATTCAATCCTTACCGAAGTCATCGTAACTGCTCCTAAAAATTACTGTATACCCCTGCCGCCCAGCGCAGCCGGACCATTGCCTGTTGAATTTTAGCCGCCAGTGACAGCTCCTTGCGCTGCCCTTCGATTGTTTTTGCCTCCCGTGCATTAACTACGAAAAGCGAACTTTCCCCATTGGAAAATCTTGTTTCTTCACCTCTTTGTAAAGCAAGGTAATTACGCACCAGGTTTTGCTGCTGCTGGTATAAAGCCAGTGCTTGCTGCCATTCAATATAATACTGCCTTACCTTGTTTTGCACGGAAACCTGTTTGGCAACTTGCGCCACTTTTGTTTGTTCAATTTTTAATTTCGCGGCCCTGTACCCGCCCCGCCCCTCAGATAAGCGCAACGGCATGGAAAGCGTTAAGCCAAAACGGTAATTATTATTGAAAAGCGCATCATTGAATGTTTTTGAAAAGTCTCTCGATATGGCATTGTAGCTGGCTCTCACCTCTGGTAATAAAGACTGAAATTTCAATCGTTTTTCAACGTCTAACCCTTTTAATTTGTAATCATACTCTTGCAATAGTGGTTGTACCATTGCTTCCCCGAGCAACGAATCAAGCTGGGGCGGATTATCTGGTTGCATCGCTTCCGGCAAAACATCTTCAGGCAATTCATAAGCCACTTCTTTATCTGTCCATAAATAAAGGGAAAGTTGCAATCTGCTTTTTTGTAGCATCATCGCGATTTCCGTTTCCTGTTGTTCAAAGAACTGAACCTGCGTGGCTGCTTCCAGGGTATCAATTGCAGGACGGTCTCCCAGCCTGTAAGCTGTTTTTACCATAGTCAATCTTGTTTTTGCGTTTTGCACCGAAGCCTGCACCACTTTCAACAACTGGTATTGTTCCCACCAATCCCAATAAGCCGTTACCGCATCCGCAATCAGGTCGTTAAGAATGGACTTTCTGACCACTTCTGACTGCTGCCTGAGTATTCTCGCCTGCTGTACCGCCGCACGGCGTTTGTCTATTAAAATGTTTTGTATCAGCGGAACCGAAATACCCGCAAAATGGATTCTGCCATTTGTTTCTTCGGGATTTATCCTTTCACCCTTAATTGTTTCTGTTCCAACATAAACATCTACACCATACCATGTAGGAATTTTAAGCTGACTTAGCTGATGGTCATAATAAGTTATTCCGGTAAAATCTTTACGACTGTTATCAAAGCTGGCCACAGGGTCAAAACCAGCACGGCTTGCTGTTAGATTTGCATCAGCTATCCGCACTTCTAATGCCGCCTGCTTAGCTATCGGATGAAATTTTTTAACTACCGAAATAAGGTCGTTTTCTGTTAGTATTTTTTGCGCCTGTATTGTTAGCGCAAGGCACATCAATACCAGTAACATCACTCCTCTCATTTCTTTTCCTCCTCCTTTTTAAGATTATAATAATCCGGCGGAAAAGAATTGATATTACGCCACAGCTCGTACCAAAGCGGTACGTCCTTTAGCAAGGCAATGCCATTGGCGCCGGTGCCCATTTTTAATTCCTTTGGCCATGCTCTGTATGACCGGTCTTCCTTTACCAACAACTTAAACTTTCCATTTACACTCACATCACTTTCAACTGCCGATACAATGCCCTGGTAAGTTCCATAAGAAGCTTCGGGCCATCCGCTGAATACAATGGCAGGGAATCCATCAAAGAGAAAGCGAACTTTCTGCCCCTCACCCACCAATGGCAGATCTACCGGACGAACATATAACTCTACAGCATAATCAATCTGATCGGGTACAATGTGCACCAGCAACTCACCTTCTTTTACTATTTCACCAATGCCAGTATTGCGCGCCTGAACTATCTGGCCGCTTTGCGGTGCTACGATAAAGTACATGCCATTACGAATGGCATACGAAGCATACTGGTTTTGCAGTTTGGCAATTTCGCCCTGCCCTGATGCCAGAGACGACAACGATCCAAACCGGTCACTTTCGGCTTTAGAAATTTTCTCGTTGTATTCCTGCTGCACGGCAGCTCTTTCTGATTGTATAATACTTAACTCCTGCCGGGAAGCGAGGTATTTGTTCTCGGCACTTATCTTTTTTGCAAGGGCCGTTTGGTAACCCTGATTACGACCTTCCAATTGAGTTAGTGAAACCAGACCGCTGTCGTATAATGCCTTTTGCCGCTTGTACTGCAGCAGCGCGATATTCCAGTCATTGGCGGAAGCAATTACTTCCATGCTGTCTGATTGAAGTTTTACTTCTGCCTGCCGGTATTTATTGGTGAGCTGTGCAAGCTTTGCCTGCAGCGAAGCCCGCAGCGCCTCTATCTGAGCAGCTGTAGCAGTTATTTTATTTTCGTATGATAATACGGAAGCCTGTTTGGCGGATATCTGCTCAGCAGTGCGTTGCAGTAACCGGGGATCGAGGTAATCTTCCTTTATCTCAGATAATTGTACAAGAGTGTCGCCCTTTTGTACATAATCGCCTTCTTTTATATACCATTTTTCTATGCGACCGCCGATTATAGTATTGATTTGTTGCGGCCGTTGCTCCTGCCTTAATGCCGTTACCGTTCCCCTGGCTCTTATGTTTTGGGTCCATGGAAGAAAGAGGCAGACGGTCAATAATACCAGCAAACTATAAAACCAGCGCCTGAACCTGTTTTTCCGGTGCTGCCTGTACACATGGTTAAAGGCTGTAAAATTCAGTGTGTTCATTTCCGTTGTATTAAAAATGAAGTTGAATGCTTTGATGACAACGACCTGCGAATCCGAAGTCGTTGGTTGCAATGATCACGGTAGTACCGTTTAGCTGAAGCAACAGATTTTGAATAATGCTTTTGTATTTTTCTTCTATGCCCTGCCATGGCTCTTCCATCACCAATAACCTGGGCTTATGCGCAATTGCTCTGAGTAGTAATATTTTTTGTATTACATTCCGTGGCAGTCGCTTGCCTGTAGGATCAAGATCGGTATCATAACCACTGGGCAGGGAAGCTATATACGCCTGCAAGCCGATTTCTTCTGCCAGGCCTGCTACGTAATCCCGGTCTATATCTTCCCTTCCCATAGTAATATTTTCCCACAGGGTGCCATTAAAGATATTTTCTGGTGGAAAGAGAATCCCAGTGCAATTACGAAGTGACTCCAGATTGTAATTTCCTATGGGAATGTTATTTATGGCAAGCACACCGGTAAAGTCCCTATATACTCCTAACAAGAGCCGGAGCAGGGTTGATTTCCCCGAACCGTCGTTGCCGGTGATGGCTACTTTTTCACCAGGCTGGATGCTAAAGTTGAGATTGGATAAGGTTGGTTTGCCGGCTTCGTATTCAAAGCTCAGGGCCCTGGCCTCCACAGATAAACCTCTGTTGGATGAAAGGGTAAAACTGCCGGATGTTTCTATCGGTTTATCTGTAAGCTTGCTTACTTTTTCAATGGCGGTCAACACATCATACACACTATCGAGGTTAATGATAGTTTTCTCCACAGCATTAATTACAGTTATAATAATGATCTCCGCAGCTACAAACTGGCCGATATTAATTTGCTGGTCGAGCAGTAGTGTAACACCAACAATGAGCATGGCGGCTGTGATGGTCACTTTAAAAAAGATGAGCGTTTTGTATTGAAAGAGCAGTACCTCAAAATGTCTGGTGCGTGCCTGCAGATACTGAATGGTTTTCTGGTCTGTCTTTTTTAAATGCAGACCCGATTCGGCAGCCACTTTAAATGATTTGGTCATACGGGCCATTTCTTCCAGCCATCCTGCGACGCTATATTTATGACTGCTTTCCTGCAAAGAACTCTGCAAACCCCTGCTGCCTGTAAAATATAATATGAGCCAAAGCATCAAAATCAACAGAAGGCCGAACAGAATAAAAAATGGATGATAAAATGAGAGCAGCAGCAGTCCAAAAACAATCTGGATCATTGCGGCTGGAATTTCCAGTAAGATCTTGGAAAGACCTTTTTGAAGGGCGGTGGTATCAAAAAAGCGATTTACCAGCTCTGGCAGATAAAAAGCATCAATCTTTTTCAGATCGAGCTTTGGAATGCGGTCAGCAAAGGCAAAAGCATAACGGGCAAAAATGCGCTGCTGGATCCGCTCAATCACGCGCATTTGACTCGTTTGTACAAACCCCGTAAACAATACCGCCAGTACAATGATTGAAATGAGCACTATGAGGGATGCGGAAAGAGTCCCACCTAACACAAAACCAATAATAGCCTGAATGCCTACCGGCAGAGAAAGTTGGATCAGGCCTGCGATTATGGCAAAAAAGTAAATAGCAGTGATATCTGATTTCTCCTGCTGTACAAGGTTCCAAAACCTTGCAGCAGGTCTGGTTGAGTTTTGCATAGATTAAACCTGTTAAATGAATAAATAAGATCAGTTGAATCTTAACAGGTCAGATCGGGAGGTGGTGTTTGCTGATC